>DATJAC010000234.1:0-19144 GCA_035516655.1 Alphaproteobacteria bacterium | reverse complement strand
GGGGTCGAGCATCTCGATGCCGTCCTTGACAAGCTGCATGAGGTCCTTGTCGGAGGAGACGATGGTGACCTTGGCCCCCGCCTCGCGCGCGAGGCGCGCGTAGGTCGCGATCAGGTCGTCGGCCTCGAAGCCGGCCTGCTCGATCGCCGGCAGGTTGAAGGCGCGTGCCGCCTCGCGCACGAGCGGGAACTGCGGGATGAGCTCCTCGGGCGGGGGGGGACGGTTCGCCTTGTAGTCGGCGTAGATCTCGTTGCGGAAGGTCGCGCGCGCGCTGTCGAAGATCACGGCGATGCAGTCGGCGTCGCTCTCCGAAATGAGCTTCATCAGCATGTTGGTGAAGCCGAAGACGGCGTTGATCGGCGTGCCGTCCGGCCGCGTCATCGGCGGCAGGCCGTGGAAGGCGCGGAAGATGTAGCCCGAGCCGTCGACGAGATAGACGTGGCTCGGCTGGAACTCGGATGCGGATTTAGCGGCGCGGGTCATGGCCGCCGCTCAACGCGTGGGAAAGCATGCTCACGGCAAGCGAAGATGCCGGATCGGGGCGGGAGAGTCGAGCGCTATCGCGGCATCCTTCGCGACGCCGCCCGCGGCGGCTCCTCAGGGGCTGATCGGAGATGAACGCGTTGTCTTCAATGCATGACCCGGCACAGATCGTCATTCCCGCGTAAGCGGGAATCCATCGTCGGCCTCGAGCCGGGCTTCGGACATGGACCCCGGCTTTCGCCGGGGTGACGAATAGAGCATTGAAAGTGAACGGATCGTTTTGAGTCAGCCTCTCAGGACGAGGGGGAACTCCAAACGCGGAATCCTCATCCTGCGGAGCGTCGCGCATGGGACGCGTCGCGAAGGATGAGCGAAAGAGCGCCGTCAATGCCCGGCGACGGACTTGGCTCCGGCCTTGAGCTTGAAGAGGCGGTCGCAATAGGGGCACACGACCTCCCCGCTCGGACCGATCGCGAGGAAGACGCGCGGATGGCCCAAGGCACCTTCGCCGCCGTCGCAGGCGACCTCGGTCTCCGTCACCTCGATGACCTCGGGCGCTGCGGGGATCGGTGCCTCGACCATGGTCTTGCCTCTCTGCCTTTTCGCGTCGCCGGCGGCGGGGTGCGGGCGTTGACCACGCCCGCGGGCGGATGATACCCATTGCCGGCCCATAATCAACAGCGAGCGAGCGGCACCCCCGAGCGGCCATGCCAGCCGAGTCCCTTCCGCAGCGAACGAGCGACGGCCCGGGCTTGCCCGAATACGCCATCGAGGCGGAAGGGCTCGACAAGGTCTATCGCGGCGCGAGCGATCGCGGCGGCGGCGGGCATGCGCTCAAGAACGTGGACCTCAGGATCCCGCGCGGCTCGCTCTTCGGCCTCCTCGGCCCCAACGGTGCCGGCAAGTCGACCTTCATCAACATCCTCGCCGGGCTCGTGATCAAGAGTGCCGGCCGGGTGCGCGTCTGGGGGGTGGACATCGACGCCGAGCCGCGCACGGCACGGGCGGCGATCGGGGTGGTGCCGCAGGAGCTCAATCTCGACGCCTTCTTCACCCCGCGCGAGCTCCTCGATCTCCAGGCCGGGCTCTACGGCATTCCGGCCAGCGAGCGCGTGACCGACGCCTTGCTCGAGACCGTCGGGCTCTCCGCCCAGGCGGGCGCTTACGCACGCACGCTCTCGGGCGGCATGCGCCGCCGCCTCATGGTGGCGAAGGCCATGGTGCACAACCCGCCCGTATTGGTCCTCGACGAGCCCACGGCCGGGGTCGACGTGGCGCTGCGCCAGCAGCTCTGGGCCCACGTGCAGCGGCTCAACCGCAACGGCACCACGATCCTCCTCACCACCCATTACCTCGAGGAGGCGGAGCTGCTCTGCGACCGCATCGCCATCATCAATCATGGCCGCGTGATCGCCTGCGACAGCAAGGACGCGCTGGTGCGCCGGCTCGACCGCAAGGAGCTCGCGGTCATCCTGAGCCAGGATATTGCCGAGCTGCCCCCGGCCCTCGCCGGCTTCAACGTCGAGCTCGCGGGCCCGCGTCGCCTCGTCTTCCGCTATCGCCCGAGTGCCGTGCGCATCCGCGACATTCTCACGGCCTTGCGCGATGCCGGCTTGGGCATCGCCGATCTCTCGACCACCGAGGCGGATCTCGAGGACCTCTTCCTCGAGATCACGCGCGAGCGGGTGCCTGAGAAAGCCGCCGCGGCGGGCGCGCGCTGATGCGACGAACGCCTCGCCGCGGGATTGCGGCCTTTTCCTTCCTCCTCGCGGGCCTCGCAGGCCTCGCAGGCCTCGTAGGCCTCGCCACTGCCTGCACGCCGGAGACCGAGGCTGCGGGCCCCCCACGTCAGCCGCCCGCCCTCGAAAGCGACGCCCTCGTCACCGCCGACGGTCTCAAGCTGCCGATCATGCGCTGGCTGCCGATTGCCGACGAGCCCAAGGCCATCATCGTGGCCCTCCACGGCATGAACGACTACTCGAACGCCTTCGCCATGCCGGGGGCGTGGTGGGCCGAGCACGGCATCGCCACCTATGCCTACGACCAGCGCTGCTTCGGCCGCGCGCCGCAGGTCGGGTTGTGGCCGGGGACGCACACCCTCGTCGCCGACCTCGACGCCATGGTCGCCCTGATGCATGAGCGCTACCCGAAGCTGCCGGTCTATCTCCTCGGCGAGAGCATGGGCGGGGCCGTGGCCATGGCGGCCTTGGCACGCCCCGATCGCCCGCAGATCGCGGGTGCGATCCTCGCGGCCCCGGCCGTTTGGGGCCGCGCCACCATGGACCTCGGCACGCGCGTCGCCCTCTTCCTCGGCGCCCACAGCCTGCCCTGGTATCGCCTCACGGGAGAGGGCCTCCACATCGTGCCCTCGGACAACCGCGCCATGCTGATCGCCTTGGCACACGATCCGCTCGTCATCAAGGAGACGCGGATCGACACGGTCTGGGGTCTCGTCAATCTGATGGACGCAGCACTGGCCGCCTCGCAGCACCTCGACGACGTCCCGCTCCTCATCCTCTACGGCGAGCACGACGAAGTCATTCCCAAGGAGCCGACCTTGGATATGATCGAGGCCCTGCCGCCCGATCCGCTGCATGTGCGCCGCATCGCGATCTATCCCAAGGGCTACCACATGCTGCTGCGCGACCTCGAGGCCAAGACCGTGTGGGCGGATGTGCTGGCGTGGATCGAGGACCCGAAAGCGCCGCTGCCGTCGGGTGCGGATAGGACCGGCCTCGCCGCCCTCGGCAAGGACTGAAGCCGGCGAGACGCCAGAACAACGAGGAGCCATGACCATGCCCCCGCGCGCCCGCCCCCAACGTCTCAAGGACATGCCCGGCATCGGCGTCGACCGCATGGGCGACATCGCGACCGCCCTTGCCGACCCTTCGGTCCTGCGCCTCGAGAATCTCGATACGGACATCCGGCCCTATGGCCCCGCCCTCGCGGCGACGGAACGCGCCGTCGCGGACGACGCCGCCAACAGCTATCTTCCCTTCCTCGGCCAGGACCACCTGCGCCAGGCGGCGGCGGCCCATGTCGGGCGCATGAGCGGGATCGCCTACGATTGGCGGCACTCCTGCGTCATTTCCGCGGGCGGCCTCTCGGGCATCCTCAACGCGCTCCTGGCGACGATCGATCCCGGGCAGGGCGTGGTGCTCACCGATCCCACCTACGCCGGGCTCTTGAACCGTGTGCGCCTCGCCGGCGGCGTGCCGCGCCTGGCGCCGCTCAAGCCGAGTGCCGACGGCTGGCGCCTCGATCTCGCGGCCTTCCGCACCGTGGCCGCCGAACCCGGGGTCAGCGCCCTTCTCCTCATGAGCCCCTCGATGCCGACGGGAGCGGTGCTCACGGCCGAGGAATGGCAGGCCGTGGCCGAGGCCTGCCGGCGCCACGATCTCCTCCTCATCTACGACGCGGCCATGGAGCGCATCCTCTTCGACGGCCGCAAGGTGCTGCATCCAGCAGGCCTGCCCGGCATGGCCGAGCGCACGGTCACCGTGGGCTCGGCCTCGAAGGAGCTGCGCATGATCGGCTGGCGCATCGGCTGGGTGGTGGGGCCGCCCGAGATCATCGCGGACGTGGGCCTCGTCGGCATCTCGAACGTGGTGTGCCAGGTCGGCATCGCCATGGAGGGGGCGGCGGTGGCGCTCGAGGCGCCGGCGGCGGACGTCGAGGCGGCCGTCGCCGAATGGCAGCGCCGCCGCGATCTCATCCTCGCCGAGCTCGACGGCATCGTGCCGGCGATCCCGCCCCACGGCGGCTGGTCGCTGCTGCTCGATACGGGGGCGTTAGGTCTCGACGGCGCTGAGGCATCTCGCCTCTTCCTGGCGAAGGGCGGGGTCGCCGCCACGGCGATGGCGAATTGGGGCGGGCCTGCTGCCGCGCGCTATCTGCGCTTCGTTTTCGCCAACGAGCCCCTCGACCGGCTCGCCGGCATCGGTGCCCGCGTGCGGCAAGCCCTTGCCGGTGCCGAGCCCTAGCCGCGCCGCGTCCGCTGCGGCCAAAAAAAAGCGCCCGAGGACATCGGCCTCAGGCGCCCCGCGCGGGCCGCGAGGGGGGAACCTCGGCCTACGCGAAGTGCATCCGGAAGGTCGCACTCTGCCCCATGCCGTCGTCCGGGCCCCTCTGGTTTATTTTTGCCGCGGAGGGCATCCTAACGACGTTCCGTGACAGTTCGGCGATATCGGCCGGCGGCGGCGGAGAACGCGGCGGACGCGAGAGGAGCCATGACGGATGCGCGCGGCCAGGCATTGGCCCCCCTGCTCGAGGCCTCGGCACTCCCGGGCTGGTGCTACGCATCGCCGGAGTTCTTCGCCTGGGAGATGGCCGAGATCCACCGGCGCCATTGGCTCTTTGCCGGCCGGGTCGAGGAGCTCGTGCTGCCCGGCGACTTCCGCGCCATCGACACGGCGGGCGGACCCGTCATCCTCTTGCGCGACGGCGAGGGCACCTTGCGCGCGCTTGCCAATTGCTGCCGGCACCGCGGCTCGCTGCTCCTCGCCGGCAGCGGCAATCTGCGGGCGATCCGCTGCCCCTATCACGCCTGGAGCTATCGCCTCGACGGCAGCCTTTTGGCCGCCCCCAATATGGAGCGGACCGAGGGTTTCGAACCCGCGGCCCACGGCCTCATCCCCGTCCGCCTGGAGTGCTGGCAGGGCTTCGTCTTCCTCAACTTCGACCCGGCCGCCCCCGACCTCATGACCGCCCTCGGCGACCTGCCCGAGCGGCTCGCCGGCTACCGCTTCGCGGAGATGAGCTGCACCTGGCGTGCCGAGATCGAGTGCCGCTGCAACTGGAAGCTCCTCGTCGAGAACGCGCTCGAGGCCTACCACACCGGCATGGTCCACCGCGAGAGCGTGGGCGCCCAGCGCGAGGCCGTGATCCCGACGCGCGGCGACTGGCTCTGCCTGCAGGTGCTGAGCGAGACGAGCATTGCCGTGCTGGGCGACCGCCCGCCCTTCCCGCCGATCGCCGCCCTCTCGCCCGAGGCCGCGCGCGGCACCTATTTCACCATGATCATGCCGACGACCCAATTCGCCTGCGCGCAGGACTGCATGTGGTGGCTGGCCATGCGCCCGATCGGCCCGCAGCGCACGCTGCTCTCCTTGGGCGGCTGCTTCCCCAAAGCGACCACGGCCCTCCCGGATTTCGCCGCGCAGGCCCGGCCTTACTACGAGCGTTGGGAACGCGTGGCGCGCGAGGACGTGGCCATGCTCGAGCGCCAGCAGGAGGGCCTCGCCTCCCCGCTCTACCGCCCCGGCCGGCTCTCTTGGCGCGACGCGCTCGTGCACGAGGTGCACCGCTGGCTCGCCGCCCGCGTGCCGGCGGAGCTGTGGCGCACGTGCGAGCGCGCGGCGGAGGCCGGACAGGATCCGCCGCCATAGCGGCGGCGGCGGCCATGCCGACGTCCGGGCCAGGCCGCGCCGGCCGCATTAAATTTTCTTAACCTGGCCAAATCCCATCCCTCTGTCACGAACCTGTCATTTGCGCCGGTTACCGTCCGGCCCACCGCGGCGGTGCGGGATCGTCCGGTCGGTCCGGATGGCCGCCCCGCGGAGAAGGGAGATTTCGCATGAGCAAGCGCTTTTCGGCGATGATGGCTGCAGCCGCGCTCTGCCTCGCGTTCTCAGGCGCCGAGGCGGCGACGCTCACGGGTGCCGGCGGGACGGCGATCTATCCCGTGCTCTCCAAGTGGGCGGACACGTACGCGAAGGAGCGCGGCGATTCGGTCAATTACCAGGCGATCGGCTCGGGCGGCGGCATCAAGCAGATCGAGGAGAAGACCGTGCTCTTCGCCAACACCGACAAGCCGTTGCAGCCCGACGAGCTCGACAAGAACGGCATCATCCAGTTCCCGCAGGTCATCATCTCGATCGTGCCGGTGGTGAACCTCAAGGACATCAAGTCCGGCGAGCTGGTGTTCGACGGTCCCACACTCGCCGACATCTATCTCGGCAAGATCAAGGAATGGGACGATCCCGCGATCAAGAAGCTCAACCCCAGTGCCAAGCTCTCCCACGAGGCGATCACGGTCGTGCATCGCTCGGACGGCTCGGGCACCACCTTCAACTTCACCGATTATCTCGGCAAGGTCAGCCCCGAGTGGAAGACGAAAGTCGGCGAGGATACCTCGGTCTCCTGGCCGGTCGGAGTCGGCGGCAAGGGCAATGCCGGGGTTGCCAATTACGTGCAGCAGGTGGGTGGGGCCATCGGCTATGTCGAATATGCCTACGCCATGGAGAACCACCTCACCTATGCCGACATGATCAACAAGGAAGGCAAGCGGCTCGCCCCCACCATGGCGGCCTTCCAGGCCGCGGCGGCGAACGCGGATTTCAGCAAGGTGCAGAACTTCTACCTGATCCTGACCGACCAGCCGGGGGCGAAGAGCTGGCCGATCACCGCGGCCACCTACATGCTCATGCGCAAGGACGGCGATCCCGCCCAGAACAAGCTCGCACTCGAGTTTCTCGACTGGGCCTTGCGCAAGGGCCAGGACCAGGCCAGGGCACTCGACTACGTGCCCCTGCCCGAGCCGGTGATCATGCAGATCGAGACGAGCTGGGCGCGGGACCTCAAGGGAGCCGACGGCAAGCCGATCTGGAACGCCGCCGCCACGAACTGAGACCTGGGCGCCAAAGCGCCTGAGCCGCAGGAGGCCGGGGCGGAACCCCGGCCTCCGACGCGTTTGCGCCGCGACGGGCCGCCCGCGCCTTTGCATTGCGCGGCACTTTGCGCTATGTAGGGCGAGGGTGAGTTCCCCTCCCCACGCGCCCGTAGCTCAGCGGATAGAGCGTTGCCCTCCGGAGGCAAAGGTCAGAGGTTCGAATCCCCTCGGGCGCGCCAGCCTCCTCTCATCGCCGAGCCGATCGATCGACCCCGGCAATGCCATGGGGCGGCGTATCCTGCGTCAGCGCCGGCACGGCGCGTCCGCGAATTTATGCATTGAAAGCCGCTCGGCGATGCGCGAGAACAACCGCGCCGGTCGGGCACCAAGGCCGGAGCGGCGCACTCGGGCGGGCTCGGCGGCGGAACCTGCGCGAGCATGATCGGGAGAAGCTTATGGGCAGGATGCTCAACATCGTGACGCCGCTGCATCAGGCGACGAAGCGCGATTACCTCCACCGCATGACGGACGACAAGGTCGGCTGCATGTTGAAGGCGCGCGAATACGGGGCCGATTATTGGGACGGCGACCGGCGCTACGGCTACGGCGGGTACCGCTACATCCCCGGACGCTGGAAGCCGGCGGCCCAGGCTCTGATCGATGCTTACGGACTCAAGGAGGACGCGAGCATCCTCGACGTCGGATGCGGCAAGGGCTATCTGCTCTACGAGCTCAAGCTGCTCCTGCCGGCGGCCCGGGTCGTCGGCTTCGACATTTCCGATCACGGCCTCGCCCATGCGAAGGAGGAGGTCCGCCCCAACCTGTTCAAATACAAGGCCCAGGACCGCTACCCCTTCGGCGACAAGAGCTTCGATCTCGTCATTGCCGTCGGCTCCGTGCACAACCTGCGCATCTTCGAGCTGCAAACGGCTCTCCAGGAGATCGAGCGCGTGGGCGTCGACAAATACGTCATGGTCGAGGCCTATCGCAACGAGCGCGAGCTCTTCAATCTCGAGTGCTGGGCGCTCACGGCCGAATCGTTATTCCACACATCCGAATGGATCTGGCTGTATAACCACTTCGGCTACACGGGCGACTACGAATTCATTTATTTCGAATAAGGCGCGATCGCCATGCAGATCAAGACGGCCAAGGCGGCGATTCTCGCCAAGTCCCGCGCCCCGCTCGTCGTCGACGAGATCACCTTCCCGGACTCCCTCGAGGTCGGGCAGGTATTGGTCAAGGTTCTCTACACCTCGATCTGCGGCGCCCAGATCAACGAGATCGACGCGGCGAAGGGTCCGGACAAGTTCCTCCCGCACCTGCTCGGTCACGAGGCGTCCGCCGAGGTGCTCGAGATCGGCCCCGGCGTGACCAACGTGAAGCCGGGCGACAGCGTGGTCATGCACTGGCGGCCGAGTCTCGGCATCCAGGGCGCCACCGCGTCATACCGCTGGCGAGGGGCCAAGCTCAACGCCGGCTGGGTCACCACCTTCAACGAGTGCGCGATCGTGTCGGAGAACCGGCTGACGCCGATCCCGCACGACTACGATCCCAAGCTGGCCCCCTTGCTCGGTTGTGCCGTGACCACGGCCGCTGGCGTCATCAACAACGATGCCGGCGTGAAAATCGGGGAATCCGTGGCGGTGTTCGGCGTAGGCGGGGTCGGCATCAACATCGTCCAGTTCGCCGCCCTCGCGGGCGCCTACCCGATCGTCGCCGTCGACCTGCACGATCACAAGCTCGCCATGGCCCGCGAGCGGGGTGCGAGCCACTGTTTCAATTCGGCAAAGACCGCGGACGCGGAGCTCGACGCCGGCATCCGCGGGATCGTCGGCGACAAGGGGCCCGACAAGGTGATCGAGACCACCGGCGTGAAATCGGTGATCGAGCTCGCCTACAATCTCACCCACCCCGACGGCACGTGCGTGCTCGTCGGCGTGCCCTCGGAAAAGGTGACGATCTATACCCTGCCGATCCACTTCAACAAGGTTCTCACGGGCTCGCACGGCGGCGACGCACGGCCGCACATCGACATTCCGCGCATGATCCGGCTGCAAAGGGCGGGGCGTATCTCCTTCGAGGGCATCGTCACGGACGAATTTCCGTTCGACGACATCAACGAGGCGCTGTCCTTGGTCCGCAGCGGCAAGGGCGGTCGCGTCCTCCTCAAGCTCGTGTGAGGCGCGAAGGCGGCGGGCGGCCCTATTTCAGCAGGCTCGCGAGGTACTTGAGGATCTCGACGTCGGAAATCTGGTGGCGGTGGCCGACGATGCGGATCTTCATCGCCCCTACGGCGTTGCCGATGAAGGCGGCCATGAAGGGATCGTAGCCGTTGGCGATCAGCGGCGAGGCCAACGAGAAGAAGGCGTCCCCGGCTCCCATCGTATCCAGCGCCTCGTCGATCAGCGCCGGGATATGCTCGATTTGGCCGCCATTCGCCGAGACCGCGCAGCCCAATTTGCCGTGCGTCACGATGAAGGTGCGGCACTCCATCCGGGTTCCGAGCTTCTGCCGAATGACCGCTTCGATCGGCGCATGGCGCTCGGCCGCCGCGAGGCGCGCCTCGGGCTCGTCGATGCAGACCAGGTCCGCGCGCGGGTATCGCGTGATCAGATTGAAGCCCCGGTTGGCGCTGTTGGTCTGCGCGCTGACGGCGAGGAAGCGCGCCTTGCGGCACATGATCTCGATCAGTTCCTCGTCGATCAGGCCATGGCCGAAGTCGTTGACCATGACCATGTCGTATTTCTCGATTTCGGCGTCGATCCATCCGTTTATCTCGGCCTGCTTCGCAGGGGGGAGCGGCGCATCCTCGAGATAGGCGACCTCGATCAGCTTCTTGACGTAGCCGGGATCGACGAGCCGGCTCTTGAGCGTCGTGGGTGCCCCCTCGCGATAGAACGGGACCAGGTTGATGTGCGGGTGGAGGGACTGCCGAATGAATTCCTCGCGGCTGTCGGCTTGACCCAGCAGCGTCACGAGGTCGATGTGATTGCAGAATTGCGCCGTCGTGTTCGCGGTGGCGATCACCCCGCCGGAGAACATCTCCCGCTCGAGATAGCGCGCCGCGATGATGTTCTCCTTCGCCGGCTTGCCGAGGGGCTCGACGTAGATGTATTCGTCGAGGATCGTGTCGCCGACGATCAGGCAACGCATTCCCTGCAAGGCGCGGAGCTGGGCTTGCAGCTCCCCGAAACCGACTTTCCCGCGCAAGCCCTTCAGATATTCGGCCGCGTCCTCGGGAAAGGCCTGCAGTGCCCGGTTGGCGAGACTAGAGGAGCTGAAGGTGATGTCGTCGGTGAATAGGACTCGCCCGCCGAAACGCTCGACGCACTCCCTCTCCGTCGTGATCCGGCCGGTGACGTCGTCTTCCGCGTTGCTGTATTCCGACCCCTTGACGTAGACGGAGGGCCGTATCTTGCCGATGACGAGCTCGGCCCCCGGACTCGGCGAGATGCCGACATAGTCGACCACGTCGAGTGCCGCGAGCATTTCCGCCCGCAACTTCTCCGGAAAGATCGGCCGTCCCGGGCCCTTGATCACATAATCGTCGGCGGTCACGGTGACGATGAGGACGTCGCCTTGGCGCTTGCCCGTCTCGAGGTGCCGCTTGTGGCCGATGTGCAAAATGTCGAACACGCCGTGCGCGAGAACGACGTCCTTGCCCGCAGCCCGCGCCGCCGCGGCGATCGCGGCCAACTCGTCGAGCGTCTTTAATTTGTCAATCGCCACGCCCGGCCCCGCGGGGCGCGCGGGCGCTCGAGAGCCGCCCGCGTCGAGCGCGAACGCCGTGCCTAAAGCGCCACGAACCGCGTTACCCGGCCTCCTAGCGATGACGCACCTCCCCCCTCCACGGCGATTTCTCCCGAGGCGACCCGGCTGCCGTCGGAACGCTATTTTGCTTGGCTTCCCCGCAACCAGAATGGGTGTCCCGGACTATTTTGGCAACGAAAATTTGTCGCGGTCCGGCCGCAGGATTAGGGCCCGCTCCGGTCACCGGCGCGAGCCTCCGCGCGCATCATGCACGGCGCGGACGATGCCGGCCGCATCCAGCCCCCAATGAGCCATCAAGGCGCTTTGGCTGCCGTAGTGGTTGGCGAACTTATCGGGGATGCCGAGGCGCTTGATGCGCGGCAAGCGGCCCGGGCCGTCGTCGACGAGGGCTTCGATCACGGCGCTGCCGAGGCCGCCGATCACGCTATGCTCTTCGACGGTCACGACGAGATCCGCGGCGGACGCCGCATCGAGGACGGCCCGACGATCCAGCGGCTTTATCGTGTGCAGGTGGAGGAGCCGGCAGCGCAGCCCCTCCTCCGCCAGCCGCTCGGCCGCCCGGAGCGCTTGGGTCGTGGCCACGCCGGTCGCGATCAGCAGCACGTCGGAGCGCTCCCGTTCGCCGTCGATCATGTCGATTGCCTTGCCGATCGCGAATCCGCGCTCGGCACGGCTGATGATCGGATCGCCGCCCTTGGCGAGACGAATGTAGATCGGGTGCGGCCAGTCCAGGCTGGCGTCCATCAAGCGGGCGACCTCGTCCGCGTCGCAGACGGCGGTCACCGTCATGTTGGGCAGCGCGCGCATGATGGCGATATCCTCGATCGCCTGGTGCGTCGGGCCGAGGGGCGCATAGACGTAGCCGCCGCCGTTCCCGATCAGGCGCACCGGAAGATCGTGCAGACAGAGATCGACGGCCACCTGCTCATAGCAGCGGCGGGTGATGAAGGTCGCGATCGTGTTGACGTAGGGCAGCATCCCCTCCAAGGCCATGCCGGCCGCCATGCCGATCACGTTGGCCTCGGCGATCCCTTCCATGAAGTAGCGCTCGGGACAATGCCGCTTGAGCTCGGGCAGGGTGTCGGGCGCGAGATCGGAGCCGATGAAGACGACGCGCCGGTCGCGCTTGGCGAGCTCGTAGACCATGGCCAGGCTGCGCTTGCGCACGGGGGCAGCCCTCAGCCCGAAGCGCCGCGGATGGCCCGGCGTACTTCCTCCGTCAGGTCCGACTTGTGGTGCCAGGACGGATTGTTCTCGGCCGAGGGGATGCCCTTGCCCTTGACCGTATGGCAGATCACCAAGCGGGCCCGCTTGGCCGGCTGGCGCACGGCAGCCCCCAGTACCGCGCGCAGCGCCCCGACGTCATGACCGTTGCACTCCGAGACCTCAAAGCCGAAGCTCGTCCACTTGTCGGCGAGCGGCTCCATGTTCTGGATCTCGTATGTGCTGCCCGCGGATTGCATCCGGTTGTAGTCGATGATTGCGACGAGATGGCCGAGCCCATGCTTGTCGGCACAGGCAGCTGCCTCCCACACGGAGCCTTCGTTGATCTCGCCGTCGCCCATCAGCACCACGATCCGGCTGTCGCGCCCCTGAATGCGAGCGGCCAGCGCCATGCCGACTGCGACCGGGAGGCCGTGGCCGAGCGCTCCCGTGCAGGCTTCAACGCCCGGAACGATGACCTCGGGATGGCCGCCGAGGATGCCGTCGAAATGGCAGAAGCGGTCGAGCTCCCGCGCGGGAAAGTATCCCTTGTCGGCCAGCACCGCATAGAGGGCCAGGCAGCCATGACCCTTGCTCAGGATGAAGCGGTCGCGTCCCGGCCATTTCGGCTCGGTCGGACGCGCGCGGAGGATGTCGTCGTAAAGCACGCGAATGATCTCGACGATCGAGAGTG
Organism: Alphaproteobacteria bacterium; assembly: GCA_035516655.1. Lineage (GTDB taxonomy): Bacteria > Pseudomonadota > Alphaproteobacteria > JACZXZ01 > JACZXZ01 > DASPPM01. The sequence continues at coordinate 6,380 of DATJAC010000234.1, read as the reverse complement.
CGGGCCCGATATGGCCGCGCCCGCCCTGCTCGATGGCGCGGAAGATCAAGCCGCGCAGATAGCGGCTGCGCTCGTCGAGGGGCTGCGCCTTCACCCCCTCGAGGTCGGTCGCATAGGTGAATGCCATGGCCGCCTTCATGGAAGTCTAGCTCATCCCGATAGACCAACGCGGGCGCCAAATCAAGGCGGCGCGCCCGGCGGCGGGTCAGGTTCACCTCATCCTTCGAGACGCCGCCTGCGGCGGCTCCTCAGGGTGAGGTGAACCCCGAAACCCGGGATCCTCATCCTGAGGAGCGTCGCGCATGCGACGCGTCTCGAAGGATGAGGATTCAGCCGGCCGCATCAGGAGCCGTAGAAGCGCAAGACCTCGTGCGCTACGGCCTCGACGTCCGAGGGGCGCATGTATTGGTTGACGGGGAGCGTGATGATGCGCTGGGCCTGGCGCTCGGTGACCGGGAAGTCGCCCGCCTTGTAGCCGAGCCCTGCCGCGGCCGGCTGGAGGTGGATGGGCACGGGATAGTGAATCGCGGTCTTGATGCCGAGCTCCCGCAGGTGGCGCTGCAGCTCGTCCCGGCGCTCGACCTGAACGACGAAGGTATGGAAGGTGTTGAACTCGTCCTGCCGGCAGGGCGGGGCGAACACGCTTCCGTGCTTGAGCAGCCGCTGGTAGGTCGCCGCGTTCTCCCGCCGCCGCGCGATGACCTCGGGCAGCTTGTCGAAGCGGTAATTCAGAATCGCCGCCTGCAGCACATCCATGCGCGCGAGCGTGCCCCACTCATCGACGGTCGCGCGGTCGGCGAGCCCGTGGTTGCGCAGCCGGCGCAGCCGTTCGGCGGCCCCCGAGTCATCGGTGGTCACGAAGCCTCCGTCGCCCGCCGCGTTGAGGTTCTTGAGGGGATGGGTGGAGAAGCAGCCGAAATGGCCGAACGAGCCGCTCTTGCGTCCCTGGAAGCATGAGCCGACCGCCTGTGCCGCGTCCTCGATCAGCGCCAGGCCGTGGTGCCGCGCGAGCTCGACGATCCGATCCATGCGGCAGACCCGCCCGGTCAAATGCACCGGCATGATCGCCTTGGTCCGTGGCGTGATGGCGCGCTCGATCGCGTCGGGATCGATGTTCTGGTCCGGCAGCACGTCGGCGAAGACCGGCCGCGCGCCCGCCTCTACGATCGTAGCCGTCGAGGCCACGAAAGAATTGGGGGGCGTGATGACCTCGTCGCCCGGCCCGATCCCCGCCGCCTTCAGCGCGAGCGCCAATGCCGCCGTCCCGGAAGCAAGCGCCACCGCCTCCCGGGTTCCGCAGTACTCGGCCAAGCGCCCTTCGAGCCGCTTAACCTCCTCCTCCGCGGTCACGAAGGCGCCGCGCCGCATGACGCGCTCGAAGATCGCCGTAAGCTCGGGCAGCTGCTCGGCGCTCTGGGCCGCGAGATTCACGTAGGGAATATCGTACCGGGCCAACCTACCCCCCTCGCGTGCCGACACCGCCGGCGATGACTGCCGTTGCCGCCGCCACCGAGGCGAGCGTGTCCCGCGGCGGGAAAAGGCTAATGCAGAGCGGGGGTGCCTGCAAATGAGCCGCCATCCGTGCCCGCACCTTGAACTCGTTCTCGGCCCCCACCCCGAGAAGGCAGAGCAGAGGGCCGCCGACCTCGGTGGCTGCCTCGGCAAGCGAGCGTATCGGCCGCTCGGTCCCCGGCAGCAGGCGGCCCTGGATGTCGCTGCGATCGTCGATCACGAGATCGAGCGCCGTGCCGATCTTGCAGGCGCCGACCACCGCGGCGGAGCGCGGGGCGGCCCCGTAAATCGCGACCTTATAGCCCGCCGCTCGGGCCGCCTTCAGGGTGGTGCGGAGGGCGCGGCGATAGCGTCCGACGCCCGTCACGAAGCGGCGGGCGAGGCGGATCGCCGCTGCTGGACGGGGCGGGGGCGGGGGGGTGTCGGCCAACGCCTCCTTGCGGGCGACGAACGCGATGGAGCCACCGCCAAAGGCGTAGCGCCGCCGCTCGAGTATGCGAAAGCCGTAGAGTGCCAAGAGGTAGGCGGCCAAGGGCTCGGTGAAATAGCTGACATGCTCCTCCCAGAGAATGGCGGGATTGCCGCGCGCGAAGCCGGCCTCGACCTCGGGCAGCTCGATCACCAGGAGCCCGCCTTCGCCGAGCAGCCGGCGCAAGGCCGCGAAGAAGCTCGCGAGCTCGCCGATATGCTCGGCGACATGGCGCAGATAGAGGGCGTCGAAAACGCCGTGCTCGGCCACGATGCGCTCGGCGAGCGCCGGCGAGAGAAAATCGCGATAGACCATGTGCCCCGCCTTGACGGCGAGAGCCGCCGCGGCGGCGTTCGGCTCGACCCCCGCCACGAAGCCGTAGCCGTGGCGCTTGAGCGCCTCCATGAGGGCGCCGTCGTTGCAGCCGACGTCGAGCGCGCGACCGGGGTCGGCGCAAGCGAGCGCGGTCGTGATCAAGTCGTCGAGATGGCGGGGCTTCTGAAAGCCCGTAGTGTAGGTATCGGCCTCTCCGTAGATGAGGGCCGCCGGCACGGGGTCGACGATCTGGAAGAGCCCGCAACCCTTGCAGATCTCGAAGCGGAGCGAGAAGCGCGGATCGGGCTCGCTCGCATGGCACCTGAGATGATGGGAGAGCGGCATGCGGTCGAGCAGCAGTGCTTCGGAGAGATCGTGCCCGTGGCACAAACGGCATGACCGCTGCTCGCCCATCGCGCTACGCATTACCCGGATTCCATCGCCGGATCAACGGCCAAGGGTCGCCCGGAGGCGCCGGGCGGCCTAGATGATCCTGAGCTCGTAAAGGCCCCACCAGGACCGCGCCAGCCAGAAGAGGAAGATCGCCGCGGCGAGCGGCGCGCCGAAAGGCACCTTCTGCGTTCGCAAACTGCCCAGTGCGAGCGTTCGATGCGCGAGCAAGGCGCCCGCCAGAGCCATGCCCGCGGCGAGCATCACCAGGAGCGCAAGCGGCTGCCAGCCGAGCCAGGCGCCTGCCGCCGCCATCAGCTTGGCGTCGCCGGCACCCAAGCCCTCGCGCTTCCGCACGGCCCTGTAGGCCCAGCCGACGGCGGCGAAGACGCCGTAGCCGAGGGCTGCGGCGACGACATGCTCGCCCGCGATCGCCGCTCCCGTCACTCCCGGCTCGGGGGCGGCGAAGGCGGCGACGGCAAGGCCGCAGGGAATGAGCGGCAGGACGATCGCATCCGGCAACAGGAAGGCACGCAGATCAGAGAGTGCCAGTGCGAGCAGCGCCCAGCCGAAGCAGCAGGTGACGAGCACGAAGGGCCCGCTCTCGAGGGCGACGGCCGCGCAGGCGAGGGCGAGGGCGGCCAGCTCGGCGAGAGGGTAATAGGTGCTGATGGCACCGCCGCAGTAGCGGCAGCGCCCGCGCAGGACAAGCCAGCTCAAGAGCGGCACCAAATCGCGCGGGGCCAGCCTGTGGCCGCAACTGCGGCAGCGCGAGCGTGCCCACGCGACCGGCTCGCCCTCGGGCAGGCGCACGGCAAGGGTCGCGAGCCAGCTGCCGACGAAAGGCGAAGCAATGAGCAGAAGCGCGCCCAGGCTCATGGGTTGTAGGGTCCTGCTGCCATCCCCCCCACTCTCACCGAAAGCCGCCCTCGATTTCCAGCTCGAAACCGCGCGGCTCTCGCTAAGTTTTTGCAGGCGCGCGGACTTCACCTACAGTACTTGCGCATGCCGTGCGACAGCGCGGCCAGGCGTCGCGGGGCACCGAGCCGGGGGAAACATGTCTTGCGCCGCATTTCCTGCGGCACTTCCGCGGCGGGCCATCGCCGAAGCACCGCTTCTGCTCGGAACCGCCGCCGCGACGCCGCTCTACGCGCAGAGCGACGCTCCGCAACCCCAGAGCATCCATCTCCGCGTGGCGACGTGCTCCGGCAGCACCGGCCACGGCTCGGCAGAGCCGTGGAAGGGCTCGCACGTGCAGCAGAACGAGGACATCATCTGGACCAAGAAGGACAAGCACGCCCAGGCCTATTCCGTGCTTTCCAACGAGCGCTCGAAGCGCAGCGTCGCCAATCTCGGCCACAAGGCGGCGACCGCGGCATCGCCATTTCGCTCAGGCGGCTCAAGCCATGAACTGGCCGCCCGGCGCGCGGCCGTTGGCGGCGGCGATCGAGACCCCAGCCTTCGCAGGGGTAAGCTCTTGAGGCCGAACCCGTAGGGCCTGTGCGCCTTGCCCTTGCCGATGCCTTCCACCTCGGGGGCGTGCAGCGAGTAGAGCTTCCAGCCGCGCTCGCGCCGGCGCTGCCCGCTTGGCCGGACGGACATAGGACTGGCGCAGCGCCACCCCGTCCCTCCTGGCCATGAACTGGCTTCCCCCTCAAGGGGGAGGGAGTGTCTCACGTGCCGATGATTCGCCCTACTGCCAAGCGACCAGCGCGGCTCAGTTCCCGAGATTGGCGATCTGCACCCGGCGATTGATGGCAGCCTCGGGGTGGGCGGGATCGAGAGGCTCGGAAGCTCCTTTGCCCACGGCCATGAGCCGCGTCGCCGGAACCTTCTCCCGTCCGGAGAGGTAGTCGCGGACCGCCTGCGCGCGCCGCTGCGACAGCTTTTGATTATAGGCGGCGCTGCCTTTGCTGTCGGTGTGCCCCTCGAGCTGGAAGCGGTAGTGTTGCAGGGCCGGCGATTGCATCGCCACCGCGAGCTGATTGAGGAGCTCCTGGGATTCGGGCGTCAGCACGACGGAATTGAACGCGAAGTTCACGTTGAGCGCCACGACGGGCATGGAAGCCGGCTGCAGCGTGTTCGTCTGCCCGGTCTTCTTGGTCATGGTGAGGCCGCGGTATTGCACCGCCGGGTTGTCGGCGGTGTCGGCCGCGTGCGGAGTCAGCGCGTCGATGAGCTCGTCCGACGTCGGGTTCTTGTCCATGAAGCTCTTGATGGTCTGCGCCGCCGCTGCGTTCGCGAGAAAGAGGCCGAGCGGGATAGCCCAAAAAATCGCCCTCCGCCATGTTCGTCTCATCGCACATCTCCCTCGTTCAACCGACATTCCCCAGATGACCGGGGATCGGCGTGAACGATAGCATTCCGCTGGGGGTATCCGGAAGCCGAAAGGCGGCGTCGGGGACGCATCCGGCGGTCGCAGTTCCCACGCTGCGGCCTGTCTTGACTGGATACGCGTTTCAAAGATGACGCTAGTTTCAAAGGGTTGACCACACGTCCCCTGCATACAATTCAAAAGCTAATTTCTTCATAAATGACTGGTGCGACTTACGAATCGCAGACCTTCGGTCGCCAGCTTCAGTCTCGGGAGTGAGCGCGGCACGGCGGGACTTACGCCTGCCTCGGACGAGCGCGTTATTCGAGCGTCTGCAGCGTCACGGTCTCGGCAATGACCGACGCGCCGGGCCGCGCGCGTTGCAACGCCTCCGCGGCGGACTTCAATGCCGCGAGGTAATCGCCGACCGGCTCGACGCTGGGCCGCAAGGCCGCGAACAGCCGCTCCGGCGACAACAGGGCCACGATCAGGAGATCGCCGGCGGGCGGCGAAATGAGCAGTTCCGGCTTGCCGTCGGGGAGGATTGAGCCGAACTTGTGCCGCATCCCCGCGGAAATGCGATTGTCCTGCTTGCCGTCGGTGGGAAAGAGATGGAGGACGTTGCCCTCGGGATCGACGACGGCGACGTAGAGGTACCCTTTGGCGGCAGCGGCAGCGTTGACGGTGAACTCCAAGCTGTCGCCGTCGCGATAAACCGCGGAGCCATGATTAAGCACGATCCTGAGCGGGCCCTTCTCAGCCCCCGGCGTGACCGCCTCATCTTGCAGCAACGCGAGCACCGCGCAGAACGGCCATTTGCGCACGCTCACGTGGAGGTTCACCTTGCTCACCCCGCCCAATGCGGCCAAGCGGACCGGCAAGGCGTCGAGGTCGCTCGGCGAGGAGACGAAACCGTCGATATCGACGATGCCGTTGCCGCTGACCGCGGCGCGCAGCGATTTGCACTCCATCGGCCGCAGCACCGACTGCACGCGCTCTCGCAAAGAGGGTTGCGTAAGCGGGGGCTGCAGGTTCGCCACGACTTCGGGCGCCGGCTTGGCTTGCGCCTCGCTCGCCGGCGGCGGGGGGCTCGGCGGCGCGGGCTCGGCAGCCGGGGCGGATACCACCGGTGGCGGCAACGGCTGCGGCGCGGCGACGGCGGCTGCCGGAGGGAGGTTCGGCGCCGCCGGTACCGGTGGCGGTTGCGGCTTCGCCTCCTCCGGTGCCGGTGCTGGCACAGCTGCGACCGGTGGCGGTTGCGGCTTCATCTCCTCCGGTGCCGGCGCTGGCACAGCTGCGGCCGGTGGCGATTGCGGCTTCGCCTCCTCCGGTGCCGGTGCTGGCGCCGCTGCGGCCGGTGGCGGTTGCGGCTTCATCTCC
>DATJAC010000233.1:0-11760 GCA_035516655.1 Alphaproteobacteria bacterium | reverse complement strand
AGCACGCGCCTCGCTTCGTGTCGCCTGAGCGCCTAGTGCCGCCTCTCGAAAATCCGAGCGTCACCCCCTCCCTACCCTCCCCCTTCAATGGGGAGGGGCAAGTTATTGATGGCACGCGCATATCCCCTCCCCCCTTGAGGGGGAGGGTAGGGAGGGGGGTGCAACACATATCCATGATTCCGAGGGCTAGGCCATGCCGAGCGCGCGCCCGCTACGGCCCAGTATAAGCGGAGTCGGGCAGCGCTTTCACCTCGCCGACCGGCGCCTTGAGGCCCCGCTCCTTGAGGATATCCGCCGTGAATTGCGGCAGCACCGCTTCCGGCCGGAGGTCGGACTTGATGCTCTTGATCTCGTAAAGGAAGCTCGCGGCCTTGTGGATGAGGTCCATCGCCTCCGGCGTAAAGCCGTAGTCGAGCACGATCCGTACATTGGTGCCGCCGACGGCAGCCGGGTAGGTGCCGTAGGCCGAGTACCACAAGGTCTTCTCGGGGAAGCCGGTTGTCTGGCCCACCGCCATCTTGGCGACGTCCATCGCGTTTTTCTCGTCGGCAAAGTAGAGCTCGGCGTCGAGCTCGGCATTGAGCCAGGCCTTGACCACGTCCGGACGCTGCTCGATGAGGGCTTGCGGCATGACCATGAAGCCGCCGTCGTTCTCGTTCACCGAGGCGCCGGTCGCAATCTTGCGGGCCAAGCCCTCCATGACGAGGCGCGAGGTCGTCGGCTCCCACAAAACCGCGGCATCGAGCTTCTTGGCCCTGAAGCCGCTGGTGATGACCTCGATGCTCTGGTTGAGGTACTCGGCCGGCTTGATGTTGTACTTCTTGAAGACCGCGCGCGCGAAGCGGTCCGTGCAGCTGCCTTGCGGCACCGCGACGATTTTCCCGTCGAGCCACTTGATGGCCTCCTCGGGACTCTTGAATTCCGGGGCATCGGTGCGCACGAGAAACGCATTGCATTGGTCGTAGCCGAGCCCGAGCACCGAGACGATGCGGACGTCGCGCACGTCGGCGTGGCTCGTAGCTACGATGCCCGGCATGTCGCCGACGTAGCCGATGTCGACCTTGCCGGCGAGCATGCCGTTCACGATGATGGCCCCTTGCAGCCCGATCTCGAAAGTGACGCTCGATCCCTTGGGCAGGTACTTCTCGTAGAATTTCTTGTCCCGCATGATCAAGCCGGACCAGGATTCGGTGTAGTAGGGCTGATAGCCGATGGCGAGCTCGACCGCCTGTCCGGGCTTGCCGTAGTCCTTCACCGCGGCCGCTTGGGATGAGCTTCCGTTCACGGCGCAGGCGAGCATCAGGAATGCCGCAAACGCGAGCCAAGCCATGACGGGACGGAAGAGCGTGTAAAGCAGAGTGTTCACCGCAGGCCTCCTTTCGGCTGAGTTATTCCTCGCACGGCAGAAAGTTGATCAAGGGCCGGAAGCTTCGGGAGAGAGCGAGCCGCCCGCCGCCGAGAGTCGCCTTGCGCCATCCCGCGGCGGCATCGGCACCGACGCAGTAGCGTGCGCGTCACGGCGCGCGGCGGCGTGTTGCGCTGGGTTGTGCTCGGCGTCTCATGATACCGCGATGCGTCCTCCCTGACTCCAGCCTGTTTTTTCGCCTCGTCTTGCGCGAGCGCGTTCTTCTTACCCGGTCGGCGCAGCGGCTCGCCGCCCCGACCGGCCCGGGACATCCGCCCCCCGCGACGAGCTTCGCCATCTAAGTTTGATCCCTGCCGACCTGTCCAATCCCGTTCGCCAATGGTTGTATTTGCCGGGCCTATGATCATGCGCCCGCAGCTTATTGCATTGCAACAAAAGCGGAGCCGCGCGCCGTCTTCTCCCGCTTGCCGCCTTCAACGCGAGCCTGCAGCGCCTTGATCGTCGGACCGCCCCGCAATGACGGCCCGCAAATTGCGCGCGGCACACGCCCGAGATTCCCACCTTCACGCAAGCTAATGGGCACGGCGATTTGCCGTTCGCATGATCATTGTCGCCAGCTATGGGGCCATAATGCAATAATTCCTTTACAAGCCCCAGCGGGAATTTCATGCTGCCGGTCCGTTCGCCGCTCGCCGCGTGCGCGCGCGTGGTGCGGGCGGGCACATGCAATCCCGACGCGGGCGCGCACGGAGGGGCCGATGAGCATTACGGCGAACGAGTCTGGCAGTTACGATTCCGGGCAGGCGTTGCCGTTCGTGGACAGCCGGCTTTATACGGATCAGTCCATCTTCGAGGAGGAGCTCGGCAAGATCTGGAAAGGGTCGTGGCTTCCGGCGGTGCATGAGTCGGAGCTGGCGGCACCGCTCGACTTCCGCACCATCACCGTCGCGCGCGAGCCGATCGTCATCGTGCGCGGCAGCGACGGCAAGGTGCGCGCGTTCCGCAACGTCTGCCCGCACCGGGGCAACCTCATCGTGCGCAAGCCGGCGGGCAATTTGGCGCTCGCCGAGCCGTCGGGCAACGCCAACCACATGACGTGCATGTTCCACGCCTGGCAGTTCGACAGCTTCGGGCGCTGCGTGGACATCCCGCGCATGAAGCAGGGCTACCAGGACCGCCTGACCAAGGCCGACGTGGCGCTCACGGAGGTGCGTTCGGAGGTCGCTTACGGCGGCTTCGTCTGGCTCTGCCTCGACCCGGGTGCGGTTTCGCTCGCGGCCTACATCGGCGACGCCTTCGGGATCATGCGGGAGGAGCTCGATACCGAGCCGCTCGACGTCTTCCACTATCACAAGGCCTACATCAACAGCAATTACAAGCTCTGGCACGATACCAACAGCGAGTTCTACCACGACTACATGCACTACTTTAACCGCGCCACGAGCATGATGCAGAAGGGGTACTTCGAGCGGACCTACACCGCCTTTCCGCACGGCCACGCCACCGTCGGTTCCATGGAAGTGAAGTACGACGCCTACGAAGGGGTGGCGGAGCGGCCGCTCTCCTTTCCCGGCATGCCGCGCAACGGCTGGAAGATGGTCGATCTCTTTCCGGGGGCGACCTTCAACATCCGCGGCTCCTCGTTGCGCGTCGACACCATGACTCCGCTCGGGCCGAACCTGGTGATGATCGAGTTTCGCGGCTTGGGGCTCAAGCGCGACACCGCGGCCGAGCGCCATCAGCGCATCCGCGACCACAACACGATCTGGGGTCCCTTCGGGCGCAATCTGCACGAGGATCTGCTCGGCATCACGGGGCAAGGGGTCGCCATGCGCCCCGGCACGGAGCCGCGTCATATCCTGCACGGCAGGCGCGAGAACAACACCATCCATGACGAAATCGGGATGCGCCACTACTATCAGGAGTGGGGCAGGGTCATGGGCCGCTCGCCCTCCGATCCGGGGCGCGCGCACGGCCTCGCCGCGGAGTGAAAGCGCCGAAGGCGGCCGGAGGCGAGCGGAGAGCATGATCGCCATCGATCAGCAGGAAAGCGTCAAGGCCGCCGTACGCGAGCTCATCTACAGGGCCAGCCTTCTTCTCGACGGCGAGCGCTTCGGGGAATGGCTCGACCTCTGCGCGCCCGAGTTCGTCTATCGCATCAAGGCCTACAGTCCCGAGATCCGCAAGGAAATGATCTGGCTCGAGCACGACCGGGCCGGCATGCAGACGCTCGTCGAGATGCTGCCGCGTCACAATACCGACCACGGGCAGCTCAGCCGGCACGCGACCGTTTATACCGTCGAGATGGACGGGGAGCGCGACGGCGTTTCGGCCGTGACCTCCTTCGCCTGCTACCGCACGATGCTGGACGGCATCAATTCCCATCTCGATGCCGGCGAGACGCAGCTCTTTCTCATCGGCAAGTACCACGATCGCTTCCGCCTCGAGGGAGGCCGCCCGCTCTTCGTCGAGCGGAACGTGCTCCTCGATACGCGCCGCTTGGACAAGGGTTCGCATTATCCGATCTAGGGGTGCGGCTGCTCGGAAAGGGCCGGCATGGCTTGGAAAAGGGTGTGCGCCGCGAGCAGCGTCCCCGACAATGCGCTGGTGAAATTCGACGTGGACGGCGTGGCCATCGTCGTCGCCAAGGTCGCCGGCGAATTCTACGCCTATCCCCCGCTCTGCCCCCATATGGCCGAGCCGCTTGAGGTCTCGGGCGTGTGCAGCGAGGGGGTGCTCACCTGCACCAAGCACCTGTGGCAATGGGACATGCGGAGCGGGGCCGAACAGGGCGTGGCGGAGCGTCCGCTCCTCCTTTATCCGACCAAGTGCGAGGCCGGGGACCTTCTCGTCGAGATCGAGCGCGAGCTCGCCTACGATTACGAGTGAATTCGCAAGTTCGTCTTATTCGGCAATAAGCGTCATTGCGAGCGCAGCGAAGCAATCCAGAGCGCCCGATACTGGATTGCTTCGCCGACCTGCGGGCGCCTCGCAATGTCGTGCTCCAAATGTGGTAATTTCCAGAAACGGGACATCGGTCGCCGATCAGCTCACGCTCAGCCTGCGGCTTTGCTCGAGGAAGGTCTGGGCGATCATGCGGGCGAGGCGCTGCATGACGAGAAAGCCCGCGCGCGGGTCGCCGGCGAGGATGTCGAGGAACGCCGTGCCGCCGATCTCCAGAAGCTCGGAATGGTCGAGGCTCACCACCGTCGCGATGCGCCGCGGCAGGTCGGCCACGAGCGCTGCCCAGCCGAGGATGTCGCCGGGCAGGATGACGCTGCCCCCGCCCTCGATGCGGCTGCCGCCGCCGAGGGCGAAGCGCAGCTTGCCGGCGGCGACGAAATAGAGGTTCTCCACGGGATCGCCCATCTCGTAGACGGTGTCGCCCTCTTCGTAGCTCCGCCGGCGGGCGGCTTGCGCGATCTTGGCAAGCGTGCGCTCGCCGACGTCGGCGAGGAGGGCCGTGCCGCGGAGGACGGCGAGGATCCCGGCATCGGTGGAACTGGGCGGCTTCTTTGCCATGGCCTCTCCTTGCGGGCGCCGGGCTGGCGTCAGCTGAACTTGTCGTAGCGGATGTCGCGCGCCGGCAAGCGCGCCTGGGTGATCAGCATGCGGATGGAAACGTCGACCAGGATGGGCGGACCTGCGAGGTAGGCGACGCGGCCGGCGAAGCGGCCGGCGAGGGCGTGCGCCGCGATTTCATGAGGAAAGCCGCTCTCGAAGTCGAGCCGCGGATGGGCCCGCCTGAGCTCGCCGGGCGGGGAATCGTCGGAGAAGGTCACGCTGATGCTCAGGTGGTCGGGGAACTGCTCGGCATAGGCGGAGAGCCGCTCGAGGAAGAAGACGTCGGCACGCGTGCGCACGCCGAAAAAGAGGGCCGCGTCGAAGAAATCGAAATGGCGGCTCGCGGCACCGTGCTCGAGGACCGCCATCATGGAGGCGATGCCCGAGCCGCCGGCAATGCAGACGATGGTGCGCTGCTCCTGCGGGCGGAAGATCGCCTTGCCGAGCGGGCCGAACCATTCCACTTCCGAGCCTCGCGCCGCGGACGAAGTGAGCCAGGGGGTCAGCCCGCCGTCGGGCTTGCGCTTGACGACGAAATCCAGCTCCTGTGCCGCAACGCTGTAGTTGGCCATGGAATAGGCGCGGTAGCCCGAAACCTGCGGCACTTTGAGCACGACGAACTGCCCGGCCTCGAAGGCAAGGGGGGCGTCGAGGCGAAGCCGCACGGCGGCGACGTCGGGGGCGAGGGCCGTCACTGTCTCGATGCTGGCGTGGCCGAAGCGCGGCCGCGGCGCGCCGCTGTTGACGAGCTCGACCGGCGCCTTGAGGGCGAAGCCGCTGTCGCTGAGTGCCCGGGTCTGGCACATGAGCAGCTCGTCGCGCTCGCGATTGAGGAAGGCGTTGCCCGAGGCTTGGGCCCAATCCGAGATGACGACTCCGGCAAGCTTCCTCGCCTTGCAGGTCCCGCAAGTGCCCGTGGCACACTCGTAGGGGAAGGAAAGGCCGGCTTTCAAGGCGGCATAGAGGAGCGGCTCTTGCGGGTTGGCCTCGAAGCTGACGCTTCCGCTCTTCGAGCTGACCTCGATCAGCACGGATGTCCTCGACGGACGTGCGGGTCGCCGACAATATTCGCCATCTATTGTCACATAGGCATTATTGATCGACGGTGAAGATGAGCAAGATATCCGTTCCGTAGGCGAGGCGAACCCGGGCTTTCATTTGAAAGGCTATCACCGGTGCCGAGCCTTCACTAGAGAAATTGGACAGATCGCGGAGAATTGCGCGCCGCCCATCGCCTCCGGCCCAAGCGCACGGAGGTGCCGCAGGCGGGGCCTGTCGCGCCATCGGGACCGCCCGCGGCGGCACCGGCCCGTCATATACCCCGGCAATGATGTCATTGGCCAATTGATTTTGACTTTCATGTCATTTCGCGGGCCTTTGGCGGATGGCAGGCCTCGGGCAAGGTCCATGGGGCGGACCGTCGCAGGAGGCGGATGGGTCGAACGAGATGCGCGACGGATTGGTGGCATGGCGGCGTGACTGGCGGCGGTGGAGCGGGGGCGAGCGTGCGGCGGCCGTCGTCGTCCTGATCCTCCTCGTAGCCCTTGCGGTCGGCTTGCCCATCCTCGGCAGGGAGTGAGCGGCGTCGGCCTTGCGCAGTGGGCCGAGACGCGCGAAAGTGGCAAGGATCGAGACGAACGGCGCCTCTTCGGGAGCAAGCGCCGGCTAATTTGGTCCCGCCGGCTGCGGCCGACGCAGCGGTGGAGGCCGAGGGGTCCGAAATCGGGCCCTAAAAAAGCACAGGGGGAAGCCCATGAACGATGCCGATCTCCTCGAGGGATACGACGAGCGCACACGCACGCAGGTAGCTGCCATGATCGAGGCCGAGCGCAAGGCGCTCGCCGCCCGCCGCGCCGCGCTGGAGGACTGCAGCTGCAAGGAGGGGATGTTCGTCAATCCGGGCCGCCGCAAGGTCCTGTTCGCGGCGGGCTCGGCCCTTGCCGCGGCCGCGACCGCCGGGATGGCACGGGCGGCGGAACCGGCAGCGCCGCCGGGGTCCGTCGCCTACGACGTGCCCGCGGACTCCACCAAGGTGCAGGGACGCGCCACGGCGAGCGACGGCGGCTACGGCACGCGCTCGCAGTTCGAGAGCGAGGTGCGCTGGCGCTTCCCGACGGCCACCGAGTACACCACCTGGACGATGACCCCCCTCGACAAGAGTGTGGGCATCATCACGCCCTCGGGGCTCCATTACGAGCGCCATCACAACGGCATCCCGACGATCGACCCGGCCCGGCATTCCCTCTTCGTGCACGGCATGGTGGAGCGGCCGAAGAAATTCTCGATGGCAGACATCAAGCGCTTTCCCTCGGTCAGCCGCGTGCATTTCATCGAGTGCGCCGGCAACGGCCTGACCGAGTGGCGCAAGCCGACCCTCAAGACCGTTCAGGGTACCCACGGCCTGCTCAGCACCTCCGAATGGACGGGTGTCGCCTTCGCGGAGATCGCGCGCGAGGTCGGGCTCAAGGACGGGGCCTCCTGGGTGCTCGCGGAAGGGGCCGACGCCGCGGTGATGACCCGCAGTATCCCGCTCGAGAAGCTCTTGAGCGACGCGATCATCGCCTACGGCCAGAACGGGGAGGCGATCCGCCCCGAGCAGGGCTATCCGCTGCGCCTGATCCTTCCGGGTTGGGAAGGCAACCTGCACATCAAATGGCTGCGCCGGCTCGAGATCAGCGACAAGCCCTACATGACGCGCGAGGAAACCTCGAAATACACCGATCTCCTCGGCAACGGCAAGGCGCGGCAGTTCACCTTCACCATGGACGCCAAGTCGGTCATCACCTTCCCCTCGGGCGAGATGAAGCTGCCGGGCCCGGGCTTCTACGAGGTGAGCGGTCTCGCCTGGAGCGGGCACGGCCGCATCGAGCGCGTCGAGGTCTCGACCGACGGCGGCAAGAACTGGGCCATCGCCGGCCTGCAGGAGCCCAATTTGCCGATATCGACCGTGCGCTTCCGCTTCCCCTGGATGTGGGACGGCAAGGAAGCGATCCTGCAAAGCCGCGCCGTCGACCAGACGGGCTACGTCCAGCCCACGCTCAAAGAGCTCGTCGCCATCCGCGGGCTCTCGGGCCCCTTCGGCTCGATCTATCATCTGAACGCCATCCAGAGCTGGGCCGTGGCGGCCGACGGGAGTGTCAGCAATGTACACGCCTAGAAAGATAGCGCTCGCCCTCGCCGCGGCAGCGGCGGCCCTCCTCGCCGCGAGCGGACTTCGCGCGGAGAGCGGCTATCCCCTCCATTACGGCTTCGGGACCACGCCGACGCCGCAGGAGCTCGCGACCTTCTTTGCCATTCCGCCCGACGGCCAGGGACTGCCCCCCGGCAAGGGCACCTATGAGGAAGGCAAGAAGGTCTATGCCGAGACCTGCGCTGCCTGTCACGGCGAGAAGCTCGAGGGCAATCCGCAGAAGGGGATCGGCGGCGACAAGCTCATCGGCGGCCGCGGCACGCTCGCGACCGAGGGAGCGGTCAAGACGGTCGAGAGCTATTGGCCTTATGCCACGACGGTCTTCGACTACGTCAAGCGCGCCATGCCGTTCAACGCGCCCGGCTCGCTCAAGGACGATCAGGTCTATAGCGTGGTCGCCTATATCCTAGGCGAGGCGAACATCGTCAAGAAGACCGAAGTCATCGACGCCGCCAGCCTGCCGAAGGTCGCCATGCCCAACCGCAACGGCTTCTTCCCGGACCCGAGGCCCGAGCTCGAGCTCTATCGCTGAGCGCGCGCGAGCGCGCCGCGGCGTCCTAGCGTTGCGCCTTGAGCCAGCCGATCATGATGCGGTTGAAGGCCTCCGCCTGCTCGACGTTGGGGAAGTGCCGCGCGTTCGCGATCTCCTCGTAGCGCGCACCCGGAATGAGGCCGGCGATGCGCTTGTTCTCGGCGGGCGGCGTGCCGGGGTCGCCCGCACCGCAGACGACGAGGGTCGGCAGCTTGAGTGCCGGCAACTTGGCCACGAAATCGAAATTGAGGATGGCGGCGGCGCAGCCGAGGTAGCCAGTCGGTGTCGAGGCGGCGACGGTGTCGCGGATCTCCTTCCAGCGCGCGGGATTGCGCGGGCGGAAGGCGTCCGTGAACCAGCGCTCCATGGTGGCATCGGCGAGGGGGCCGAGCGAGTTCGCCTGCTTGACCGTGGCGATGCGCGGCGCCCAGGCCGCCTTGGCGTCCGGCAAGCTCGCCGGCAGCGTGTCGCACAGCATGAGTGATTTGAGCTTGGCACCGTGGCCGATCGCGAAGGCCTGGCCGATCATGCCGCCGATCGAGAGCCCGATGTAATGCACCTGGCCGATGCCCAGAAGGGCAAGGGCCGCCGCCACGTCGGCGGCGAGGGCCGCCATGGTGTAATCCCCCGCGACCGGGTCGCTGCCGCCATGCCCGCGCATGTCGAGACGCAGCACGCGGTAACCCTCGGCGAGGAGGAGGGGGACCTGCTCGGCCCACATGCCGCTGTCGGAGGACAGCGAGTGCGTGAAGCAGACCACCGGACCCTTTTCCGGTCCCATCAGGTCGTAATAGAGCCGGCGTCCTTCATGTGTGAGCAGCATCGCGTTGGTCCTTCCCTTATGCAACAATCGCTCGTTCGAACGGTCCGAATTCTGGGCCGGGACGGGGAAACGGTCAATCGCTCAGGCGTGCGGCGCTGAGGAGGCAGGAGGCATGGCGACCAACAAGAAGAAGCTGCTGATCACGGATTCCATGGGAAAGGCCGGATGGGACCTGTTGCAGGCGCGCGACGACATCGAGGCGAAGCCCTTTTCCCACTTGATGAAGCCGGACGACTTCGTTCTGCGCATCCGTGCCGAGGGCGGGGTCGATGGCGTCGCCTTGGGCCCCACGCGTTTCGGCGAGGCGGAGCTCGCGGAAGCGCCCGAGCTAAGGGTGGTGGCGCGCATCGGCGTCGGCTACGACGCGGTCGACGTGCCGGCACTCACCAAGCGCGGCATTCCCCTCATGGTCGTCGGCATCGCGAACTCGCCCTCCGTTGCCGAGCAGGCGATGTTCTTCATGATGACCTTGGCGCGACGCGGGGCGAATTTCGATGCGCTGGTGAAGGAGGGCCGCTGGCCGGAGCGCCTCAAGACGCTGCCGTGCGAGCTCCTCGGCAAGACCGCCTTGATCGTGGGCTTCGGCCGCATCGGCACCCGCACGGCGAAACGCTGCCTCGCCATGGAGATGACGGTTCTGGTCTACGACCCCTACGTCCCCGCGGAGAGCGTGCGTGCGGCGGGATACGAGCCGGTCGCCGATCTCGACGCCGCCCTCGCCCGCGCCGATTTCGTGACCATCCATTGCCCGAAGACGCCGGAGACGCTCGGCATGTTCGATGCAGCGCGGCTCAAGCGCATGAAGCCGACCGCCTACCTCGTCAATACCGCGCGCGGCGGCATCATCGAGGAGGCGGCCCTCCATGCGGCCTTGAGCGCGGGCCGGCTCGCCGGCGCCGGGCTCGACGTTTTCGCGCTCGAGCCGGCGGCGACCGACAACCCGCTCCTCAAGCTTCCGAACGTGGTCACGGCACCGCACATGGCGGGGGTCACCGTCGAGGCGGTCGCCCGCATGGCCGTCGTCGCCGTGCGCAACATCCTGAGCGTGTTCGACGGCCAGCCGATCCGCGAGAACGTGATCAACCAGGAAGTGCTCGGGTAGTCGGCTCCGGCCCGCGCGGCGGGTGTGGGAAATTTCAGCGCTTCTTCTTGCGCAGAGTGCTCTTGCGCCGCTTGCGCGCGAGGGTTTTCCGCGCGTCCTCGAGGAGCGGGCGCAGCTTGCGGTCCTTGAGTGCGCGCGGCAGGCGGCCGCTGCCGACGGCCAGCAGCATGCGCTTGATGAGATCGAAATCGTGCTCGTCGCGATAGGGCTTGAGGTCGAGGTCGGCCGGGACCCGGGTGAGGCGCTCGTCGCCGATCCGCTTCACGTATTTCTGCATGAAGCGGTCGTAGTCGCGCCACTCGATGCGGTCGGCGCGCACCGCAGCCTGCTCGGCGCGCGTCGCGATCTGGTGCGCGTGGAGATAATGCAGGCCGAGCTGGTCGATGAGCGTCTTCTCGACCTCCTCGTGGAGGATGAGGTAGCGGTCGACCGCGATCTCGCGGCCGCGGTATTTGAAGCTCTTCGGCAGGTGGCGGTCGATGAAGATGGTCTTGCCGTCGACGCTGTAGCCCGCGAGATAAGGCACGTCGTGGCTGCGGTCGAGCTTCTTCACCCGCCGCAGGATGGCGTCGAGCGCACGGTCGAGCATGAGGCCGGAGACGTACCAATCCGGAATGCGGAGCTTTTTGTGCGGCGCTATGGGATGGCATTCGGCGGCGGCCATCGGTTTCCTCCCGCCCTCGCACGAGGGTGTTGTTGAAATCAGTTCGGTTTGAGAAGGCTAACGCGCCGGCCGGTCCGCAACAAGGGCGGAGGTACGGGCCGCGGTCAGGACGATCCCGCCTGGGTCGCTTCCTCCTCGCCGTAGAGCGTCTTGGGGTCGACCGTGATTTCGGCGACGGTCTCGAGCTTGCCGTTGCGGATAGCGGTGAAGAAGCAGCTCCGCCTGCCTGTGTGACAGGCGACTCCTTTCTGGTCGACCTGCAGGAGGAGGGCGTCGGAATCGCAATCGAAGCGCAGTTCGATCAGCCGTTGCTCCTGGCCCGAGCGCTCGCCCTTGCGCCAAAGCTTGCGGCGCGAGCGCGACCAATAGCACACCCTTCCGGTCTTGAGCGTCTCGGCCACGGCGGCGCGGTCCATCCAGGCGAACATGAGCACCTCGCCCGTGTCGAACTGCTGCGCGACAGCACCGATGAGGCCGTCGCCATTGAAGGCCAGGCTGTCCACCACCTTGGCGATGGCA
>DATJAC010000232.1:0-15511 GCA_035516655.1 Alphaproteobacteria bacterium | reverse complement strand
GCGATCGCGAGCGAGCAGCGCCTCGAGCTTGGCCTCGAGCGCATCGCCAATACGGAGGTGGTCAATTTCAACCCGGAATGCGTGGGGGCCGTGCGCAACGCGGCCGAGCGGCTCGGCTACAAGCACCGCGACATCGTCTCGGGTGCGGGCCACGACGCCTGCTATCTCTCGCGCGTGGCCCCGACCGGCATGATCTTCGTCCCCTGCGAGGGCGGGCTCAGCCACAACGAGATCGAGAACGCGACCGCCGCCGACCTCGCCGCCGGCTGCGAGGTGCTCCTCCACGCCATGCTCGAGCGCGCCGGGATCGAGGCGTAGGGCGCGACATCGCGCGCGCCTTATTCACCCCCCTCCCTATCCTCCCCCTCGAGGGGGGGAAGGTGGGGTGGGGCTGACGCTCGATTGCCGAGAGCTGGCGCGCTCGCAGCCGCGGTCGAGCGCACTCAGGCCCGAGGGCGGGCCGTCGATCGCGGTCCAGCCGCACGGTCTCGCTCGGCTGCCGCATTCCTTGGGCCGCGAGGGGCAGCACCCGCTTTACGGCTCGCCGCTCCCGACCGTCTTGCCGAGGCTCGCCGCCACCTGCTCGAGCGCTTTCGCGAGGGCCAGGCCCTCCCCGCGCTTGAGCTCGGCCAAGGCCGCGCGCTCGAGGGCCGCCGCCTCGCTCTCGACGGCCCGGCGCAGGGCGCGCCCGCGCAAGGTGAGCCGCACGTTGAAGGCGCGGCGGTCCGCTTTGCTCGGCACGCGCTCGATGAGGCCGTCGCGCGCCATGCGATCGAGCGTGCGCGCCATGGTCGGCTGCTCGACCCGCACCGCGCGCGCGAGCTCGGCCTGGGTGAGGCCGTCGCCCTCCCACAGGCGCTGCAGCACGGCGAGCTGGCCCGGGGCGACGCCGTGGGGGACCAAGCGGACGTGGAGTGCGCGCGCGAAGAGGCGGCTCGAGAGGGTAACGAGCGAGGCGAGCGTGCGCGGCCGGGCGCTCCTCGCGCGCAGAGCTCCCGCACCTTTCGGCTTCCCCGCCATCTTGCCGCCGCCCTTGCGTGCTGGCCTCGCCATGTGACGCCTCCATGCCCGGAACGAAAGAAGTATAGCACACTACACGCCTGCCGAGCCGCAAGCCACCCGGTGCAGACCGCGCGCGGAATTGCCCAGCCTCAAGGGAGGCCGTCGCTGCCGGCACCGCAAACGACGACGCAAACGCGCTCCCCATCATGGGGTTCGTAGCGGCCCGCTTGCAAGGCGGCGATCGCGGCGGCGGCGCTGAGCTCGACCGCGAGCCCGAGCTCGAACCACAGCCATTCGGCCGCCGCCCGCATCTCCTCGTCGCTCACCAGCACGATGTCGTCGACGTTGCGCGCCACATGCGCGAAGGTGAGCGGCTCGGTGCGCTTGGCGGCAAGCGTGCCGGCCCGCGTCTTGATCTCCTTGAGCTCGACGATGCGCCCGGCCTTCATACTCTCCGAGAGCGTGGGCGCACCGATGGGCTCGACGCCGATCACCTTCACGCTCGGAGCGAGCGCCTTGAGTGCCGTCGCCACTCCGGCGATGAGGCCACCCCCGCCGATGGCGACGAGCACGCTGTCGATGTGCGGGTCGTCCGCCAGGATCTCGAGGGCGACGGTCCCCTGCCCCGCGATCACGGCACGGTCGCCGAAGGGGTGGATGTAGCTGAGCCCCTCGCGTTCGGCCGCAGCCAAGGCAATGCGGTTGCTTTCGTCCCACACCTCGCCCGCGAAGACCGCCTCGGCTCCCCAGTGCCGGAGCTTCTCCGCCTTCGCCTGGGGCGCGCTCGTCGGCAGATAGATGCGCGCCGGCACCTGTGCCAACCAGCCGGCATAGGCGACCCCGAGCCCGTGGTTGCCGCCCGAGGCGGTGACCAGGCCGCGCTTCACCTCGGCCTCGCCGAGGCACCTGAGCTTGTTGACCGCACCCCGCGCCTTGAAGGAGCCCGTCATTTGCAGGCACTCGA
Source organism: Alphaproteobacteria bacterium (assembly GCA_035516655.1). Taxonomy (GTDB): domain Bacteria; phylum Pseudomonadota; class Alphaproteobacteria; order JACZXZ01; family JACZXZ01; genus DASPPM01. Next base: position 13,545 of record DATJAC010000232.1, on the reverse strand, counting down.
GCTTGAGCAGGAGCTGGCCCGCGGCCATGGCCGGCGTCTTCGTGGCCGTGACCGCGATGAGCGGGGTGCGGCGCACGGCCCCCTCGATGCGGCGAGCGGCGGCACGGAATTCGTCGAGATCGACCAGCCTCAGCGCGTCCATCGCAGCACGCTCCCTCCTGCCCGCCACCCTTGCATCAAGCGCGGCTCGGAACGCTCGATCGCACTCTACGGCTCGCGCCCACGCAGGAGATAACCCTGCTTGGCCGCCGCGTCCAATAGGTATCGTAAAGATCTGCCCGCGCAGCGCAGGCGAGGAACACTTGAAGATCTCGCGCATGCTCGTCAACATTTCGCTCGGGAGCCACAAGGCGATAGCCTTTACCGAGGCGTTTCGCGCCAAGCTCGAGCGCTGCCTCAAGCACTCGAAGGCGGCGGCAGGCCAGGAAGGAGTCCGATCATGGAGACACTGCAGCCCCCGGGCTGGCCGCGCGCCAAGGGGTACAGCAACGGGATCGCCGCGGAGGGCCGCCTCGTCTTCATCGCCGGTATGGTCGGCTGGAACGAGGCCGAGCGTTTCGAAACCGACGCCCTCGCGGGCCAGGCGCGCCAGGCGCTCAAGAACATCCTCGCCGTCCTCGCCGAGGCGGGCGGCAAGGCGGGGCACATCTGCCGCATGACCTGGTACGTCACCGACAAGCAGGAGTATCTCGCCAATCTCGCCGAGATCGGCGCCGCCTACCGCGCGGTGATCGGCCGCCATTACCCGGCCATGACCCTGGTCGAGGTCGCCGCCCTCGTCGAGGACCGCGCCAAGATCGAGATCGAGGCAACCGCGGTGGTGCCGATGGGGTAGCCGAGCAGTCCCTCACCCTCCCATCCCGGCGGGATGGGAGGGTGAGGGAGCGGACGCCGTCGCGCCGCAGCGGCTTCACGCACAGTTAGCTTGACCCCGTCAAAATAGCTGAGTACCAATGGCTTACTCGCCATTGCCGGCCGCAGAACAAGCCAAGCCACGAAGACGACAGGGAGCGCCGGGCGGGCGGGAGTTGGGGCAAAAGCGGTGCCGCGAGCGCTTGCGAGGAACGCCCGCGCCACGATCGTGTTTCCCCGGCGACGGCGCAGAAACCGCGAGGAGGCGTCATGGCTGAAGAGCGGCAAGGCGTGGCTGAGGGCGGCCGGCCCGGTTCGCCCGGACTCGACACTTTCCCCAAGCTCCTCCTCCACCACGCGCGCCTGCGCCCCGAGCGCCCGGCGGTGCGCGAGAAGGATTTCGGCATCTGGCAGAGTTGGAGCTGGGCCGAGGCGCTCGCCGAGGTGCGCTCGATCGCCTGCGGCTTAGCTGCCGCCGGCCTCAAGCGCGGCGACAAGCTCGCGGTCGTGGGCGACAACCGTCCCCATCTTTATTGGTCGATGGTGGCGGCCCAGGCCTTGGGAGCGGTGCCGGTGCCGATCTATCAGGACGCGAATGCCGGCGAGATGCAGTTCGTGCTCGATCATGCCGAGGTGCGCTTCGCCGTCGCCGAGGACCAGGAGCAGGTCGACAAGCTCCTCGAGGCGATGGCGGGCCTGAAGCGGCTCGAACGCATCATCTACGACGATCCGCGCGGCCTGAGGAACTACAAGCAGCCGGCCCTCATGAGCCTCGCGGAGCTCGAGCAGGCGGGACGCGAGTTCGCGGCCTCCCATCCCGACGTCTTCACCGACGAGATCGCCAAGGGCAAAGGCAGCGACATCGCGAGCTTCTATTACACCTCGGGTACCACCGGCCAGCCCAAGGGGGTGACGCTTTCTTACGACAATCTCATCCTGACCGCACAGAGTGCCGTCGAGTTCGAGGGGCTCGGCGACCGCGATGTGGCACTTGCCTATCTCCCCATGGCCTGGGTCGGCGACAATGTGTTCTCCGTGGCGCAAGCCTATTGCACGGGCTTCTGCATCGCCTGCCCGGAATCGGGGGCCACCGTCATGCAGGACCTGCGCGAGATCGGGCCCAGCTATTTCTTCGCCCCGCCGCGCATCTGGGAGAACATCCTCACCACGGTGATGATTCGCATGGAGGATGCCAGTGCGCTGAAGCGTCGTCTCTTCAAGGCGTTCATGGAGCATGCCCGAAGAGTGGGTAGCCGCATCCTCGAGGGCGCTTCCGTCCCGCTCATGGACCGCCTGATCTACCGCCTCGGCGAGCTCCTGGTCTACGGCCCGCTCAAGAACACCCTCGGCATGAGCCGCATCCGCCTCGCCTACACCGCGGGCGAGGCGATCGGGCCCGACATCTTCACCTTCTACCGCTCGCTCGGCATCAACATCAAACAGCTCTACGGCTCGACCGAGGCGTCGGTCTTCGTCACCATCCAGCCCAATCGCGAGATCTGGCCCGAAACCGTGGGCCGTCCCGTGGCCGGGGTCGAGCTCAAGATCACCGAGGGTGGGGAGGTGATGTTCAAGAGCCCCGGCGTCTTCGTCGAGTACTTCAAGAACCCCGCGGCCACCGCCGCCGCCAAGACGCCCGACGGCTGGGTGCACACCGGGGACGCGGGCTACATCGACGAGCACGGCCACTTGAAGATCATCGACCGTGCCGCCGACGTGGGCCGCCTCAACGACGGCACGCTCTTCGCCCCCAAGTACCTCGAGAACAAGCTCAAGTTCTTCCCCTACGTGCGCGAGGCGGTCGCCTTCGGCCACGGCCGCGATTACGCGGCCGTCTTCGTCAGCATCGACATGGGCGCCGTCGGCAGTTGGGCCGAGCGGCGCGGCCTCGCCTACACCAGCTACGGCGAGCTCGCGAGCAAGCCCGAGGTCTACGAGCTCATCAAGGGCAACGTCGAGGCGGTCAACCGTGACTTGGCATGCGACCCCGTGCTCGCCGGCTCGCAGATCAAGCGCTATCTCGTGCTGCGCAAGGAGCTCGATGCCGACGACGGCGAGCTCACCCGCACGCGCAAGGTCCGCCGCCGCTTCATCGCCGAGAAGTACGCGGCCCTCGTCGAGGCGCTCTATTCGGATCGCAGCGAGTGCGAGATCGAGACCGAGGTGAAGTTCGAGGACGGCCGCACGGGCACCGTGCGTGCCGTGATCCACGTCGCGGATGCCGAGACCTTCCCGCCCGCCGAGCGCGGCGAGGTGCCGCCCAGCGCAGCCCTCAAAAAGGCGAGCTGAGGAAGCCGGCGACGATGGCAGAGCCGCCCTCCGCCCGCGCGAGCGGCGAGGTTCTCCTCGCGGTCGAGAGCATCAGCCTCGCTTTCGGCGGGGTAAACGCCCTTTCGGAGGTGAGCTTCGACGTGCGGAAGGGCGAGATCCGCGCCATCATCGGGCCGAACGGTGCCGGCAAGAGCTCGATGCTCAACTGCATCAACGGCTTCTACAGGCCGCAGCAAGGGACCATCACCTACAAGGGCGAGGCGGTGCACCAGATGCGCCCGCACACGGCCGCCAAGAACGGCATCGCGCGCACGTTCCAGAACATCGCGCTTTTCCGCGGCATGACCACCCTCGACAACATCATGACCGGACGGCTCCTCAAGATGCGCACGAACTTCCTCTTCGATGCGCTGCATTTCGGCCCCTCCGCGCGCGAGGAAATCAGGCACCGGGAGTTCGCCGAGCGGATCATCGACTTCCTCGAGATCCAGGCGATCCGCAAGGTGCCGGTGGGCCGCCTGCCCTACGGCCTGCAGAAGCGGGTCGAGCTCGGCCGCGCCTTGGCTGCCGAGCCCGAGCTCCTGCTGCTCGACGAGCCCATGGCGGGCATGAACGTCGAGGAGAAGGAGGACATGAGCCGCTTCATCATCGACGTGAACGAGGAGTTCGGCACCACGGTCGCCCTCATCGAGCACGACATGGGGGTGGTGATGGACATCTCCGACCGCATCGTCGTGCTCGACTACGGCCGCAAGATCGCCGACGGCACGCCCGATGCGGTGCGCACCGACCGCGCGGTCATCGACGCCTACCTCGGGGTGAGCCATGACTAGCGCCCCGTTCCGTCATTGCGAGCCGAAGGCGAAGCAATCCAGGCCTGGGCGTCGCGCCGACTGGATTGCCTCGTCGGCTCCGCCTCCTCGCAATGACGGGAAGGCGGGGGGGAGCTGAGCCATGCAGTTCCTCTACGCCATCACCATCGGGCCCGTGGCCCAGATCGTCGCAGACCCCGGCTTCTTCCTCGAGGTGCTGGTGGGCGGGCTGCTCTCCGGGGTCATGTACTCGCTCGTGGCCCTCGGCTTCGTGCTCATCTACAAGGCCTCGGGCGTGTTCAATTTCGCCCAGGGTACGATGGTGCTCTTCGCCGCCCTCACCTTCGTCGGCCTCATCGAGCTCAAGCTGCCGATCTGGCTCGCGGCCCTCCTCACCATGGCGGTGATGACGGCCCTCGCCTTCGTCGTCGAGCGCCTGGTCCTGCGCCCGCTCGTCAATCAGGCCGAGATCATCCTCTTCATGGCCACCATCGGCATCAGCTTCGTGCTCGAGGGGCTGGGCCAGATGCTGTGGGGCGGGGACGTGCACACGCTCGACATCGGGCTGCCGAGCGGGCCGCTCAAGTTCGGCCCGATCGAGATCAACAAGTTCGACCTCGTGGCGGCCCTGGCTGCCGGGCTCCTCGTTGCCACCCTCGCGGTCTTCTTCCAGCGCACCCGCATCGGCCGTGCCTTGCGCGCGGTCGCCGACGACCATCAGGCCGCCCTTTCGGTCGGCATCTCGCTCAAGCAGATCTGGGTCATCGTCTGGGCCACGAGCGGGCTCGTGGCCCTCGTCGCCGGCATCATGTGGGGCAGCAATCTCGGCGTGCAGTTCTCGTTGACGCTCGTGGCGCTCAAGGCCCTCCCGGTCCTCATCCTCGGCGGCCTCACCTCGGTCCCGGGGGCCATCGTCGGCGGCCTCATCGTGGGTGCCGTCGAGAAGATCGGCGAGGTGTTCTGGGGTCCGGCCATGGGAGGTGCGATCGAGGACTGGCTCGCCTATATGCTCGCCCTCGTCTTCCTCCTCTTCCGCCCGCAGGGGCTCTTCGGCGAGCGCATCATCGAGAGGGTCTAGGCGATGCTCTACCGCGAGGCCGGGCAATTCAAGACGAGCTACGCCGCCGATCAGGCGATCTTTCCCATCCTGCAGGATCGGATCGCGCTCGCACTGCTGCTCGTGGTCGCCTATGTGGCGGTACCCCTCCTGGCCAACGAGTATTGGCTCAGCACGATCCTGGTCCCCTTCCTCTGCTATGCCCTCGCCGCCCTCGGCCTCAACCTCCTGACCGGCTATGCCGGGCAGGTCTCCCTCGGCACCGGCGGCTTCATGGCGGTCGGCGCCTTTGCCGCCTACAAGCTCTCGACCGCCTTCCCCGGCCTCCACATCGTCTTGGTGCTGCTCGCCGCCGGGCTGATTGCGGCGGCCACGGGCATCCTCTTCGGCATCCCGAGCCTGCGCATCAAGGGCCTCTATCTCGCGGTCGCCACATTGGCGTCCCAGTTCTTCCTCATCTGGCTCTTCAATCGCGTGCCGTGGTTCAACAATTATTCGAGCTCAGGCGTCATCTCGGCCCCGCCGCGCGCGGTTTTCGCTCACGTTTTCGTGACCGGGCCCGAGGCGCAGCCGGTCGGCAAATATCTCTTCGCCTTGACAGTGGTGATCCTCTTGGCGCTCGGCGCCAAGAACATGGTGCGCGCCGCCACCGGGCGGGCCTGGATGGCGATCCGCGACATGGACATCGCGGCCGAGATCATGGGCATCCGCCCGCTCCGGACCAAGCTTCTCGCCTTTGCCGTGAGCTCGTTCTACATCGGCATTGCCGGTGCGCTTTGGGCCTTCGTCTATACCGGCAGCGTCGAGCCGCTCGCCTTCGACATCGATCGCTCGTTCCAAATCCTTTTCATGATCATCATCGGCGGGCTCGGCAGCATCCTCGGCTCCTTCCTGGGTGCCGCCTTCATCGTGCTCCTACCGATCCTCTTGTTGAATGTGCCTGGAATGCTCGGCTTGAGGATCGACGTGAGCACGGTTACCAACCTTCAATCCATCATCTTCGGCTCGCTCATCGTGTTCTTCCTGATCGCCGAGCCGAACGGCCTGGCGCGGCTCTGGCAGATCGGCAAGGAGAAGCTGCGCCTATGGCCGTTCCCCTATTGAGGACGGAGCGGGAGATGGCAGGGATGCTGCGGCTTCGCCGGGGGAGAGAGCGTTTGCGCCCCCTGGCCCCGCGATGTTAGGCTTTGTACAACCGGGCCATGGGCCCGGAAGCGGCACAATTCCGTGAGCCGGGCGACCGGCTCGATTAGCAGGGAGGAGTTCATGCAGCTCAAAAATCTCGCGATCGGTCTCGTGAGCGCGGGCGCCATCGTGTGGACGCTCGCGGCCAGCGAGGCCCTGGCGCAGAACGAGCAATTCATTCCGCGCCTGGTCTACCGCACCGGCCCCTATGCGCCGAACGGCATCCCCTTCGCCGACGGCTACGGCGACTATCTCGACATGATCAACGCCCGCGACGGCGGCATCGGCGGCGTCAAGATCACTTACGAGGAGTGCGAGACCGCCTACAACAACGACAAGGGTGTCGAATGCTATGAGCGCCTCAAGGGCAAGGGCCCGACCGGGGCCTCGCTCGTCGATCCGCTCTCGACCGGCATCACTTACGCCCTCATCGAACGCGCCACCGCGGATAAGATTCCGGTCGTCTCGATGGGCTACGGCCGGGCCGATGCGAGCTACGGGCCGGTCTTCCCCTACGTCTTCACCTTCCCCTCGACCTATTGGGCCGGCGCCGACGCGATCGTTCAATACATCGGCAGCAAGGTAGGCGGTGCCGCGAACCTCAAGGGCAAGAAGATCGGGCTCATCTATCACGACAGCGCCTACGGCAAGGAGCCGATCGCGACCCTCGAGAAGCTCTCGCAGAAGCTCGGCTTCGAGTTCGTCAAGTTCGCCGTCTCCCCGCCGGGCATCGACCAGAAAGCGGTCTGGCTGCAGATCCGCCAGCAGAAGCCCGATTGGATGACGATGTGGGGTTGGGGGGTGATGAACTCGACCGCGATCAAGGAAGCGGCCAACGTCGGCTATCCCATGGACCACTTCATCGGCATCTGGTGGTCCGGTGCCGAGCCCGACGTGGAGCCGGCAGGGGCGGCGGCCAAGGGCTACCTCGCCGCCAACTTCACCGGCGTGGGTACTGCCTTCCCCGTCGTCCAGGACATCCTCAAATACGTCTATGCCAAGGGCGGTGGGCACACCACCAAGGAGAAGGTCGGCGAAGTGCTCTATGACCGCGGCATCACGAACGCGATCTACGACACCGAGGCCATCCGCACGGCACAGGGCAAATACGGCAAGAAGCCGCTCACCGGCGAGCAGGTACGCTGGGGTCTCGAGAACCTCAACCTGACCGCGGCGCGCATCAAGGAGCTCGGTGCCGACGGTCTCTTGACGGGAGTGAAGCTCTCCTGCGAGGACCACGAGGGTGCCGGCAACGTCAAGATCCAGCAGTGGGACGGACAGCACTGGAAGACCATCACCGACTGGATCGTGCCGGAGCGCGGCATGCTGCGCGAGATGTACAAGGAGTCCGCCCTCGCCTACGCCAAGGAGAAGGGCATCAAGCCGCGCGACTGTGCCAAGGAGCTGGCCGCGAAGTGAGGGCCTGACGCGGCACCGGGCCGCGGAGGCAACACCGTGCAGAGCGCTGACGCCCTGCTCGAGGTCAACAACGTCGAGGTCATCTACGACCGCGTGATCCTCGTGCTCAAGGGCGTGTCGCTTCAGGTTCCCGAGGGGGGCATCGTCGCCCTCCTCGGGGCCAACGGTGCCGGCAAGACCACCACCCTCAAGGCGATCTCCAACCTCCTGCGCGCCGAGCGCGGCGAGGTCACCAAAGGGACCATCGAGTTCAAGGGCGAGCGCGTCGACCGCCTCTCGCCCAACGAGCTCGTGCGCCGCGGCGTCATCCAGATCATGGAAGGGCGCCACTGCTTCGGGCATTTGAGCGTCGAGGAGAACCTGCTCGCCGGCGCCTTCACGCGCCGCGACGGCAGCAAAGGCATCGCGCGCGACCTCGACCTCGTCTACGGCTATTTCCCGCGCCTCAAGGAGCGCCGCAAGTCCCAGGCCGGCTACACCTCGGGCGGGGAGCAGCAGATGATCGCGATCGGGCGGGCGCTGATGTCGCGCCCCACCATGATGCTGCTCGACGAGCCCTCGATGGGCCTGGCCCCCCAGCTGGTCGAGGAGATCTTCGAGATCGTCAAGCAGCTCAACGTGAAGGAGAAGGTGAGCCTGCTCCTCGCCGAGCAGAACACCAACTTGGCGCTGCGCTACGCCGACTACGGCTACATCCTCGAGAACGGCCGCATCGTGCTCGACGGGCCGGCGGAGAAGCTGCGCCAGAACGAGGACGTCAAGGAGTTCTACCTCGGCCTCGCCGGCGAGCGGCGGCGGAGCTACCGCGAGGTCAAGCACTACAAGCGGCGCAAGCGCTGGCTTGCGTGAAGGGTGCCGTGGCCCAGGCCGCCGCCTTCTACGACGAGCTCGAGACGCGCGCTCCCGAGGCGCGCGAGCAGGCGCAGTTCGCGGCCTTGCGGGACCTCATCGCGAACGCGAAGGCGAAGGCCCCCGGCTGGCAGCGCATCCTCGCCGAGGTCGATGCGGCCGCCGTCACCGACCGTGCCGCCCTCGCCAAGCTGCCGCTCACGCGCAAGTCCGAGCTCACCGAACTGCAGCGCGCGGCCCCACCCTTCGGCGGTCTCGCGAGCTTAGCGCCAGGGAGACTGCGCCGCATCTTCGCCTCGCCCGGTCCCATCTACGAAGCCGAAGGCCACGCGCGCGACGGCTGGCGCCTGGCCCGCGCCCTCTACGCCGCCGGCTTCCGGGCGGGCGATCTGGTGCACAACAGCTTCTCCTATCACCTCACTCCGGCGGGTGCCATGCTCGAGGAGGGGGCGGCCGCACTTGGCTGTGCCGTGGTGCCGGGCGGGGTCGGGCAGACCGAGCTCCAGGTCAAGACCATCGCGGATCTCAAGCCCATTGGCTATACGGGGACTCCTTCGTTCCTCAAGATTCTGTTCGACAAGGCGGCCGAGCTCGCGGCCGACGTGGGCTCGCTCAAGAAGGCGCTGGTGGGCGGGGAGGCGCTGCCGCCCTCCTTGCGCGCGGAGCTCGAGGGTCACGGCATGAGTGTCTTGCAGTGTTACGCCACCGCCGATCTCGGTCTCGTCGCCTACGAGTCGGAGGCGAAGGAAGGCTTGATCGTGGACGAGGGCGTCATCCTCGAGCTGGTGCGGCCGGGGACGGGCGACCCCGTGCCCGCGGGCGAGGTCGGCGAGGTGGTGGTGAGCGTGCTCAATCCGGCCTATCCGCTCATCCGCTTCGCCCTCGGCGATCTCTCAGCACACTTGCCCGGTGCGAGCCCCTGCGGACGCAGCGGACCGCGGATCAAGGGCTGGATGGGGCGCGCCGATCAGACGACCAAGGTGCGCGGCATGTTCGTGCGCCCGAGCCAGATCGCCGAAGTCGCGAAGCGTCACGTCGAGATCGGGAAGGCGCGCCTCGTCGTCGGCCAGGAGGACCGCCTCGATGTCGCCACCCTCGCTTGTGAAGTGAAAGGCGAGCCCTCCCCAGCCCTTGCCCAAGCGATCGCCGAGAGCTTCCAGGTCATCGCCAAGGTGCGCGCGGCGGTCAAGCTCACCACTCCCGGCAGCCTGCCCAACGACGGCAAGGTGATCGAGGACGCGCGCAGCTACGATTGACGCGGGCGCCAGCCCGCCGCCCGCCCCAACGGCCGCTTTTCGACGAAAGCACCTGCTCCTGGCAGGAGGCGATCGCATTTGATGAGTCCGCCCGTTGCCGGTGCCGTCATTACCGGCGAAAGCCGGTATCCATCGAGCAGGATCACCATCGTTCGAGCAGGGGAAAAAGCCGCCCCCGCCCTGCAACGGGTCCCGGCTTTCGCCGGGACGTCTTCATAAAACTCGAACATTTTCAATGAGTTGATTGAGTCTCGCCTGGCTCTCCGAGGGGACTCCAAAAATCACACTCTTGCCCAATTTCAGGCGCAGGCAAGTCACATTCGAACCCGATTATCACCCTCGGTAAAGACCTCCCCTCTTTGCCAGGGGCTGCCCCCTCAGCCCCCGGTCCGGGTCCCCCAGACCCGGAACCCCCCTTGCAGCCGGCGGCGCAATCCGCCGGCTGCATTCTTTTTCGGCCTCCCGGCTTCGGCGACGAATTCCTGTGACGCCAGCCGCGGCTGCCGCTATTCAAGGAGCCCATGGCGCTCCTCGAGGCACAGGATCTCGTCTGCGTGCGCGGCGAGCGCATCGTCTTCGCGGGGCTCGAGCTCGTCCTCGAGCCGGGCGAGGCCGTCGTGCTTTCCGGCCCCAACGGCAGCGGCAAGTCGAGCCTGCTGCGGCTTCTGGCCGGCCTCTTGCGCCCGGCCGCGGGTCGCATCCTGTGGCGGGGAGAGCCGATCGGCGACGATCCCGCGGCCCACCGCGCGCGGCTTGCCTACGTCGGCCATCAGGACCCGGTGAAGTCGGTTTTGAGCGTGCGCGAGAACCTCGCCTTTTGGACCCGGCTCAAGGGTGGTGCCGAGAGTGCCGTGCCCGCGGCCCTCGAACGCCTCGGGCTCGGCGCCCTCGCCGCCATACCGGGGGGGATGCTCTCCGCCGGCCAGCGCCGCCGGCTCAACCTGACACGCCTCTTAGCAGCCCCCGCAACGCTTTGGCTTCTCGACGAGCCGACGGTCGGCCTCGACAAAGATTCGGTGGCCACGCTCGAGGCGATGCTGGCGACACACCTCGCTGCCGGGGGCCTTCTCCTCATTGCCACCCATCTGCCGCTTGCTCTCGCCGGCGCACGCGAGCTCGCCCTGCCGGGCTCGGTCGGCGCGGACGCCGTTCCGTGACAGCACTCCTTGCCATCTTGCGGCGCGATCTGCGCCTAGCTTTGCGCCACGGGGCGGACACGCTCGTCGTCGTGCTTTTCTTCGTGCTCACCGTCAGCCTCTTTCCCTTCGGCGTGGGTCCCGAGCCCCAAGTGCTCGCCCGCATCGCCTCGGGGGTCATCTGGGTGACGGCCCTCCTCGCCTCGCTGCTTTCCCTTGAGCGCCTCTTCCAGACCGACTACGAGGACGGCAGCCTCGACCTGCTGCTCTTGGCCCCGACCGGGCTCGAGGGGACGGTCCTGGCGAAATGCCTCGCCCATTGGCTCACGACCGGCGTGCCGCTCATTGTCGCAACCCCGCTTCTGGCCCTCTTTCTCGGCCTGCCGGCCGACGGCGTGGGCTTCCTTCTTCTCGCCATGCTGTTGGGTACGCCGACCCTTACTCTGGTAGGTGCCATCGGTGCTGCGCTCGTGCTCGGCGCGCGGCGCGGCGGGGTGCTGATCTCGCTTCTCGTCCTGCCGCTCTACGTCCCGGTGCTCATCTTCGGCGTGGCAGCATGCGATGCCGCCGTCGGCGGCTTTCCGGTGCGTCCCCATCTCATGGTGCTGGGCGGCCTCTTTCTCGCCGCCCTCGTGCTCGCCCCTTGGGCGAGTGCGGCAGCGTTGCGCCAGGCGGCCGAGTGAGGCGGCACGGCCGCCTCGGGCAGCCGCAAGCCGGGGCTTGCGCGCGGCGCTTGGAATAGGGATGCTCTGACAGCGAGAACGGCCGCCCAAGGGCCGCTGAGGAAGGGGAGGAAGAGCGTTGGGTCCTGCACCCCGCTGCGGGTGGGAAGAGATGTTGTCGCGGTTCGGCACCGTCCACGGCCGAACCGGGCTCCGCCGCGCGCGCGCGGCAGGGCCTTAGGGCGAGAGGCCTCTCCCGGCGATGCATCTGCACGTGAAAGAGCTTCTCCTCGACTACGGCCCCCTCGTGGTCCTGCTGTGGACCTTCTTCGAGGGCGAGACGGTCCTCCTGGTCGCGGGCTTCCTTGCCCAGAAGGGCTACATGTCGCTCGAGTGGTGCGTGCTCGCGGCCTTCCTCGGCAGCATGTTGGGCGATCAGCTTTATTTCTGGATCGGGCGCATGTTCGGCGCGCAGATCTTCGAATGGCGCCCGCGCTGGCACCAGAAGGCCAATCGGGCGCTCGGCATGCTGGTGCGCTATCAGAACCTCTTCATCCTGACCTTTCGCTTCATTTATGCCGTGCGCAACATAGCCTCCTTCGCGATCGGTTTTGCCGGGGTCTCGTACCGCCGCTTCGCCCTCCTCAACGCCATCGCCGCCCTGGTCTGGGCGCTCTCTTTCGGCTATGGCGGCTATTACTTCGGCAAGGCCCTCAAGCATTTCGTCGGCCAGGCCGAGGAGATCGAGGCGATCGTCCTCGGCGGCCTCGTCGCTCTCGTCGGCGGCATCTGGCTCTGGCGCCGCGCCAAGCGCCGCCGCGCGCTCAAGGGTGCGGCGACCGCACTGCCGGGCGCGGACACCAACCGCTAGGCTCCTCCGCGGCCGCCCGCGGAGAGCGTCTTGCGCGACATTTTCGCGGCATCGCGTCGCGAGTGCCGCGTGCGCACTGCGCTGCAGCGCAACAAGCGCAATTTTGTCACGGCGGCGCTAGGCCCTGCCTTAGCATTTGTCTAGGAGCGCCGTCGAACGAGTGCGATAATAACTCTCACGAAAGCAACCACGCCAAAATAGGGCGGTCCCTATGAGCCGAAGCTTCGATAGGGGGTTGAGCCATGCAAGTCGCACAGATCCTGAAGACGAAGGGTAGGACGGTCGCCACCGTAGCACCCGAGCTGCGCATCGCGGAGGTGATCGACACGCTGTCGCGCCGGCGCATAGGTGCGGTGCTGGTGACGAGCGGGGAGCACGAGGTCGCCGGCATTCTCTCGGAGCGCGACCTCATTCACGGGCTCGCCGACCACGGCGCGCGCTTGCTCGAGATGCGCGTCTCCGAGATCATGACCAAGGCGGTCGTGACCTGCACGCCCGACAACACGGTCGAGGAGATCATGCGCGAGATGACGAACCGGCGCATCCGGCATATCCCCGTGCTCGAGGGCGGCCGGCTCTGCGGCATCATCTCGATCGGCGACGTGGTGAAGAACCGCCTCGAGGAGCTCTCCGCCGAAAGCGACATGCTGCGCAGCTACATCGTCGGCGCGTGAGGCGAATGAGCGCGGGATGAGGCGGGTACCGGGCTGGTCCCGCGGCACGCCGCGGGTGCGTGCACAAATCCGTGATTTCACGAACTGCTGATCGACCGGCGCGCGGCGGAATTGCTAAGGTGCCGGAAAGATGCCGCTCAATTCGTCGCAACCCGTCGAGGGCCGCATGAAGACCCAGTACCTCATCGCTTCGGCGGTCGCCGCGGCCGTGGCCCTCCCGCTCCTCGCCCAGGCCGCACCCACACCGGCACCTGCCCCCCAGTTGGAGAAGTGTTACGGCGTCAATGCCGCGGGCAAGAACGATTGTGCCGCGGAAGGTGCTCATTCCTGCGCCGGCGAGGCCGAAACCGCGAACGATCCGAAGTCGTGGATCTACGTGCCGGCCGGCACTTGCGAGAAAATTCAAGGTGGCAGCCTGACCCCGAAAATGTAAGCTCGGCCCCTCCAAGCCGGGAGCGGATGATGGAACGGGCAGGGCCTCATGCGGGAAGCGTCGCGGCG
>DATJAC010000231.1:0-9619 GCA_035516655.1 Alphaproteobacteria bacterium | reverse complement strand
AGGAGGCCCACGATGTAGCCCGAGGCCGCGTGGTAGTCGACCCCGACTTTCTCCTTGGCCTCGAAGTCTTTCGCGAACGCCGCCGGCGTCGGGCCGAAGTCCGGCTTGTAGGTGACCCCCGGCTCCCATTGCGAGGGCACGGTGATGCCCGTGGCCGCCGGCCCGAGACTCGCGAACTTTGGGCTGTCGGGAGCGACCAGAATCGACACCCACTTGAGCCCGGCCTTCTGGTCATAGAGCTGGCGCGCAAGCGTAGCGCCGTCGGGATAGTGCCCTCCGCCCATGAACGTGTCGGCCTTGGAGGAGATGATCTTGTTGATGATCGGGCTGAAATCGGTGGTCGAGGCGGGATAGGTTTCGACGAGCACTTCCTTGAACCCGGCCTCGGCCGCCTGTTTGCGCGCCGCCTCGACGACCGCCTTGGAGAAAGGATCGTCCGAATAGACGAACGCGATATCGGCGTGGGAGGTCTTCTCCTTGAGCGCCTGGATGGCACCCGAGAGATAGTGGTCGGCAGACGTGATGGCCTGGAAGAGATACTTGTTGCCGAGCTGGAAGATCTTGCCCTCCGCCCCGCCGGCGATCACCATGACCTTGCCGTATTGCTCGCTGATCACCGCCGCCGTCGCGGTGAGGCCCGAGGAGTAGGGGCTGAAGAGATACTCGGCATGATCCTGCACGATGAGCCGCGTATAGAGCTGCTGGACGCGGCTGCCTTGCGACTGATCGTCGTATTCGACGAAGCGGATCTTGTAGTGCTTGTCGCCGACCTTGATGCCGCCCGCGTCGTTGACCTCGTCGCGCCAAAGCTCGGAGCCCTTGAGCTGGGCCACCGAATCGACGTTGAGAGAGCCCGTCTGCGACACGGTCATGCCGATCGTGATGGTGTCGTCGGCGGCGAATGCCGGGGCTGCGATCAGCAAGGCGCCGGCAGCGATGATGCAAAGCCTTTTCATGGTTTCCTCCCAGTGGTCGCCGGAGCTGCCGTCCGCTCCCCGACGGCACCCCGTGCCAGACTCGCGACAGCTCGTCCCTGCCGCCGAAATTTCCCGCTTTTCTGGCTCCCGGCCCGAGGCCGTCCCGAAGCGCGCAAATTCCCGCGGTCGGGGCAAGCTTGTGCATGGCGCGCCGCAACTGTCAATGACGATATCCCGGTTCCATACGGCGACGCGCGCGCAGCCGACGAGTGCGATTTCTCGCCGCACAAGCGGGTGGTGCCCCCGCCTTAGCCCCGCGCCACGCCGATCAGCCGGTCGAGGGCGGCCGGGTCTTCCTTGAGTGCACTACTCGGGCCGTCATAGACGATGCGGCCGCGCTCCAAGACGACGGCGCGGGGCGAAAGCTCGAGTGCCAAGCGCATGTTCTGCTCGACGAGCAGGAGCGTGAGCGCTCCCCGCTCGCGCATGCGCCGCACCGCGCGCGCGAGCTCCTCGACGATCACGGGCGCCAGCCCCTCGGAGGGCTCGTCCATCAGGACGACGGAAGGGTTGCCCATCAGCGCGCGGCCGATCGCGAGCATCTGCTGCTCCCCGCCCGAGAGGTGATGACCGCCCAGCACCTGACGCTCGCGCAAGGGCGGGAAGAGCTCGAACACCGCCTCCCGGGTCCACGGACCCGGCCGAGCGGCTACGTCGAGGTTCTCGCGCAAGCTGAGCGAGGGGAAGATCTCGCGCTCCTGGGGCACATAACCGAGCCCGGCGCGCGCGCGGCGATGCACGGCGAGACGCGAGATGTCGCGGCCCTTGAGACGCACGGTTCCGCGATGGAGGCTGGTGTGGCCCATGACGGTCGCGAGCAAGGTCGTCTTGCCCACCCCGTTGCGGCCGATGAGGGAAACGCTCTCGCCCTCGCGGACGGCGAGGCTCACCTCCTCGAGCACCACGGTCTCGCCGTAGCCGGCCGAGACGCGGTCGAGCGCGAGGGCGGGCTCGTGCTCAGCCACCCCCACCTCCGCGCGGCTCTTCCTCGCCGAGGTAGACCGCGCGCACGCGCGGATCTTTAGCCACCTCCTCGGGCAAGCCTTCCATGAGCACCGCACCCCCCACCAGGACCGTGATCTCCCGCGCGAAGCGGAAAATCACGTCCATGTCGTGCTCGATGATGAGGATGGCGATGTCGCTGTCGAGGCGCTCGAGCGCATCCAGGATGAAGTGGCTCTCGTGCGACGACACGCCGGCCGCCGGCTCGTCGAGCAGCAGCACCCGCGGATGCTGCGCCAGCGCCATGGCGATCTCGAGCAAACGCTGGCGGCCGTAGGCCAGTTCGCGCACCGGCTTGAGCGCGTCCTCGATCAAGCGGTGTGCCGCGAGATGCTCGAGCGCCTCCTCGATCACTTGCGGTTTCGAGCCCGCCGGCCGGAACAGATTGTTGCACGCTCCGGTGCGCTCGCCGATGGCAAGGCAGAGGTTCTCGAGCACGCTCAGGCCGCGGAAGAGCTGGTTGATCTGGAAGGTGCGCGCGAGCCCGCGTCGCGCGCGCGCCGCCTGGGGCAGGTGCGTGATGTCCTCGCCGTCGAGCAGCACGCGTCCGGCGGAGGGCTTGAGTACCCCCGTGATCAGATTGACGAGGCTCGTCTTGCCGGCACCGTTGGGCCCGATGAGGCCCCGCCGCGCCCCGCGCGGCAACGTGAGCGAGATGTCGCGCGCGACGGCGAGGGCGCCGAAGCTCTTGCTCACCCCGCGCGTCTCGAGGGCGGCCGCCGTCACCGTGGCGCGCCCCGGCCGAAGTGCCGGCCCGCGTCTTCGAGCAGGCCGAGCAGGCCCCGCCGCGCGAAGAGCACGGTCAGCACGAGAAGGAGACCGATGCCGAACTCCCAGAACTCCGGGCTGAGCTTCGCCAGATAGTCCTCGAGCAGCATGTAGACGGCGGCGCCCACGAAGGCGCCGTAGAGCCGCCCGGCACCGCCCAGGATGAGCATGACGAGGACCGCGGCCGAACGGTCGAAGCCGAGCACGCCGAGGGTCACGAATTCGTTCGACTGCGCGAAGAGCCCGCCTGCGATCCCGGCGATGGCGGCACCGATCGTGTAGGCGACCACGAGGCGGCGATGCACGGGCGAGCCGAGCGCGTGCATGCGGCGCACGTTCTCGCGGATGCCGGTCAGCGCCTGGCCGAAAGGCGAATAGACGATGCGCCGCACGAGGAGGAAAAGGAGGAAGAGTACCGCGAGCGCATAAAGATAGTTGGTGTGGCCGTAAAGGTCGTAGTGGAAGCGCCCGAGGAGCGGGGCGATCGTGATCCCGGTGAGGCCGTCGAAGCCGCCCGTGATGTCGGCGCGCACGTTGCCGAGCTCCTGCAGCATGATCGCGGTCGCGAGCGTCAACATGAGGAGGGCAAGTCCGCGATAGCGCAGAAGGAACCAGCCCGAGACCCAGCCCACGAGGGCCGCCGCCGCCCCCGCGGCGAGGAGGCCGCTGAGCGGCTCGGTCCAGCCGCACCGCGCGGCCAGCATCCCCGCCGTATAGGCGCCCGTGCCGAAGAAGGCGGCATGGCCCAGGCTCACGATCCCGGCATAGCCGAGGATGAGATCGAGCGAGAGGGCAAACAGCACCATGATGAGGAGCTGGCTCCCGAAGACGAGATGACCGGGAAAGACGAAGTAGGCCAGCACGGCCGCGAGCCAGGGCAGCGCCTCGGCCGCGCGCAAACGGTGCCGCCGCAGCAGGAACTCGGCCGCGCGCGCGCGCGCGGCGAGGTCCGGCTTACTCGCGGCCATAGAGCCCCGCCGGCTTGAGGAGGAGAAGCAGCACCGTGATCGCGTAAATGAAGAAGCCGCCGCCGTCCGGGTAGAGATATTTGCCGGCATTGTCGAAGACGCCGAGTACCAAGGCTGCGAGCACCGTGCCCTTGATGCTGCCGAGCCCGCCCACTGCGACGACGATGAGGAAGAGAACCAAATACTGGGTGGCGAAGGTCGGCGTGAGGCCGATGAGATTGACGGCCAAGCCCCCACCCAAGGCCGCGAGCCCGCTGCCGAGGGCAAAGGTGAGGGTGAAGAGCCGGTCGACGTCGATGCCGATCGAGCGGGCCATGGCGCGGTTGTCGACGGCGGCCCGGATGCGCGCCCCCAGGCCGGTGCGCTCGAAGCCGTACCAGAGACCGCAGATGAGCACGGCACCGATCGCGATCATGAAGACGCGGTAAGCGGGAAAGGTGCCGAAGCCGAGATCGAGTCGGCCGCCGAGGTAGCCCGGCACTTTGACCGACTGCGGCTCGGGCCCGTACACGAAGGTGTAGCCGGCGATCGCCATGAAGGCGAGGCCGATGGTGAGCAGCACCTGGTCGAGCTCGCCGGCCGCATAGAGGCGACGGTAGAGGAGGCGCTCGAAGGCGATACTCCCCGCCCCCACCAGCACGAACGCCGCCGCGAGGGCGAGCGGGAAAGGGACCCCGTACCTCGTGGTCAGGCTCACGGTCACGTAGCCCCCCGCCATGGCGAAGGCGCCGTGCGCCAGATTGACGAACCCCATCAACCCCATGGTGACCGAGAGGCCCACGGAGATGACGAAGAGGATCATGGCGTAAGCCAAGCCGTCGAAGAGAATGCTTATTCCGACATTGGCGAGGTGCTGCACCGTGCGACGTGCCCCTCCCTAGGAACGGAAAGCGCCGCCGTGCCTGCGCGCGGCGGCGTCCCGTTGACCTTCGCGTGACGATGCCGGAGCGCTCAGCTCCCGCACTTCCCGACCTTGAGCTCCTTGCACGGGTCCTTCACCGCCGGCATCGTCTCGAGCACTTTCTCGCCGAGCTTGCCGTCGGGCAGCTTGACGACTTCCTGGATGTGCTCGTCCTGCACGATGTCGCGCGTGGTCGGATCGATCGTGATGGGTCCGCGCGGACTGTCGAAATGCCAGCCCTTGAGGGCCGCCATGACCGCGTCGGGCTCGAGCTTGCCGTGCGTCGCCGTGATCGCGTGGACCGCGGCGGCCATGCCGTCCCAGCCCGCGACCGCCATGAAATCGGGCGGGGTGTTCGCACCATAGGCCTCGTGCCAGGCCTTCACAAAGGCCTTGTTGGCCGGGTTGTCGTAGTCGGCGGCGTAATGGCCGATGGTGATGAGGCCGACCGCCGCATCGCCCATCTGCTGGAGCTTGGTGTCCTGTACGATGTCGGCCGGGCCGATCATCTTGATGCCGGCGCCTTTGAGGTTGAGCTCGCCGTAGGTCTTGACCAGCGCTGCCGCGTGTACGCCCGCCGGCACGAAGACGTAGAAGCAATCGGGCTTCTCGTCCTTGACGCGCTGGAGGAAGGGCGTGAAATCGGGCACTTGCGCCGGATTGCCCATCGGGATGGCGTCGACGACCTTGCCGCCGGCACCCTCGAATCCGGCCTTGAAGGCCTCGAGCTCGTCCTTGCCCGGCGGATAGTCGGTGTAGCCGACCGCCGCCGTCTTGCAGCCGAGCTTCTTGGCGGCGTATCCGCCCATGGGATAGCCCGACTGCCACATGGTGAACGAGGTGCGCGCGATATAGGGCGAGAGGTTGGTGATCCAGGCAGTGCCCGCGTTGACCACGATCATCGGCACCTTCGCCTCCGTCACGACCGGAGCGCTGGCGATCGCGTCGGGCGAAAAGATGAAGCCGATCAGCATGTTGACGTGGTCCTGCGTGATCAGCTCGGTGACGTCGGTCTTGGCCCCGGCCCCGGTCGGCGGCCCCGAGTCGCGTTTGATCATCTCGATCTTGTCGGCACCGAGCTCGCTGCCGTGGAGCTTGAGATAGAGGTCCATGGCGCGAGTGATCTGCTCGCCGTATTCGGCGTTGACCCCCGAAAAGGTCAGCACCACGCCGAGCTTGATGGTCTCCGCCCGCGCCGGCACGGCCGCAGCCGCCAGCACCAGGGCCAAGGCAAGACTCGCCAACGGTTTCAAAAATCGCATTCCATCCTCCCAGCCGGGCCTTGCGGCTTTTTGTGTTGAACGGGGAATCATAGCAGGCGAGGTGCTCCTACGCCAAGAGCCCGTGCCGCAGGAAGGCGACGCTTGCCGGCGGGCGGTACCGAGAAACCGACCCGCACCCGGAAAGGGTGCGGCCGTACCGCCGGCCTTGTCTCTTGCGGCCCGCCGTGAGGTGCCGCTACCTTGGTGCCTCGCGGAATTCGGCCCGCGCGAAAGGGGGGCTTCGCCGTGACGGACACCCAAACAAGGCGCCACCCCGGTCCCCCGCCTTCGCCAAGTACGGGCGACGACCCGGCGGCGGGGCTCGCCTATGTCGGCGGCCAACTCGTGCCGATCCGCGAGGCCAAGATCTCGGTGCTCGATTACGGCTTCACGCGCTCGGACGTGACCTACGACGTCGTGCACGTCTGGCAGGGCCGATTCTTCCGCCTCGACGCCCATCTCGATCGCTTCGCCGCCTCGCTCAAGGCGTTGCGCCTGCGCCCACGCGAAAGCCGGGCCGAGATGCGCGCCATCCTCATCGACTGCGTGCGCCGCACGGGCCTACGCGATGCGTACGTCGCGATGGTGTGCACGCGGGGGAGCCCGCCTGCCGGCAGCCGCGACATGCGCCTGTGCCAGAACCAATTCATCGCCTATGCGCTGCCCTTCATCTGGATCGCGACCCCCGAGCGCCAGCTGCGCGGCCTCCACGCGATCGTCAGCTCCTACGCCCGCATCCCGGCGCATTCGGTCGACCCGAGGGTCAAGAACTATCACTGGCTCGACATGGTGCAGAGCCAGTGGCAGGCCTATGACCGGGGGGCCGACTTGGCCATCCTCCTCGACCTCGAGGGCAACGTCGCGGAGGGGCCGGGCTTCAACGTGTTCGCAGTGACCGAGGGCAAGGTGGCGACCCCGGATGCGGGCATGCTCGAAGGGATCACGCGCCGCACCGTGCTCGAGCTCTGCGCCGCCCTCGGCGTGCCTGCGGCCGAGCGGCCCCTACCCGCGGCCGAGCTCGCCCAGGCGGACGAGATCTTCCTCTCCTCGACCGCGGGCGGGGTGATCCCGCTCACGCGGCTCGACGGCCGCATCCTCGGCAATGACGCGCCCGGAGCACTCACGCTCCGCCTGCGCGAGGCCTATTGGGCGCGGCACGACGAGGATCCCGAGGCCGTGGCGGTGCCCTACGACTGACGGCTTGGGCCGGGGCGAGGGCGATTGACACCCGACGCTTGCCCTGTGATCCTCCTCCAAAGGTTTGACCGGAACAGACATAAGCCGCCTCGGGAGGGGAACGCGCCATGAAGTTGATGAGCTTCAAGCACAAGGGCCGCGAGAGCTACGGTGCCGCCGTGGCGGGCGGTGTGGTCGATCTGGGACGCCGTCTCGGCAAGAAATATCCGACCTTGAAGGCCCTCCTTGCCGGCAACGGCCTCGCCGCCGCCCGCGCCCTCGTCAAGAGTGCCAAGCCCGACTATCGCATGAGCCAGGTGAGCTTTCTCCCGGTGATCACGGCTCCCGACAAGATCCTCGCGATCGGCCTCAATTACGCCGATCACGCGGCCGAGGCCGGCATCAAGCCGCCGAGCAAGCCCGTCGTCTTCGTGCGCTTCGCCAACAGCCACGTGGGCCACGAGCAGGCGATCGTGAAGCCCAAGGAGTCGGAGCAGTTCGATTACGAGGTCGAACTTTGCGTCGTGATCGGCAAGCGCGCGCGCCGGATAGCCGCCAAGGACGCCCTCAAGTATGTCGCCGGCTACACCATCTATCACGACGGCTCGGTGCGCGATTGGCAGTTTCACGGTTCCCAGTTCACGCCGGGCAAGAATTTCGCGAAGTCGGGTGCGGTAGGTCCCTGGCTGGTGACGAGCGACGAGCTCAAGGACCCCTCGAAGCTCAGGCTCACCACCAAGATCAACGGCCGCACGCTGCAGGACAGCACCACGGCACAGCTCATCTTCCCGGTCGAGGAGCTCGTCGCCTATTGCTCGACCTTCACCACGCTCGAGCCGGGCGATCTCATTCCGACCGGCACGCCGCACGGGGTGGGTTTCGCGCGCAAGCCGCCCGTCTTCATGAAGAAGGGCGACGTGGTCGAGATGGAGATCGAGCGGATCGGGACCTTGCGCAACAAAGTCACCGAGGGCTAGGCAGCGGCGGAATCGATGCCGGGCGAGGTTCGTTCTGACCGTTTCATGAGCACGGGCGGGCGCGTTGGCTTGGGTGCGGTGCTCGCCTTGGCCTTAGCCGCTTGCGCCGCCCAGCCGAAAACACAATCGCCCTCCTCTCCCGCCGCCGCGGCACCCATTGCCGACAACCTGGCAGCCCCCGTCTATCACGTCGGCGACAGCCTGACCTTTTCCGACAACGGCACCGAGATGCCGCGCTTCGTCACCGCGGTCCAGGGCGACGAGGTGAGCTGGACCGACAACGCGAATGCCAAATGGACCACCTCCCGCGACCCGACCCTCCCTCCCCTTTCCGAGACCCCCGCGGGCGGCGGTGCGGAGATCACGCGCAGCTTCGATCCCCCCAATCCCACCATCTTCCCGCTCGAGAGCGGCAAGCAGGTCTCCTACAAGGTCACCGTCACGCAAGCCGGCTCGCCACCCAAGGAGGAGCGCGACAGCTGCGAGGTGAGGCAGCCCGACACCATCATCGTCGAGGCGGGGACCTTCAAGGCATGGGCGATCGGCTGCCAGCGCGGGGAGGCCAGCGAGACGCTCTATTATGCGCCCGAGATCGGCGCCATCGTGCTGAGCTCGCGGGACAAGGATGCCAAGAGCAGGCGCCTGACGCTCGTCGATTATCAGAAGGCGGGGGCCCCCCGCACGCAGCAGGCGGAGGCGACAACGAAATCCCCGGATGCGGGTGCGGATGCGGGCGAAGCGCCGGGGGCAACGGCCCCATCGGCCGCGCCGGGGGCGACGGCCCCACCGGCCGCGCCACCCGCTTTGCCGGCCACTCCCGTCAGCGAGAAGCCGTTGCCGCCCCAGGCGGCAGCTGAAGCGGCAGCGCCGGCCGCCGTGCCGAGTGCTGCACCGGCGGCGGCAAGTACGGGCGAGGGCCCCGCTGCGCCTCCGAGCGCTCCGGGGGCCGCAACGCCGGCCGCGCAGCCGCAAGAGACCCCGGCGCCGATTCCGGCCGCCAAGCCGGCAACCGCGCAAGCGCCCATCCGCCGGTCGCCCCCGCCGCGGCCGACGCCAACGCCGACGCCGCGCCCGGCACCAGCTCAGCTGGCCGCCCTGCCGCCGAGCCAGACCCCCGCTCCCGCGGCGGCGGAGGGCGGCAAATATCTCGTGCAATACGTCTCGTTCAACTCGCCGCAGGACGCGAGCCGCGACTGGACGGCGTTGCGCGCGCGCCTGCCCCAGCTCCTGGGCGAGCTCAAGCCGCGCATCGATAGCGTCACCACGGTGGGGGGCACGCGGCTCGCGCGGATTTCGCTCGGGCCCTTCGCGAGCGAGGCGCAGGCCAAGCAGCTCTGCAGCGATCTGCGTGCCGCCGGTCCCGACTGCTGGATACGTCCGCTCAAATGACGCCGCGGCGGCGGTGCTGCCTCGGAGTCTGACTCAAAGTGATCCATTCACTTTCAATGCTGTATTCGTCACCCCGGCGAAAGCCGGGGTCTATGTCCGAAGCCCGGCTCGAGGCCGACGATGGAGTCCCGCTTTCGCGGGAATGACGACGTGTGGCGTGTAATGCATTGAAGATAGCGCGTTCATTTCCGGCCAGCTT
>DATJAC010000230.1:0-10157 GCA_035516655.1 Alphaproteobacteria bacterium | reverse complement strand
CGGTAGGCTTCGACCCCGAGTGCCCCGTGGCGCTTGGAGAGCTTGGCGCCGTCGGGCCCGTGGATGAGCGGGATGTGGGCGAACTGCGGTGCGGTCCAGTCCATGGCACGGTAGAGCTGGGTCTGGCGAAAGGCGTTGGTGAGATGGTCGTCGCCGCGGATGACGTGGGTGATCTCCATGTCGTGATCGTCGACAACGACCGAGAGCATGTAGACGGGCGTGCCGTCGGCGCGCAGCAGCACCATGTCGTCGAGCTGCTCGTTGCCGACCGTGACCGTTCCCTGCACCAGATCGGCAATGGCCGTCTCCCCGCTCTCCGGCGCCTTGAGCCGGATGACCGGCGGGACGACGCCAGGAGCGTCGGCCGGGGCGAGGTTGCGGCAGCGGCGGTCGTAGCCCGTGGGCCTGCCCTCGGCACGCGCCTTCTCGCGCCGCTCGGCGAGCTCCGCGGGCGTGCAGTAGCACCGATAGGCGCGGCCCTGAGCAAGGAGGCTTTGCGCCACCTCCGCATGGCGCGCGGCGCGCGCGGATTGATAGACGACCTCGCCGTCCCAGTCGAGGCCGAGCCAGGCGAGCCCCTCGAGAATGGCGCGGGTCGCGGGCTCGGTCGAGCGGGCACGGTCCGTGTCCTCGATGCGCAGGCGGAAGCGGCCGCGGGTATGACGCGCATAGAGCCAGTTGAAGAGGGCCGTGCGGGCGCCGCCGATGTGCAGGAAGCCGGTGGGGGAGGGGGCAAAGCGCACAACGACGGACATCGGCCGGGCAAGTCCTCGCGCGTCAGGGCGGGTGCCGTGCTGTACCATATCCCGCGCGGGGAGTCTGCAAGAGGCGCCCGGCGCGGCGCGCTCTACGCCCGCGGCTTCGCGCACCGGCCAACTGGCATGGCAGGGCTTTGATCGAGATCAATGCTCTGTCCCTGCAAACCGGAGTGAGATGCGAAAAGTACCGGCCCGAGATGTGACCCGGTCCGCCGCGGCGTTACGACAGATGAGGCTCGTTCGCAGATGTACCTTAAGACCCTCCGCAGGTCGCCCGCCGCGTTTCGTTGCTCGATCATCGCGGGCACGGCTCTCGCTCTTGCTGGCCTCGCTGCGCTTTCGCTCGCCACGTCATCGAGAGCGGATTGGCAGAGCGATCTCCGTGATCAACTCCTGCGCGAGCAGAATTGCGAAGTCCTGTTCCTGTCCGATCTCGAGGAGCGCGTCGTCGAAGGCCAACCGGCGGTTTTCGTTCGGGCGCATTGCTCGGATCAACGCGCCTTCGATGCGAGCCGGACAGACGGGGCCACTCGTTTCCGGCTCCAGGTGTGCGACAAGCATATGACGGCGTGCTAGGAAACGTCGCCAAGCGCCGCACCTGCCGCCGTCTCGCGGCGCTCTGTCTTATCGCGATCAGGCCAGAAGCGGCTTGACCCTGCTGTCATGGCGCTTCTTCGCCGTCGAGGCCCCCGCATTCGGTTTCATGCGCTCGCCTACTATCGCGGAAATTTCACGTTGGCGCCTGGTGGCACTCGTCAGGATGGGGCCCGTCCTGTAGCATATCCCGCCTGGGGAGTCCCCACGAGGTGGCCGAGGCGTGAGCGGCGCCGAACTCATCGACCGTGCTGGGGCCGCGCACCCGGAGGTGCACGGTGGAGTTGTCCGGCCGCTTTTGGAGCTCGCCCGGCGCGAGCTCGAGGCCGAGCGCGAGCGCTGGCCGTTTTGGCTGCCGGCTTTCTTCGGCGCCGGCATTGCACTTTACTTCGCCCTTCCCCTCGAGCCGAGCCACTGGCCCGCGCCCGCGGCAGGCCTCGCCCTCTTGGCTGCGGCTTTCCTCTGCCGCAGGCGAGTCTACGGCTTGGCCCTTCTCTTGGCCCTCGCCGCGGCGTCGCTCGGCTTCGCCGTGGCGGGCTGGCGTACGGACCAGGTGGCGGCACCGCGCCTCGAGAAGCGGCTCGGGCCCGTTGCCGTCGGCGGTCGTGTCGTCGAGGTCGAGCAGCTCGCCAAGGGCCGCCGCGTCACCCTCGACCGCCCTGCGATCGAGCGCCTGGCACCCGCGGCAACGCCGCGGCGCATCCGCGTGCATCTCCGGGATGGAGCACCCGAGCTGAGGCCGGGCGACGAGGTGCATCTGCGCGCGGTGCTATTGCCGCCGGCGCCGCCGGTTGCCCCGGGGGCCTTCGATTTCCAGCGGCATGCCTATTACCTCCGGCTGGGTGCCGTCGGCTACGCCTTGGGCCGCATTTCGATCGAGCCCGCGCGGTCGCACGGTCTCGCCCTCGAGCTCACGGCGCTGCGCGACCGCATCGCGGCCCGGGTGACCGCCGGGCTTCCGGGTGCCGAAGGCGGGATTGCCGCGGCCCTCATGACCGGCGAGCGCGGCGCTAGTCCGCCCGACGTGGTCGAGGCCATGCGCGATTCGGGGCTCGCCCATCTCCTCGCCATCGCCGGCCTTCACCTCGGCATGGTGACGGGAGCGCTCTTCTTCGGCGTGCGCGGGCTCCTGGCCCTCATTCCGTGGCTTGCGTTGCGCTATCCGATCAAGAAGTGGGCGGCCCTGGCGGCCTTGGCAGGGGCCACCTTCTATCTCGTCATCACCGGGGCCACCGTGCCCACCCAACGCGCCTACATCATGACCGGCGTGGTCCTCGCGGGCGTGCTCCTCGACCGCACCTCGATCTCGATGCGCATGCTGTGCTGGGCGGCGGTCGCGATTCTCTTCCTCCAACCCGAGAGCCTCACCGGTCCGAGCTTCCAGCTCTCCTTCTCGGCGGTGCTGGCACTCCTCGCCGCCTATGAAAGCTTGCGCCAGCCGCTCTTGGCCTGGATCGCTGGCGAGGGCTGGTGGCGCGTCCCCTTGCTCTATCTTGCAGGCGTCGCCTTCACCAGCCTGATCACTTCGCTCGCGACCATTCCCTACTCGATCTATCACTTCGATCGCCTCGCGGCGTTCGGCGTCGTCACCAACCTGATTGCAGTGCCCGTAACGGCACTCTGGGTGATGCCATGGGCGATCGTCGCGATGGCGCTGATGCCCTTCGGCCTCGAGGGAATCGGGCTTGCGCCCATGGGCTGGGGCCTCCATGCGGTGATCTGGTCGGCCAAGACGGTGGTGAGCTGGCCCGGCTCGGTCGCCATCGTCCCCGCCATGCCCCTCTGGGGCCTGGGCGCCGTCAGCCTCGGCATGCTCTGGCTTTGCCTGTGGCGGCGGCCATGGCGGGTGCTCGGCCTCGCGGGCATCGCCTTGGGGCTCGCAAGCGGGTTCCTCGTGCGCCCGCCCGACGTCATCGTCTCGGACGACGCCCGCATCTTCGCCGTGCGCGCGGCGGACGGGCGCATGATGATCTCGCCGGTGCGCGGCAACGATTTCGACGTCGAGACGATCACCAAGCGCGCCGGGCAGACGACGCGCGATCCTTGGCCGGAGGAAGGTACCAGCGGCGATGGCCGTCTCGTCTGCGACGGGCTCGGCTGCCTCTACCGGGCGCGGGGAAATCTCGTGGCCCTGGTGCGCGAGCGCGAGGCGCTGCTCGAGGACTGTCTTCATGTCAACGTGCTGGTGAGTGCGGTTCCGGTCAAGGGAGCCTGTCCGTCTCCGCGGCTGCTGATCGATCGCCTGGCGCTGTGGCGCGAGGGCGGACACGCGATTTGGCTTTCTGCCGCGGGGGCCGAGAGCGAGAGCGTGCGAGAATGGCGCGGTGCGCGTCCCTGGGTGCCGCCGCCGCCCGAGCGCAAGGTCGTGCCGCGGCCGGCGCCAGTGGTACCGGTGTCGGCCACGACGGCGAAGGAGGGCCCGCGGTCCGAGCCACAGGGGTTCGAGGAGCCGCCGGCAGAAACCGATGACGACTGATGCTTGAGGGCTGGTGCGAAAGGTGCCGATGACGCTCGCCGTCCCTGATGCGTTGGTGGAGGCGCGTCGCTGCCGGCTGGCCGGCCGGCTGGCGGAGGCCGAGGCCCTCTGCCGACAGGTCCTGGAGATCGAGCCCGCGAACGCTTTGGCGCATCAGAACATGGGCCTCGTTCTGTTCGAGGCCGGACGCTACGAGGATGCGCTCGTCTCCCTCGGCAAGGCGCTGCAGAACGATCCGGCCTCGCACCACGTCTACAATGCCATCGGTGCCGCCCACCAGAAGCTGGGCCGCCTGCCCGAGGCGATCGCGGGCTACGAGACCGCCTTGCGGCTCAACAAGGACTTCGTCGACGCCTACAGCAATCTCGGCGTGGCGCTGCTCGAGTCCGACGGCACACACGCGGCGGCGGCGGTATTGCGCGAGGGGCTGCGCTTGGCCCCCGATCGGCCGAACCTCCATAGCAACATGGCGGTCGTGCTGACCAAGGCGCGCCGGCCGGACGAAGCCGAGGTCCATTTGCGCGAGGCCGTGCGGCTCGATCCCAATTACGTCGAGGCGCACAAGAATCTGGCGGTGGTCCTGATCCAACAGGCGCGGCCGCTCGAGGCACTCCGCCATTTCGAGATTGCACTCAGGCTCCAGCCGGAGTCGCCGCGCGCGCATTTCGACTTGGCGCTCACGCTTCTGGCCCTCGGCCGCTACGCGGAGGGTTGGCGCGAGGCCGAATGGCGTTGGCAGGTGCCCAGCTTGGCCCTCGTGAAGCGGCCGTTCGAGGAGCCGCAGTGGAAGGGCGAGGAGATTTCCAGGAAGACGCTCATGCTTTACGGCGAGCAGGGCTTCGGCGACATTCTCCAGTTTTCCCGCTACGTCCCCCTCGCGGCCGCGCGCGCGAAGCGGCTCTCTGTGGAGGCGCCGCCGGCACTCGAGCGCCTGTTCCGCCTGAGCTTTGCGCTGGACAACATTCGCATCGTCCCGCTGGCGACGAATTTTCCCGGCGTGGCAGGGTTGCCCAAATGCGACTACAGCGCTCCGCTTCTGAGCCTGCCGCTCGCTTTCGGCACCACCCTCGAAACCATCCCGGCCGAGAGTCCCTACCTCGCTGCCGACGCGGCCGAAATCGCGGCCTGGTCCCGTCGCCTTGCCGAGTTGCCGCAGCCGCGGGTCGGGCTGGTGTGGGCGGGAGCCGCGGCCAATCCGCGCGACCGCGAGCGCTCAATCGCCCTCGCCCGCTTGGCGCCCCTCGCCGAGGTCGAGGGTGTTGCCTTCATCTCCCTGCAGAAGGACGCGGCGGCGGCGCAAGCGGCGGCGCCACCCCCGCGCATGAAGCTTCATGACTTCACGGCGGAGCTCGCGGATTTCGCGGCGACGGCGGCGTTGATCAGCGCTCTCGACCTGGTGATCAGTGTCGACACCGCGGTGGTGCATCTCGCGGGTGCCTTGGGCAAGCCGGTCTGGCTGCTCAATCCCTTCGAGACCGATTGGCGCTGGCTCATCGGGCGCGACGACAGCCCGTGGTATCCGCGCTTGCGCATCCTCCGCCAGCCTCGGCTCGACGACTGGGACAGCGTGATCGCGCGCGTACGCGACGAGCTTCGGCACTTCGCTCAGGCGAGCGCGGGGCGGCCCGCGAAGCGCGGCATGCGGCAGCGCATCCACGCGCTGCGAAAGCGCCCTAGTAGCGCCGGAAGAGGCTGATGAGCTTGCCTTGGATGCGCACGCGGTCGGGGCCGAAGATGCGCGTCTCGTATTTCTTGTTGGCGGGCTCGAGTGCTATCGAATCGCCCTTGCGGCGCAGGCGCTTCAGGGTCACCTCGTTCTCGTCGATGAGAGCGACCACGATGTCGCCGCTCTCCGCCGTGTCGCCGCGCTTGATAACGACGACGTCCTCGTCGAGGATGCCGGCATCCATCATGGAATCGCCCTCGACCTGGAGGGCGTAATATTCGCCGCGGCCGAGCATGCTGGCCGGCATGCTGATGGTGCTCGCGTGGTCGCGCAACGCTTCGATGGGCGTACCCGCGGCGATTTTGCCGTAGAGCGGGAGCTCGAGGGCCGGCTCGTCGCCGTGACTGGCGGCCCCGCCGAGATTGCGGTTGCGGAAGCTGCCCTCGATCACCTTGGGCGAGAAGTCGTTCACGCTCGCGGAGGCGGCGTTGTTGCGCCCGGCGACAGCCGCGGTCTCGGGCAGGCGCAGCACCTCGAGGGCACGGGCCCGGTGCGGCAGGCGGCGAATGAAGCCGCGCTCCTCGAGCCCGGTGATGAGCCGGTGGATGCCGGATTTCGACCGCAGGTCGAGCGCTTCCTTCATCTCGTCGAATGAGGGGGAGATCCCGTTGTCGCGCAGGCGGCGCTCGATGAACATCAGGAGCTCGCGTTGTTTCTTGGTCAGCATCTACGCCCCCAACCGCTGAAGGAACACTAAATCTAGAACAAAAGCAAAACGTCTCCGCATGTTCTAGTTTAGTTCCCGAAAGAGGTCAAGCGACATTTAGCGGCTTTTGGCCCCTCGCGGAGGCTCGCCGCCGTCGCATCGGGCTCTAGGCACCGTCGAGCGGAATGATCGCCACGCGCTCGCCCGCCTTGGCCGCAGGGGCGAGCGGCGGGCGCACGACCAGACAATCGGCATGGGTCAGGCGGGAGAGATTGGAGCTGTCCTGCACCTCGAAAGGAGTTGCCACCAGCTCGCCATCGGAAGCTTGCCCGAGCCGCGCGCGCAGGTAGTCCTGACGGCGATCGTTGGCGGGGAGGGCGCAGCCGAGCCGTGCGCTCCTCGGGCCCGAGTCGGCGACGTTCTGTCCGAGCATGCGCGCCATCGCCGGCCGCAAGAAAATGATGGCGCAGACGAGGGAGGAGACGGGGTTGCCGGGGAGGCCGAGGAGCGGAGTGGTGCCGAGCCGACCGAAGATGAGGGGCTTGCCCGGACGCATGGCGATCTGCCAGAAATCGACCGCGAGTCCGCGCTCCTTGAGCGCCTCCTGCACGAGATCGAAGTCGCCGACCGAGGCGCCGCCGGTCGTGACCAGGAGATCGGCATTGGCAGCCCCCGCGGCGAGGCTTTGCAGCGACTCCTTGGTATCGGCGGCGATCCCGAGCGTGAGCGGCTCGCCTCCCCAGGCCGTGATCGCGGCGGCAAGCGCCAAGGCGTTCGAGCTCACGATCTGGTTGGGTCCGAGCGGATCGCCCGGCATGACGATCTCGTCGCCGGTCGCCAGGACAGCTATGCGCGGCCGGCGGCGTACCGGCAGCCAAGGCACGTTCATCGCTGCCGCCAAACCGATGTCGCGCGGCCCTAGGCAGCGGCCTGCGATGAGACCGACCTCGCCCGCCTTGAAGTCGAGGCCGGCCGGGCGGACGTAACGCCCGGGCGACACCGCCTCGCGGACGGTAACCTTGTCGCCTTCGAGGTTCGCGTCCTCCTGGATGACGATGGCGTCGGCACCGGCGGGGAGTGCCGCACCGGTGAAGATGCGCACCGCCTCGCCCGGGCGGAGCGCTTTGCCATAGGCCCCCCCCGCGGGCGCCATACCGACCACGCGCAAGCGCGCGGGCACTTGGACAACGTCGGCCGCGCGCACGGCATAGCCGTCCATCGCCGAGACCGCCGCCGGCGGCTGAGTGAGGCGGGCCGTGACGTCGACGGCAAGCACCCGGCCCAAGGCCGCGGCAAGGCTCACCTGCTCGGCCGCAAGGGGGGTAAAAGCGCCGAGGATGCGCTCGAGCGCGACTTCGACCGAGATCATGGTTTTGCCTTGTAACGCCCGGATTTTCCGCCGCTTTTCTCGATCAGCCTGATCTCGCTCAGGCGCATGCCCCGGTCGACCGCCTTGCACATGTCATAAATCGTGAGGGCGGCCACCGCGACCGCGGTCAAGGCCTCCATCTCGACCCCGGTGCGCCCCCTCGTCTTGCAGGTGGCGACGATGTCGACGGCATGGCGGACCGGATCGCAGCTCAAGCCGACCGCGACCGAGGTGAGGGGGAGGGGATGGCAGAGCGGGATGAGGTCGGGCGTGCGTTTCGCCCCCATGATGCCGGCGAGCTGGGCTATGGAGAGCACGTCGCCCTTCTTGACCCCGCCCGCCATGATGCGCGAGAGGGTTGCCGGCTGCATCAGGACCGTACCCGCGGCGACGGCGACCCGTGCGCTCTCGGGCTTGCCCGAGACATCGACCATGACGGCCTGGCCCTTGGCGTCGAAATGGGTGAGGCCCGCCATGGCTCAAACCCGGACCGGTCTCGCATCCGCCGCGCGGACGGGTGCGAGGAGTGCGCGCGTCGCCGCCTCGACGTCCGCTTGCGCCATGAGCGACTCGCCAACGAGAAAGCACCGCACCCCGGCCCGTGCCATGCGCGCGAGGTCGGCCGCGGTCTTGAGCCCGCTCTCCGCGACCGCGATGCGATCCTTGGGAACCTTGGGCGCCAGCGCCTCGGTCGTTGCAACGTCAACGGTCAGCGTCTTGAGATTGCGATTGTTGATGCCGATCAGTTGACACGGCAACGCGAGCGCCCTGGCAAGCTCGCCGGCATCGTGGACCTCGACCAGCGCATCCATGCCCCAGCTGGCGGCAGCCGCGGCGAGGCGAAGGGCGGTCGCATCGTCGAGGGCGGCAAGGATGAGGAGGATGCAGTCGGCCCCGAGCGCCCGCGCCTCCGCGATCTGATAGGGCTCGAGCATGAAGTCCTTGCGCAAGACCGGCAGCTCGACCGCCTCGCGTGCCGCCACGAGATCGCCGTCGCGGCCCTGGAAATAGGGCTCGTCGGTCAGGACGGAGAGGCAGGCAGCCCCGCCGCGGGCATAGGCGCGGGCGAGATCGGGCGGAGAGAAATCGCTCCGGATCAGGCCCTTGCTCGGCGAGGCGCGCTTGATCTCGGCAATCAGCCCGTAGCCGCCCGCGGCGACGGCAGCGCTCAAGCCTGCGGCAAAGCCGCGCGGGGGGGAGGCCCGCCGAGCCGCCGCCTCGACCTCGGCGAGCGGGCGGGCAAGCTTGCGCCGCTCGGCCTCGCGGCGTTTGTCGGCACAGATCCTC
Organism: Alphaproteobacteria bacterium; assembly: GCA_035516655.1. Lineage (GTDB taxonomy): Bacteria > Pseudomonadota > Alphaproteobacteria > JACZXZ01 > JACZXZ01 > DASPPM01. The sequence continues at coordinate 1,301 of DATJAC010000230.1, read as the reverse complement.
TCCAGCACGTCGGCCATGGCGATGATCTAGGGCGTGTCGTTGGTAATGGCCACCAGGCGCTCGAGCACGCGCTTGGCGCGGCCCTCGTCGAGCGCCTTGGCCGCTTGAGCCACCCCGTCGGGCAAAGTCCTCGCTTTGCCCGCAACGAGCAACGCGGCGGCGCTGTTGAAGAGCACGAAGTCGCGATAGCCGCCCGGGCGGCCGGCGAGCAGGGCCGTCATGGCGCGCGCATTATGCTCGGCATCCCCACCCTTGAGCGTCTCGGGTGCGGCAGTGGCGAGCCCGGCATCCGCCGGCGAAACGGTGAAGTTCCGCACCTTGCCGTCCTTGAGCTCGCTCACGTGGCTCGGGCCGGTCAGGGTGAGCTCGTCGACGCCGTCGAGACCGTGCACGACCCACGCACTCTCGGCCCCGAGATTGCCGAGCACTCTCGCCATGGGCTCGGCCCACTCCTTGGCGAAGGTGCCGACGAGGTAGCGCTTGACCCGTGCGGGGTTCGAGAGGGGCCCCAGGAGATTGAAGATCGTGCGCGTGCCGAGCTCGACCCGCGTGGGACCGACGTTGCGCATGGCGCTGTGATAGCGCGGGGCGAGCATGAAGCCGATGCCGACCTCGCGGATGGCGCGCTCGACTGTCTCGAAGCTCGCATCGAGATTGACGCCCAGGGCCGCGAGCACGTCCGCGGCTCCGGATTTGGAGGAGAGGGCGCGGTTGCCGTGCTTGGCGACCGGCACGCCGCAGGCAGCGACCACGATGGCACTCGCGGTCGAGACGTTGAAGGTGCCCGAGGCGTCTCCGCCCGTGCCGACGACGTCCATCGCGTCCTTCGGCGCTTTGACGGGTTGGGCCTTGGCCCGCATGATGCTGGCAGCACCGGTGACCTCCTCGACCGTCTCCCCGCGCACGCGCAGCGCCATGAGGAAGCCGCCCATCTGCGCCGGCGTCGCGTTCCCCGACATGATGATGTCGAAGGCGGTCTCGGCCTGGCCGCGATCGAGCGTACGCCCGGAGGCGACGTAGGCGATGAGCTGCTTCAAGTCGACGAGGTCGCCGCTCATGCCGCGAGCGCACCCGGCTTGGCAAGGGCGAGGAAGTTGGCGAGGAGCTTATAGCCTTCGCTCGTCTCGATGCTCTCCGGATGAAACTGCACGCCGAAGAGCGGGAAGTCCTTGTGGCGCATGCCCATGATGAGGCCGTCCTGGCTCTCCGCGGTGATCTCGAGGCAGGCCGGCAGCCCCTCCTTCGCCACGATGAGCGAGTGATAGCGCGTGGCGGCAAAAGGATTGGCAAGGCCGCGGAAG
>DATJAC010000229.1:0-5166 GCA_035516655.1 Alphaproteobacteria bacterium | reverse complement strand
AGTCGGCGACGAACTTGACGACTTCGGGCACCTTGGGCTGGTTCCACCACCATTCCATGTCCCACCACCCGGCCTGCGCCTCCTTCGGTACCGCCTTGACGCTCTCGAGCTCGAACAGCGCGCCGCCCAGCCCCATGTCCTTTTCCATGCCGAACTGAGTGAACTGCTTCATGCAGTTGATCTGCGCGAGCCCGCCCATGTTGTTGAGCAGCACGTTCGGCTTGCTGGCTTTGGCCTTGATCAAGGTGGCGGAGAAATCCGAGGTATTGATCGGCAGATAGTCGCCCTCGAAGGTGCCGCCGAGCTTCGTGAGGTTCTTGACGAAGGCGTCCTGCAGGCTGTGGCCATAGGCGTAGTCGGGCGTGATGAAGAACCATTTCTTGCCGAACTTCTTCACCAGCTCCGGCGTGATGGCTGCGGCGTCCATGGACGTCGTATTGCAGATGCGGAACACGTTCCATTTGCAGTCTTTGCCGGTGATCGGATCGGTGTGGCCGCCCGGCACGATATGAAACACCTTCTTCTCGCTTGTCACCTGGGACATGGCATAGGCGATGCCGGAGTTCACGTCGCCGAGGATCACGTCCACATGGTCGCGATCGATGAGCTTTTGCGTCTTCTGGACGCCGGTGCCGACGTCGTTTGCGGAGTCCTCGACGAGCAATTCGACCTGCCGTCCCAGGATGCCGCCCTTCTTGTTGACCTCGTCACGCGCATATTGGGCGCCCTCGACTTCGCTTTGCGCCAAGGCCGACAGGATGCCGGTGAGGGGATTGACCATGCCGATCTTGACCGGCTCCTCGCCGCGCGCGCTCAAGATGAAGGGGGCGGTGAGCTGGAGCGCTCCCAGGGCAGCACCCGCCTGGAGCAGCCTGCGCCGGTTCAATCCGGTCGCCGTCTTCGGTGCATTCGCCTTCGTCATGTCGTCCTCCCAGTTCGGGCGTTGCCTTGACAACGCGTTCCGCTTTTATCAGTGGGAGAAGAATGCCGACATTTGGTGCCGAGTTCAATGCTCCTCAGCACTCCGCGAGGCCCGGTTAGCAACGCTCAAATCGCGGGCAAAGCGCTTGGCAAAGCACGCTTTTCCCCGGAGCCACGGGTGCCTTGCCGCTGGACCGCCGGCACGATTGAGCTATCTTGGACTCGAGATCGGAGAGGGAGAAGGCTTCATGTTGCCGCGTGCGCGCGCGCAGACGAATGTGCTCGATCTCATCGGCAACACGCCGATGCTCGAGCTCACGCGGCTCGATCGCGCGCACTCGCGTCTCTTTCTCAAGCTCGAGAGCCAGAACCCGGGCGGCTCGATCAAGGACCGCATCGGCCGCTCCATGATCGAGGCGGCCGAGCGGGAGGGCCGCATTGCCGCAGGGGGCACCCTCATCGAGGCGACCGCAGGCAATACCGGCCTCGGCCTAGCCCTTGTCGCCGCCCAGAAGGGCTACCGGCTCCTCCTCGTCATCCCCGACAAGATGAGCCAGGAGAAGATCTTCCATTTGCGCGCCCTGGGTGCGGAGGTGATCCTCACCCGCTCCGACGTGGGCAAGGGCCATCCCGAGTACTACCAGGACATGGCGGAGCGCCTTGCCCGCGAGACGCCCAACAGCTTTTTCGTCAATCAATTCGCCAATCCCGCCAACCCGCAGGCGCACGAGGACACGACCGGCCCCGAAATCTGGTCCCAGATGGAAGGCAAGCTGGATGCCGTCGTCGTCGGCGTAGGGTCGGGCGGCACCTTGACGGGCCTCTCGCGCTATTTCGCCAAGACCGCCCCGGCCGTCGAGATGGTCCTCGCCGATCCCGAGGGCTCAGTGCTCGCCGAATACGTGAGGTCCGGCCGGCTCGCGCCGAGCGCCGGCACTTGGCTCGTGGAGGGCATCGGTGAGGATTTTGTCCCACCCGTCGCCGACCTCTCGCGCGTGCGGCGCGTCTATACGATCTCGGACCGCGAGGCCTTCCTTGCCTGCCGCGAGGTGCTGCGCCGGGAAGGCATCATCGCCGGCACCTCGTCCGGCACGCTCATTGCCGCCGCCCTCAGATATTGCCGCGAGCAGACGGCACCCAAACGAGTAGTCACCTTCGTCTGCGACAGCGGGAACAAATATCTCTCCAAGGTCTACAATGACTACTGGATGATCGATCAGGGCTTCATCGAGCGCTTGTCGCATCACGATTTGACCGATCTCATCTCGCGCCGGCACCGCCAGCACGCGACCGTCACCGTCACGCCGGACGACACGCTCATGACCGCCCTCAGCCGGATGAAGCTCTACGACGTCTCGCAACTGCCGGTCATGAGCGGCGAGCGTATCGCGGGCATCGTCGACGAGGAGGACATCCTCCTCCGCGTCTTCGATCATGAGGAGCGCTTCCGCGATCCCGTCGCGAGTGCTATGACGGAGAAGCTCGAGACGGTGGCACCCTCCGCCCCCCTCGCCGCCGTGCTCGACATTCTGAGAAAGGGCCACGTGGCGATCGTGCGCCAAGGCGAGCAGTTTCTCGGCCTCATCACGCGCATCGATCTCCTCAATTACCTGCGTCGCCGCATGAAGTAACGGGGGCCGGAGCATTGCCATGTCGGACGCGACGAATTCGCCAAAATCCAATCGACCGGGCTTTGCCACCCGCTCGATCCACGCGGGCCAGAGCCCCGATCCGTCGACCGGCGCCATCATGACGCCGATCTATGCGACCTCGACCTACGTCCAGGCGAGCCCGGGCGTGCACAAGGGCTACGAATATTCGCGCAGCCAGAACCCGACGCGCATGGCGTACGAGCGTTGCCTCGCCGATCTCGAGAGCGGGCGGCAGGGCTTCGCCTTCGCCTCCGGCCTGGCCGCCGCCGCAACGGTGCTCGAGCTCCTCGATGACGGCGCCCGCGTGGCGGCGATGGACGATCTCTACGGCGGCACCCACCGCCTCTTCGAGCGCGTGCGCAGGCGCTCGGCCGGGCTAACCGTCGACTACGCCGATCTCAGCCGCGAGGGGACGCTCGAGGAGCTGCTCCGTCCCGAGACGCGCATGATCTGGGTCGAGTCGCCGACCAATCCGCTCCTCAAGCTGGTCGATCTCGAGCGCGTCGCGGCGCTCGCGCGCAAGCGCGCTATCATCTCGGTCTGCGACAACACCTTCGCGACACCCTGGGCGCAGCGTCCGCTCGAGCTCGGCTTCGACCTGGTCCTCCATTCGGCGACCAAGTACCTGAACGGCCATTCGGACATGGTGGGGGGCATCGTCGCGGTCGGCGAGAACCGCGAGCTTGCCGAGCGTCTCGCCTTTCTCCAGAACGCGGTCGGCGCGGTGGCGGGCCCGTTCGACAGCTTCTTGGCGCTGCGCGGCCTGAAGACGCTCGCCTTGCGCATGGAGCGGCATTGCGCCAACGCCAGCACGATTGCCGCGTGGCTCGCACGCCATCCCAAAATCGAGCGGGTGATCTATCCCGGCCTCGCGAGCCATCCCCAGCATGCGCTCGCAAGGCGCCAGATGCCCGGCTTCGGCGGCATGGTCACCGCCTTCATCCGCGGCGGACTCGAGCCTTCGCGGCGCTTTCTCGAGCGCTGCGAGATCTTCGCGCTGGCCGAGAGCCTGGGCGGGGTCGAGAGCCTCATCGAGCACCCCGCCATCATGACCCATTCCTCGATCCCGGCGGAAAAGCGCGCCGCCCTCGGCATCACCGACGGGCTGGTGCGCCTCTCGGTCGGCGTCGAGGACGCCCAGGATCTGCTCGCGGATTTGGAGCAGGCTTTGCGCTAAGATGCGGGAGGCGTCGCGGCGGCGGCCGTCGGCACCCGTGCGGGCGGGCATGCCCGACGCCGATCGAAGACAGGAGGCGACAAGCCGTGGCGCTGCGCAAAGTGAAACTGTCCGACGTCCCGCCCTTCGCCTATAGCTTCGGCGGCAATATCCGAGCGCACATGGCCGACGTCGGCCGAACGGTCGGCTCGAAGACCGTCGGGCTGACGATCCAAACGGTCTCGCCGGGCTGCTTTTCCTCGCGCAAGCACAAGCATCTTTTTCAGGAAGAGATACTCGTCGTCATGGCCGGCAGGGGCCTGTTGCATCATGGCGGCGAGCGCATCGAGGTGGCGGCGGGCGATTGCGTCTGTTATTTGCCCGAGGATGCGGAAGCGCACACCTTCGAAAACGACGGCCCGTCCGATCTCGTGATCTGGGCCTTCGGCAACCGTTTTCCTTACGAAGTCGCCCTTTATCCCGATCACGGCGTTGCTTTCGTCGAGGGGCTGGGGGCCGACGTGCCGCTCGAGAGCCTGCGCGAAAGCCCGTGGACCGAGGAGCGCCGCAAGCGCTGATCAAACTTCTGCACGCGCACTCGCCACCGAGAGTGCGGGAAATCCGATCTCGGATTTGCACCGGGCTTTGCGCTAAGATGCGGCAGGCGTCTCGGCAGCCGCCTTCAGCCCGGCTCACGCGGAGGCCGGGCCTTCCAGCGTCGGTAACGTGATGGCCAAGCGGATTTCCAGGCTCCGAGCGGCACTCATCCTGGCGGCGGTATTCGCCTGCAGCGCCCTCCTCGACCCCGCCTCGGGCCTCGCGCAAGGCAAGCCGGCGCCCGCCGAGAACCCGGCGTCGCATTGGACCATCGACAGCGACGCCGGCACTCTCAAGGCCCCCGCCGAGGGAGGCGACGCTGCCGCGCAATACGCGCTCGGCATGAAGCTCTGGCTCGGCCGCGGCATGGCGCGCGACGTGAACGCGGCCATCGTCTGGCTCACGCGTTCGGCCGCACAGGATTATGCCCTCGCCGAGTCCGCCCTCGGCGTGGTCTACGAGGACGGCGACGGCGTGCATCAGGATTCGGGCAAAGCCGCCTTCTATTTTGCCCGCGCGGCCCAGGGTGGGGAGGCGCTCGGCCAATACCGCCTCGGGCTCGCCTATCTCAACGGCAAGGGGCTGGCGCAAGACGATGCCGCAGCCGCGCGCTGGTTCCGCGCCGCCGCCGAGCAAGGCATGGCCGATGCACAGAACAATTTGGGCTACCTTTATGCCATGGGCCGAGGCGTGCCGAGGGATATCGGCCTCGCCATCGACTGGTACGCGAAGGCAGCACAGGCCGGCAATGCCGATGCCAAGCTCAATCTGGCGAACCTCAGGGCCCAGGCAGCCGCGGCTGCGGCCGCGGTAGCGACGGCACCGTCGGGGCAAAAGACG
>DATJAC010000228.1:0-11932 GCA_035516655.1 Alphaproteobacteria bacterium | reverse complement strand
TCATAGAGCGTGTAGACCGCCTCGTTGATCATCGGCAGCAGGATGCGGTTGACGATGAAGGCGGGGAAGTCCTCGGCGTTGGCGGGCGTCTTGCCGAGCTTGATCGCGAGCTCGCGGATGGTCTTGAAGGTGTCCTCGCCGGTGGCCAGGCCGCGGATGAGCTCGACGAGCTCCATCACCGGCACGGGGTTCATGAAATGCATGCCCATGAACTTGGCGGGCCGGTCGGTGAGCGAGGCGAGGCGCGTGATCGAGATCGAGGAGGTGTTGGTCGCGATGATCGCGTCCTTGCTGAGGACCGGACAGAGTGCTCTCAGAATCTCGCTCTTGACGGCGAGGTTCTCGGTCGCCGACTCGATGACGAGATCGCAGTCGGCGAACTCGGCGAAGCCCTTTGCGGTCTTGATGCGCTTGAGGGCCGCCTGCTTCTTCCCCTCGTCGATGATGCCGCGCCCGACCTGGCGGTTCATGTTGCGCTCGATGAGCTGGAGCGCGCGGTCGAGCGCTTCCTTGTTGCTGTCGCCGAGGCGCACCTGGTAGCCCGCTAGGGCTGCGACATGGGCGATGCCGTTGCCCATCTGGCCGGCGCCGATGACGCCGATGCGCTCTATCGCCAAAGCCGTTCTCCCCGCCTGCTGTCGGCCATGCGCTCAGCCCTGCTTGGCGAGCTCGGCCTCGAGCTCGGGCAGCACCTTGAAGAGGTCGCCCACCAGCCCGTAGTCCGCGACTTGGAAGATCGGGGCCTCCTCGTCCTTGTTGATGGCCACGATGACTTTCGAATCCTTCATCCCGGCCAGGTGCTGGATCGCACCCGAGATGCCGACCGCGATATAGAGATCGGGGGCCACGATCTTGCCCGTCTGCCCGACCTGGTAGTCGTTCGGCACGAAGCCCGCGTCGACCGCCGCCCGGCTCGCGCCCACCGCCGCCCCCAGCTTGTCCGCGATGCGCTCGAGCATGACGAAATTTTCCCCCGCCTGCATGCCGCGGCCGCCGGAGATGACGATGCGGGCACTCGTGAGCTCGGGCCGCTCGGACTTGCTGAGCGCCTGGCCGACGAAGCTCGCGAGCCCGCCGTCGGCTGTGGCGGCGACGCTCTCGACGGGCGCATTGCCGCCCTCGGCCGCCGCCGGATCGAAGGCGGTACCGCGCACGGTGATCACCTTGATCCTGTCCTTCGACTGCACGGTCGCGAGCGCGTTGCCGGCGTAGATCGGCCGCACGAAGGTGTCGGGCGAGACGATCTTGACGATCTCCGAGATCTGCTGGCTGTCGAGCAGGGCGGCCACGCGCGGCATCAGGTTCTTGCCGAAGGTGTCGGCCGCGGCGAGCAGGTGGCTGTAGTCCGAGGCGAGCTTGGCGACGAGCGGAGCGAGATTCTCCGCGAGCCCGTGATCGAGATAGGGTGCGTCGGCCACCAGCACCTTGGCCACCCCCTGGACTTTGGCGGCCGCCGTGGCCGCGGCCCCGCAGCCGTTGCCGGCGACCAGGAGCGAGACCTCGCCGAGGGCCTTGGCGGCACTCACCGCATTGAGCGTCGCCGGCTTGAGGGCGGCATTGTCGTGGGCGGCTACGACGAGCACGCTCATCAGATCACCTTGGCTTCCTGCTTGAGCTTCTGCACGAGCTCGGCCGCGTCCTTGACCTTCACCCCGGCACCGCGCTTGGGCGGCTCATCGACCTTGAGGGTGACGAGGCGCGGGGCCACGTCGACGCCCAAGGCCTCGGGGGTGAGCTTCTCGATCGGCTTCTTCTTCGCCTTCATGATGTTGGGGAGCGAGGCGTAGCGCGGCTCGTTCAAGCGCAGGTCGGTCGTCACGACCGCCGGCAGCTTGAGCAGCACGGTCTCGAGCCCGCCGTCGACCTCGCGCGTCACCAGCAGCTTGCCCTCCTCGACCTTGACCTTGGAGGCGAAGGTCGCCTGCGGCCAGCCGAGCAGCGCGGCCAGCATCTGGCCAGTCTGGTTGCAATCGTCGTCGATCGCCTGCTTGCCGAGGATGATGAGGCCGGGTGCCTCCTTCTCGGCCACCGCCTTGAGCAGCTTCGCCACCGCGAGCGGCTGGATCTCCGCCTCCGTCTCGACGTGGATGCCGCGGTCCGCACCCATGGCGAGGGCGGTGCGGATGGTCTCCTGGCAGGCCGCCGGCCCGATCGAGACGGCGACCGTCTCGCTCGCGGTCCCCGCCTCCTTGAGGCGCACGGCCTCCTCGACGCCGATCTCGTCGAAGGGGTTCATCGACATCTTCACGTTGGCCGTCTCCACGCCCGTGTGGTCGGCCTTGACGCGCACCTTGACGTTGAAATCGATGACCCGCTTGACGGTAACCAGAACCTTCATCGTGCTGCCATTGTCCGACCGGGGAGATGCCTCCACGGGCTCGGGAGCGAGCCGGGGCTGGATTGTTTAGGGGAGCGGGCATGGCCTGTCAAGCAACCAGCTGCCGCAACACGGCGGAAAACCAGGGAAAATTGATCTTTTCGCAGCTGCAACGGAGGCTTGGGGCAAGGCGGGGCAAGCCAGCCTCAAGCGGGCGGCACCCGGCCCCCGCCCGGGACCCAGAGCACGTCCCGCGCCCCGCGCCCGTTCAAGTGGCGGGCGAGCACGAAAAGGTGGTCGGAGAGCCGGTTCAAGTAGCGCAGGGCCGCCCCGTTCACGGGCTCGGCCGCGGCGAGCTCGGCCGCCAGGCGCTCGGCGCGGCGCACCACCGTGCGCGCGAGATGAAGATGGCTCGCAGCCGCTCCCCCGCCCGGCAGGATGAAAGACTCGAGCGGCTTGAGCTCGGCATTGAGGGCGTCGATCTCGCGCTCGAGGCGCTCGACCTGGGCGTCGACGATGCGCAAGCCTTTGTCCTCGCCCTCCTTGTTTAGCGGGCGGCAGAGGTCGGCACCCAGATCGAAGAGATCGTTCTGGATGCGCGCGAGCATGGCGTCGGCCTCTCCCTCGGTGTCGAGGCGGGCCAGGCCGATCACGCTGTTGGCCTCGTCCACGGTGCCGTAGGCGGCGACCCGCAAGGCGTGCTTGGGCACACGCGTGCCGTCGCCGAGCGAGGTCTCGCCCTTGTCGCCGCCGCGCGTATAGATCCGGGTCAATCGCACCATCGTGCCGGCCCCTCAGCTCGGGTGGCGGAAGAACAGCATGAAGATGGCGAAGAGGAGCAGGGCCACGGCCTGGAGCAGCACGCGCAGGCGCATGAGCTTGTTGGCATATTTGCGGTTGAACTCCCCGCCCCGGAACATCGAGGCGACGCCGAAGAGAAGGACCACGAGCACCGCCGCCATGGCGATGCCGACGAGCCAGGAAAAGAGCTTCTCCATCGGCGAGATATACCGCGCAGGCGGCGGCCGCTCCAATCCTTTTGCAGCCGCGGGCATGAGCGTTCTCGTCGATTGTAACGCCGGCGCGCCCGCGCTAGCCTATCCGGCGACACCCGATCGGGCCCGCTCAGCCGAGCAAGCCGAAGCGGGCGGCAAGCGGCAAGGAGCAGATCACCATGACAGCGATCCCTCAGCGCTATCTCGATCTCGTGGAGAAGAAGAAGGCCTTCGCCAATCTGGCAACCGTGATGCCCGACGGCTCGCCGCAGGTGACGCCGGTCTGGGTCGACTACAAGGGCGGGCTCGTGCGCGTGAACACGGCGAAGGGCCGGGTCAAGGCGCGCAACATGAAGGAGGGCTCTCGCGTGGCGCTTGCCATCCTCGATCCCGACAACCCCTACCGCCACCTCCAGATTCGCGGCCGGGTCAAGCGCGTGACCGAGCAGGGGGCGGACGCGCACATCGACGCGCTCGCGAAGAAATATCTCGGGCAGGACAAATATCCCCACCGCCAGCCGGGCGAGGTCCGCCTCATCTACGAGATCGAGCCGCTCGCGACGTCGGTCATGGGCTGAGGGCCGTCCTCACCCTTCGAGACGGCGGCTTCGCCGCCTCCTCAGGGTGAGGACCAATCGCCAAAAACGCAGGGCCTCATGGTGAGGAGGGCTGGCGCAGGCAGCACGTCTCGAACCATGGCGATGTTCGTGGGCGATTCTTCGCAAGCCCCTAGTCGAGCACGAGGCGGAAATCCTTGCGCGCCGCCTCTGCCTCGCGCAGGAGGGCGACCAGGCGCTCGAAATCGGCGCCGAGGGCAGCACGGCTCGCCGCGGCGTCGTCCCAGCGGAGCTCGAGCGGTCCCGCCACGTCGCCGGTGAGCGCGTCCCAAAGCGCGTCGAGATTGCGCCCGAAATGAGCGGGCAGCGCCAGGGCCGCGGCGAGGGCTGAATAAGCGTCGTCGAGCGAACGCACGGCGGCTCCGTCGATGCGGACCTGCGGCGGGCGGCCGGCGGCCCTCACTCCGCCTCCGGCAGCGCGTAGAAATGGCGGTAGTGGTCGACCGTCACCCATTGCCGCCAGGTGCCCTCCTCGTCCTGCACGTAGATGAGCCGGTCGGCGCCCCGATGGCCGCCGGCATAATCGAGGTCGGCCTCGTGGTAATGGCCGTCGAAGCGGTCCGGCAGGCGATGCTCGCGGTTGCCGAAGCTGTCGCCGCCGATGGCGGCGCCTGGGACGACACTCCAGAGGTCCGTCCCCGGCCGCCAACCCTTCGCCTCGGCCTCCCGCTTGGTGAGATAGCAGGAGGGCAGCCGGCCGGCGTCGTGGAGGCGGTTGGCCACGGCGACGAACGCGTCCGCCTGGCGCAAGCCGAGGTCGTGGGCGAAATTCCTGAGGGCCTGATCCTGCGGGCCCGCTTGCGCGTCCGCCAGGCCGCAAACGCTCGCGGCACTGAGCGGCGGGCCTGCGAGCGTGAACGCGAGCGCCGCAGCGACCAATGCAAAACGTATCGATATCGATGCAAATCGCATCATAACCCCGCGCGCCCGGCTCAGTTGCGCCCGGCGAGGAGGCCGCGCGCGATCACGTGGGCCTGAATCTCGGCCGCACCCTCGAAGATGTTGAGGATGCGCGAGTCGCACAGCACGCGGCTGATGGCGAACTCCTCGGCGTAGCCGTTGCCGCCGTGGATCTGGAGGGCCGCGTCCGCGTTCGCCCACGCCGCGCGCGCGGCCAAGAGCTTCGCCATTCCCGCCGGCACGTCGCAGCGTCGCCCGCTCTCCTTCTCGCGCGCTGCGAAGTAGGCGAGCTGGCGCGCCACCATGGTGTCGACCGCCATGGCCGCGAGCTTGGCGAAGACGCGCGGGAACTCGACGATCGGCTTCGCGAACTGGCTGCGCTCGAGGGCGTAGGCGAGGCCGAGCTCGAGCGCGTTCTGGGCGACACCCACGGCCCGGGCCGCGGTCTGGATGCGCGCCGATTCGAAGGTCGCCATGAGCTGCTTGAAGCCCTCGCCCTCCCGCCCGCCCAAGAGGCCGTCGGCCGCGACCGCGAAGCCGTCGAAGGCGAGCTCGTACTCCTTCATGCCGCGATAGCCGAGGACCTTGATCTCGCTCCCGCTGAGCCCCGCTACGGGGAAGGGATCGGCGTCGTCCCCGCGCGGCTTGGCTGCGAGGAACATGGAGAGGCCCTTGTAGCCCGTTTCCTTGGCGTCGGTGCGCGCGAGCAGGGTCATGAGGTCGGCGCGGGCCGCATGCGTGATCCAGGTCTTGCTGCCGGTGATGCGATAGGCCTCGCCCTCGCGCACCGCGCGCGTGCGCAAAGCGCCGAGGTCGGAGCCGGTCGCGGGCTCGGTGAAGACCGCGGTCGGCAGCACCTCGCCGCGGGCGATGGGCGGGAGCCATCGCTCCTTCTGCGCCGCGCTGCCGCCCAGGCGGATGAGCTCGGCCGCGATCTCCGAGCGGGTCCCCAGCGAGCCCACGCCCAAGGAGGCGCGGGAGAGCTCCTCGGTCACCACGCACATCGCCACCTTGCCGAGGCCGAGCCCGCCGTAGGTCTCGGGCACGGTCAGGCCGAAGACGCCGAGGGCGGCGAGCTCATCCACGATCTCGAGCGGGATGAGGCGGTCCTCGACGTGCCAGCGGTGCGCCAAGGGGGCGATGCGCGCCTCGGCGAAGCGGCGGAACTGGTCGCGCACGAGCACGAGGGCCTCGTCCTCGAGGCCGGGATCGCCGCAGCTTCCGCTCGCCCGGATGAGGGCCACGATGCGCGCGCGCACGGTCGTGATATTGCCGCTCGCCGTGAGGCGGGTCACGGCGGGATGTGCTAACTCGGCGAGCCCGCGCTCGGCAACGCCCATGTCGGCCGGGCGCAGCACCTCGACTTGCGAGAGCGCGATCCCGCCCGTGAGCTGGGCGAGATATTCGGCGAAGGCGGCTTGCAGCAGGAGCCGCTCGAGCTCGCCGCAGCGTGCCTTGTCCTCGAGCCGCTCGGCCCAGGCGAGCATCTCGCCGAGGGCCGCCACGTACGTGGCACTCCAGGCGAATGCGTGGGCGGCAAGCTGCTCGCGCTCGAACGAGCTGCCGTCGATGACGCCGTTCAGGGTGAGGCGATCGGCGACGGCGATGCGCGCATGGGCGAGGTAGCGCTCGGCCGCGGCGAGAGCCCCGCGACAGAGGGCGAGAAGATCGGGCAACTCCGGCGCTGCACCAGCACCCCCCTCGCTGCCCCCGCCCTCAAGGGAGGAGATATGAGGGGAGGGGGCGACGGCCGGATTTCCGAGAATGGCCACCGGCCTTTCCCTCACGCGTTGATCGCGTCCTCTAGGCTGCGCAGGCCCGGGCGAGGCACTTGCACGAGCACGGCCATATTGCCCGGTTTATGCTCGTTGCGCATCATTTTGGTATGGGCCTTGGGGATCTCGCTCCAGGGGAAGACCTCGCTCATGCAGGGATCGACCCGGCGCTCGATGACGAGGCGGTTGGCCTGGCTCGCTTGCAGGAGATTGGCGAAATGGCTGCCCTGGATGCGCTTTTGGCGCATCCACACGAAGCGGGCGTCGAAGCTGATGTGATAGCCCGTGGTACCCGCGCAGAAGACGACCATGCCGCCGCGCTTGACCACGAGGCAGCTCACCGGGAAGGTCGCCTCGCCGGGATGCTCGAAGACGAAGTCGACGTCGTTGCCCTTGCCGGTGATCTCCCAGATCGCCTTGCCGAACTCGCGCACCTTCTTCATGTACTCGCCGTAACCCCCGCCCGCGTTGATCTCGGGCAGCCGGCCCCAGCAATCGAACTTGCTGCGGTTGATCGCCCCCTTGGCGCCGAGCTGCATGACGAAGTCGCGCTTGCTCTCGTCCGAGATCACGCCGATCGCGTTGGCCCCGGCGGCGGCGACGAGCTGCACGGCCATCGAGCCGAGCCCGCCGGCGGCCCCCCACACGAGCACGTTGTGGCCCGGGCGCAGGATGTGCGGGCGGTGGCCGAAGAGCATGCGATAGGCGGTGGCGAGCGTGAGGGTATAGCAGCCGCACTCCTCCCAGGTGAGATGCTGCGGCCGCGGCATGAGCTGGCGCGACTGCACGCGCGCGAACTGGGCGAAGGCGCCGTCCGGCGTCTCGTAGCCCCAGATGCGCTGGGAGGGCGAGAACATGGGGTCGCCGCCGTTGCACTCCTCGTCGTCGCCGTCGTCCTGATTGCAATGCACGACGACCTCGTCGCCGACCTTCCAGCGCTTCACTTTGGCGCCGACCGCCCAGACCACGCCGGCAGCATCCGAGCCGGCGACGTGATAGTCGGCCTTGTGCACCTCGAACACGGAGATCGGCTTGCCGAGGGCGGCCCAGACGCCGTTGTAGTTGACCCCCGCCGCCATCACCATGACGAGCACCTCGTCGGCCTCGATCAGGGGGGTTGCCACCGTCTCGAGCTGCATCGCCGTCTCGGGCTCGCCGTGGCGCTCGCGCCGGATGGTCCAGGCGTACATGCGGGACGGCACGTGGCCAAGGGGCGGGATCTCGCCGACTTCGTAGAGCTCTTTCCCCGAAGGTGCCGAGCTCAGCTCGACGATCTTCGCAGCATTGCCCATCGCAAGCCTCCGCCTGACGGTGAGGGGCCTCCTGTCGCCCGGCGGGGCCTTCGCTTCGCGCGCGAACTTTTCCCGCAGTGCAACATCAATATTGACTCATAGCGCCCCCTTCATCATTCTGCAACGCACAAAACAGCGCTTTATTTCTTTTGAAATAAAGTTTCTGAAAGAAAATGTCGCAACGCGTTGCGCGCCGCAGCTCGCCCGAGGGAGCCCATTGCGGCGCACAAGAGGAGAGCGGCAAATGGCCGAGGAGAGCGAGGCCCCCAGCGGCGAGCCGGCCAAGCGCGAAGCACCCTGGCTCATCCGCACCTATTCCGGCCACAGCTCGGCCGCCGCGTCGAACGCGCTCTATCGCACCAATCTCGCGCGCGGGCAGACCGGGCTCTCGGTCGCCTTCGACCTGCCGACCCAGACGGGCTACGACAGCGACCATCCCTTGGCGCGCGGCGAGGTCGGCAAGGTGGGCGTGCCGATCTCGCACCTGGGCGACATGACCGCCCTCTTCGACGGCATCCCGCTCGCGCGCATGAACACCTCGATGACGATCAACGCGACCGCCCCTTGGCTTCTCGCCCTCTACGTGGCGGCGGCCGAGCGCCAGGGGGTGGTGCCGAGCGAGCTCACCGGCACCACCCAGAACGATCTCGTCAAGGAGTACCTCTCGCGCGGCACCTACATCTTCCCGCCCGCCCCCTCGCTCCGGCTCACGAGCGACGTCATCGCCTTCGCCTACCGCGAGCTGCCCAAGTGGAACCCGATCAACGTCTGCTCCTACCATCTGCAGGAGGCGGGGGCGACGCCGGTGCAGGAGCTCGCTTTCGCGCTTGCCACCGCCTTCGCCGTGCTCGACGCGGTCAGGGGCACGGTACCCGAGGAGGATTTCGCCACGGTCGCGGGGCGCATCAGCTTCTTCGTCAACGCCGGCATCCGCTTCGTCACCGAAATGTGCAAGATGCGCGCCTTCGCCGAGCTGTGGGACGAGCTCTTGCGCGCGCGCTACGGCATCGCGGACGAGAAGCTGCGGCGCTTCCGCTACGGCGTGCAGGTGAACTCGCTCGGCTTGACCGAGCAGCAGCCCGAGAACAACGTCTACCGCATCCTGCTCGAGATGCTGGCGGTCGTTCTCTCCAAGGACGCGCGGGCGCGCGCGGTGCAGCTCCCGGCCTGGAACGAAGCCCTCGGGCTGCCGCGGCCGTGGGACCAGCAGTGGAGCCTGCGCCTCCAACAGATCCTCGCCTACGAGACCGACCTCCTGGAGTACGGCGACATCTTCGCCGGTGCCCACGCGATCGAGGCCAAGGTCGCGGAGCTCAAGGCGGCGGCCCGCGCCGAGCTCGCGCGCATCGATGCCCTGGGCGGTACGATCGCTGCGGTCGAGAGCGGCTATCTGAAGCGCTCCCTCGTCGAGAGCAACGCGCAGCGCATCGCCGCCATCGAGGCAGGCACCCAGACGGTGGTGGGCGTCAATCGCTTCGCGGAGTCGGCCCCCTCGCCGCTTCTCGAGGGCGAGGGCAGCGCCTTCTTGACGCCCGATCCCGCGGCCGAGGCGGCCCAGATCGCCTCGCTCGAAGCCTGGCGCGAGGCGCGCGACGGGAAAGCGGTCGCCGCCGCCCTCGCGAGCTTGCGCGCCGCGGCCAGCGAGGGGCGCAACATCATGGCGCCCTCGATCGCCGCCGCTCATGCCGGTTGCACCACCGGCGAATGGGCGGCCGTCCTGCGCGCGGTCTTCGGCGAATATCGCGCACCGACCGGGGTCGGCGGGGCGGCCAACGATTCGCCCGTCGAGCTCGCCGAGCTGCGCCGCGAGGTCGGCGCCGTGAGCCGCCGCCTCGGCCGGCCCCTCAAGCTCCTGGTCGGCAAGCCCGGCCTCGACGGCCATTCCAACGGGGCCGAGCAGATCGCGGTGCGCGCGCGCGACGCGGGCCTCGCGGTCGTCTACCAGGGCATCCGCTCGACCCCCGAGGAGATCGTGGCGACGGCACTCGCGGAAGCGGCCGACGTCGTCGGACTCTCGATCCTCTCGGGCTCGCACGTCGAGCTCGTGGGCGAGGTGCTGAAGCGCATGGCCGAGTGCGGCTTGGGCGAGATCCCCGTCGTCGTCGGCGGCATCGTGCCGCCGCAGGATGCCGAGCGTCTGCGCGCCGCCGGGGTCGCCCGCGTCTACACGCCCAAGGACTACGCGCTCAACGCCATCATCTCCGACATCGTCGCCCTCGTCGATGGCGCGAACGATGCGCGCTCAAGGAAGGTCAGATAGGTTTCACCACGGAGGACACGGAGGAGAAAAGGCGATCTTGTGAAATCTTTCGTCTTCGTCACCCCCGCGCACGCGGGGGTCGAGGACGCTGCTGGATTCCGGCTCTCCGCTTCGCTGCGGCCGGAATGACGAGTTTGGAGTCGTGCCCTCCGCGGTAAAGGACTTAAAGGTAAACCGGCCGTGCTTGCGCGCCGATTGACAAGCGCCGATCCGCGACCGACGCTTCTCCCCGTCATGGCCGCCGACTTCCTTCCGCTCGCCGAGATCGCCAAGCTGCAGGCGGCGCGCTGGACAGCGCAGTCGGACTATGTGGCGCGCCATTCGGCCTTCTTTAAGCACCTCTGGCATGGCGCGGCGCCGCCCGTGAAGCTCGCTGAGCTGCCGCATCTCCCGCTCTGCGACAAGGCGATGCTGCGCGCGAGCCAGGCCGCAGCACCGCCTTTCGGCGACTATCTCGCCGCCGAGCCCGAGAAGGTGATGCGCCTGCACCGCACCTCTGGTACCACCGGCCAGGCGATGAACCTGGCCTTGAGCCAGGCCGATGCGCGCCTCACGGCCGAGGTCGGCGGCCGCGCCCAGCGCGCCGCCGGGCTCGGGCCCGGGCATCGGGTGGTGCACTGCCTCAACTACCAGCTGTGGATGGGCGGCTTCACCGATCATCTGACGCTCGAGGCGACGGGGGCGAGTGTGGTTCCCTTCGGCGTCGGCGGCAGCGAGCTTCTCGTGCGCACCATCCGCGAGCTCGGCATCACCGCAATCTCCTGCACCCCCTCCTATCCGGCCGTGCTCGAGCGCGTGATCGCCGAGCGTTTCCCCGGCCTTCAGCCGAAAGCGCTCGGCCTCGAGCTCGGCCTCTTCGGCGGCGAGGCGGGGCTCGACGATTCCGGCTTCCGCGCGCGCCTCGAGGAGACCTGGGGCTTCAAGGCGCGCAACGCCAACTACGGCGTCTCCGACGTGCTGTGCAATTTCGCCGCCCAGTGCGAGCTCCAGCCCGAGCTTCATTTCGTCGGCCTCGACGCGCTTTATCCCGAGCTCGTCGATCCCGCTTCCGGTGCCGCCCTGCCGTTTGCGGCAGGCCAGGAGGGCGAGCTCGTGCTCACCCACCTCGCCAAGGAGTGCCAGCCCCTCGTGCGCTTCCGCACGGGCGACATCGTCGTGGTGACGGCGCGCGAGGCCTGTGCCTGCGGGCGGACGGCCCCGCGCTTCCGCGTCGTCGGGCGCAGCGACGACATGGTCGTGGTGCGCGGCCTCAACGTCTTTCCGACCATGATCGCGGCGATCCTCTCAGGCTTCCGCGAGCTCTCGGGCGAGTATCGCATTCGCCTCGCGGGATCCGGGCCCTACGACCGGCTCCCGGTCGAGGCCGAGCTTGCCCAGGGTGGCGCGGCGGACGAGGGACTGGCTGCGGCGATCGCGGCCGCGATCAAGCGGGAGCTCGGCGTCACGGCACAGGTGGCGCTCCTGCCGCCGGCCGCCCTGCCGCGCACCGAAGGCAAGACGAAACGCGTTCTCAGGGAGTAGGCGATGACGGAAGCGGTGCTGAGCGAGCTCAAGGAGGGGGTGGCCACGATCACGCTCAACCGGCCCGAGCGGCTCAACGCGATCAACCCGGCCCTGCTTGCGGGCCTGACCGCCGCCTTGCGCGCGGCCGACGCGGACACGGCCGTGCGCGCGATCGTGCTGCGCGGGGCGGGCCGCGCCTTTTGCGCCGGCGACGACCTCAAGGAGTTCGACGAGCAGGGCCGCTCGTCCGCGGATGCCCGGAGCTATGTGGAG
>DATJAC010000227.1:0-3498 GCA_035516655.1 Alphaproteobacteria bacterium | reverse complement strand
TTGAGCGCGTTGAGCACCGCCCCCGCCATGGCGACCCCGTAATGGGCCTCGAGCAGGGCCGGCACGTTGGGCGCCATCAGCGAGACCGTGTCGCCCGGCCGCACCCCGCGCCCGGCAAGGGCAGACGCCAACCGCCGGCAGCGCGTCATGAGCTCGCGGTAGCTGTAGCGCCTCTCGCCGTGGATGACGGCGGTCTTCTCGGGGAAGACGGCGGCTGCGCGCTCGAGGAAGCTGAGCGGCGTAAGCGCCGTGAAATTCGCAGGATTCCGCGCGAGACCGCGCTCGTAGATGCTGTCCGTCGTGGCCCCCTCGCTCATTGCCGGCTGCCCTCCCCGCCCAACGATGCTCGGACCACGCGGCACGCCGCGTCAAGGCCCTGACTCGCCTTCGGGCACCAAGCGCGTTATGTTAGGCCATGATCATCGACATCATCTCGGACACCATCTGCCCCTGGTGCTTCATCGGCAAGCGCCGCCTCGAGCGCGCGCTGAGCCTCGCCCCCCAGCCCGACTTGGCGCTCGGCTGGCATCCTTTCCAGCTCAACCCGGACATGCCCAAGGGTGGGATGGAGCGGCGCGAGTATCTGCGCCGCAAGTTCGGCGACGAGCGCGGCTCGGGGGCCTACGACGCGATCGCCGAGGCCGGCTCGGGCGAGGGTATCGAGTTCGATTTTGCCGGCATCAAGCGCACTCCCAACACGCTCGGCTCGCACCGCCTGGTGCGCTACGCGGGCGAGCACGGCGTCCAGGACGCGGTCGTGGAGGGTCTGTTCCAGGCCTATTTCAGCGACGGGCGGGACATCGGCGACGGCCTCGTCCTGCTAGAGGTGGGTAGTGCTGCCGGCCTCGAGCGCGGCGCCCTCGCCGACTATCTCGAGAGTGGGCAAGGCCTCAAGGAAGTCATCGCCGAGGACGAGCAGGCGCGCCGCATGGGCGTGCAAGGGGTCCCCTGCTTCATTCTCGAGCGCAAATACGTGATCTCCGGCGCCCAGGCGCCCGACATCTTCCTCCAGGTCTTCGAGATGATCGAGCGGGAGAAGAGCGGGGCCGCGGTCGAGCAGTCGAGTTAACCCTCTCCTCCTTCAGGAGGCGAGGGAGGGGCCCATCGCAAAGCGATGGGAAGGTGAGGAGGGGGAGCGCCGCGGGCGCTCTCCAGTTTGGGCGCGTCCCGCCCTGCCACCTCCTCACCCTACCCTCTCCTCTTGAAGGAGGAGAGGGGGGATGGAGGAGAGGCGATACGGTGGCTACGCCGCTTTCTCCACCTTGGCGGCGATCTCGGCGATCTTGCGCAGGACCTGCACCACGCCCTGGACGCGCGCGGCTTCGTCGTCCCAGCCGCGGCGGATGACGAGCTTCTGGTCGGGGCGGAAGCTCACGCTGCCGGCCTGGCGCTGGACGAACTCGATGAGCCCCTTGGGATTGGCGAAGCGGTTCTGGCGGAAGGCGAGCACGGCCCCCTTGGGACCGGCATCGAGCTTCTCGATCCCGGCGTCGAGGCAGAAGCGCTTGATGGCGACGATCTTGAGCAGGTTCTCGACCTCGGGCGGCAACGCGCCGAAGCGGTCGGCCAGCTCCGCCGCGAAACCGTCGATCTCCTTCTGGTCGACGAGGCCGGCGATGCGGCGGTAGAGGCCGAGCCGCACGCCGAGATCGGCCACGTAGCTTTCGGGGATGAGCACGGGGGTGCCGATGTTGATCTGGGGCGTCCACTCGTGCTGACCCACGGTCCCAGCATCGCCCTTCGCCGCCGCGACCGCTTCCTCGAGCATCTGCTGGTAGAGCTCGATGCCGACCTCGCGCACGTGGCCCGACTGCTCCTCGCCGAGCAGGTTGCCGGCCCCGCGGATGTCCATGTCGTGGCTCGCGAGCGTGAAGCCCGCACCGAGGGTGTCGAGCGTCTGCATGACGTGGAGGCGCTTCTCCGCCGCCTCGCTCAAGGCACTTCCGGGCGGCAGGGTCAGATAGGCGTAAGCGCGCAGCTTGGCCCGTCCCACCCGCCCGCGCAGCTGATAGAGCTGGGCGAGCCCGAACATGTCCGCGCGATGGACGATGAGGGTATTGGCGGCCGGGATATCGAGGCCGGACTCGACGATGTTGGTCGAGAGCAGTACGTCGAAGCGGCCGTCGTAGAAGGCGGCCATCGCGTCCTCGAGCTGGCTTGCCGCCATGCGGCCGTGGGCGGTCACGATCTTGACCTCGGGGACGAGCTCCTTGAGCCGCTCGTGCACCTTCGGCAGATCCTCGATGCGCGGGCAGACGTAATAGCTCTGCCCGCCGCGGAAATGCTCGCGCAATAGGGCCTCGCGCACGATCACAGGATCATAGGGCAGCACGAAGGTGCGCACGGCCAAGCGGTCGACGGGGGGAGTCGCGATCAGGCTCATGTCGCGCACGCCCGAGAGGGCTAGCTGCAAGGTGCGCGGGATGGGCGTCGCGGTGAGCGTCAGCACATGCACGTTGCTCCTGAGCTGCTTCAGGCGCTCCTTCTGCTTGACGCCGAAATGCTGTTCCTCGTCGACGACGAGAAGGCCCAGGTGCTTGAAGCCGATCGCCTTGCCGAGCAGCGCGTGCGTGCCGATGACGATGTCGACGGTGCCGGCCGCGAGCCCGGCCTTGACCTCCCCTACCTCCTTCGTCCCGGTCAGGCGCGAGAGCCGGCCGATCTTGACCGGGAGGCCGGCGAAGCGCTCGTTGAAGGTGCGATAATGCTGCCGGGCGAGCAGGGTCGTGGGTACGACGACCGCCACCTGGAAGCCCGACATTACGGCGAGGAACGCAGCACGCAGCGCCACCTCGGTCTTGCCGAAGCCGACGTCGCCGCAGATGAGCCGATCCATCGGTTGTCCCGCCGCGAGGTCATGGACGGTCTCCTCGATCGCATTCAACTGGTCCTCGGTCTCGGGATAGGGAAAACGCGCCGAGAACTCGGCGTACGCGGGGCCTTCGTCGGCGATGATCTCGCCCGGCTTGAGCAGGCGCTCGGCGGCAATGCGGATGAGGTCGTCGGCGATCTCGCGGATGCGCTTCTTGACCCGCGCCTTGCGCGCTTGCCAACCGGCACCGCCAAGGCGGTCGAGCTGGGCACCCGCCTCCTCCGAGCCGAAGCGCGAGAGCATCTCGATGTTCTCGACCGGAACGTAGAGCTTGTCGCCGCCGCTATAGAGCACGCGCAGGCAGTCGTGCGGAGCGCCGGTGACCGTGATCGTCTCGAGCCCCTCGTAGCGGCCGATTCCGTGCTCGACATGGACGACAAGGTCGCCCGCGCTCAGGCTCGAGAGCTCGGAGATGAAGTTCTCGGCCCGGCTGCGCCGGCGCGCGGGCCGCACGAGGCGGTCGCCGAGGATGTCCTGCTCGGTGATGAGCGTGAGCGCGCCGCGTACGAAGCCATGCTCGAGACCGAGCACGATGAGGCCCACTTGGGCGGGCGGCAGGCTGTCGCGCGCGCGCCAGTCGGAAAGTGTCGCCGCGTTGCTCACCCCGTGCTCGCCGAGAAGCGTGC
>DATJAC010000226.1:0-4411 GCA_035516655.1 Alphaproteobacteria bacterium | reverse complement strand
GAGCGCGCGGTAAGCGTCGAGCACGGCGCGCTCGGCCGGTGCGCGGAAGATGTTGACCGAGAGCGTCTTGATGTCGCGGCCGGCGGCTGCCGCCGCGCGGCGCAGGCGCTCGAGGCCCTCCTTCACGTCGAAGCGTGGGCTCGCGCGCGGGAACCAACCGCTGCAGAACTCGACCACGCGCTTCAAGGTGTGATCGCTCTCCCCGCCGAGGATGATCGGCGGATGCGGCCGCTGGGCGGGCTTGGGGTAGAGCCAGACGGGATCGAAATTCACCATCTCGCCGTGGAACCGCGCCTCGTCCTCGGTCCAGAGGGCCTTCATGGCGAGCACGCGCTCGCGCAGGAGCTTGAAGCGGGTCTCGTAGCGGGCCCCGTGGTTCTCCATCTCCTCGACATTCCAGCCCCCGCCGATGCCGAACACGACGCGCCCGCCCGAGAGCTGGTCGAGGCTCGCCACGCACTTCGCGGTGACGATGGGATCTCGCTGGGGGATGAGGCAGATGCCGGTTCCGAGCAGGAGCTTCTTCGTCGCCGCCGCGGCAAACGAGAGGGCGACGAAGGGATCGTGGGCGTGCTTATAGCGCTCGGGCAGCTCCCCACCCGAGGGGAAGGGCGTGCGCCGGCTGACCGGGATATGGGTGTGCTCGGGCAGGAAGAGCGACTCATAGCCGCGCGCCTCGAGGGCCGCCGCCAGCTCGCGGATATCGATGCCGTAGTCGCTCGGAAAATAGATCACGCCGACGCGCATGTGAGCCCCTCCCCAGTGCTTCGGCGCGATCATATCGGAAAGCGCGGGCGATTGCCCTCATGGTTCGAGACGTGCTGCCTGCGGCAGCACTCCTCACCATGAGGACGCCTCTATTGTAAGGGATTGACCTCGTCCTGAGGAGCCGCCGCAGGCGGCGTCTCGAAGGACGAGGGTCAGAACACCGGCACGATGTCGTCGGGATCGAAGGCGACGGTCTCGCCCGCGATGCCGATCTCGGGGATGGCGGGGAAGGCGATGCCGTGGGGCTCGACCAGGCCCTTCATGCGCAGGAGAGCCGCCCGCCAGTTCTCGCGGCGCTCCTCGATCGAGAGGATGCCGAGGCCGGCCCCGCGCGCCTCCTCCTCGACGAGGCGGTGGGCCGGCCGCCACGTCTCGGGCAAGTCCCAGAACTCCTCCGGCGGCTCGTAGAGAATGCCCGAGAGGAAGATGAAGCCGGCGCGGATCTGCTTGGTGATCACTGCCTTCTGCTCAGGGGCGAGCTTGGGCAAGACGTTCTCGAGCAAGGTCAAGCAGATGCGCAGGTGGCGGCTCTCGTCCTGGCCGACCCTGCGGAAGGCGTCCTTGAGCACCGGGATCGTCGTCTTCTGGTGCATCTGCTGGAAGAGCGTCGCCGCCGCGATCTCGCCCATGAGGAAGGAGGTGAAGAGGATGGGGAGAGGGTGGCGTCCGATGCCGCCCTTGAAGCCTTGCCAATAGCGCGCCCCATTGTGGAAGTACCACTTCACATTGTTCTGCGCCAAGCGGCCGAGGGTCGTCTCGGGCACGTAGCCGAGCGGTCCGCCGGGCGTCAGGATCTGGATCACGCGCTGGCACACCTCCTCGTGATTGACCTCGTCACGCGTGACGAGGAAGAAGCACTTGCGCACCGGATCCTCGGCATGGGTCTCGTAGGTGTGGATCATGGCGCGCGCGAAGACGGCGGGGCCGGAGCTGTCGAACACGGAGAGGAGCTCGAACCAGTAGGCGATGGCGTAGCGCTGGTCGAGGGTGAAGCTCGCGGGATCGAGCGTGTCCCAGGCGAGCTTATTGGGATACCAAGTCTGCTCCCGTGCCGAGTCGTAGAGCTTCAGGAGCTTGGGCGTGTCGGTGTGCCACTCGATCGGGAAGATGTTGTCGGCGGGAAAGGGCGGGGGCTCCTTGGCGCCGTAGAGGATCTGCTCGGGCGAGGGGGCGTGCTCGGAGCCTGCGGGGGCCTCGGCGCTCTGCCGCGCCAACTCGTCGGCCCGCGCGCGGGGGGTGGCCATCTTAGCACTCCCTTGGCTGGAGGCCCGCGCCGCGGGCTGGTTCAAATATGATACAAAATTAGCAATCAAGGGCCAAAAAGTGAACCATAATCGAGGGCCGGTTGCGCTTAGGCGCCGTCGAGCCGGCGCAACACTTCCTCGGCGATCGCCATGGACGCCGTGAGGCCCGGCGATTCGATGCCGTAGAGATTGACGAGGTTGGCGATGCCGTGGCCCTCCGGCCCCTGGATGAGGAAGTCGGCAGGAGGCCCGCCCGGCTGCTGCAGCTTGGGCCGCACGCCGGCATAGCCCGGCTGGAGCGTGCCGTCCTTGAGCCCGGGGTAATAGTGGCGGATGGTCTCGTAGAACTTGGCGGCGCGGTCGGCCGGCACGTCGTAGTCGATCTTGTCGATCCATTCGACGTCCGGACCGAAGCGCACCTGACCCGCGAGATCGACCGTCACGTGGAGTCCGAGGCTCGCGAACTTGACCTCGGGGGCCGGATAGATGAGCCGCTTGAAGGGCGGCTTGCCGGCAAGCGTGAAGTAGCAACCCTTGGCGAGATAGCGCGGCGGGATGCTTTCGTGCGGAATGCCCTCGACGCTGCGCGCCACCTCCTGCGCCCACAGCCCGGCGCTGTTGACCAGGACGCGGGCGGCAAGCTGGGTCGGCTCGGCGCCGCCGACCTCGAGGAGGAAACCGTCCTTCTCGATCCAGCCGGCAACGAGGGGGCTGTTGAAGGCGATGACGCCGCCGCGATCCTCCAAATCGCCCCGATAGGCGAGCATGAGGCCGTGGCTGTCCATCCTGCCGGTCGAGGGCGAGAGGAGGGCGGCGTGGCAGCGGAGTTCGGGCTCGAGGGCCAGTGCCGTCTTCCGGTCGAGCCAGGCGAGGTCGGCAACGCCGTTCGCCGCCGCGGTCTTCTCGACCCGCTCGAGGGAGGCGATCTGGTCCGGCTCGGTCGCCACGATGAGCTTGCCCACACGGTCGTGATGCACCCCGTGCGCCGGGAGATAGCGATAGAGCAGCTCCTTGCCGCGCACGCAGAGCGTGGCCTTGAGCGAGCCCGTCGCGTAATAGATGCCGGCGTGGATCACCTCGCTGTTGCGCGAGCTCGTCTCGGTGCCGATCTGCGCCGCCTTCTCGAGCACGATGACCTCGCGGCCTTGAAGCGCGAGTGCCCGTGCTATGGCGAGCCCGACAGCCCCGGCACCGATCACCACGCACTCGACCCGCTCGACCATCGCCCGACCCGAGACCGTCCGCGAAAACGCCGCGAGCATGGCGAGGGGGCCGGCGGCGGTCAAGGCTTCGAGGCCTGCTGCCATCTTGTCAGCTGGCGCCGACGCGACCACATTATGCAGGCATTCACGGGGGAGGGGCGCGTGGGCTCGCGGTTCTGGTCGTTGCCGGCATTGGCCTTGGCACTTGGCGTGGCACTCGCTGCCGGAAGCATCGCGCCGACCGTCGCGGCGCAGCCGCTCGTCCAGAAGGCGCAGAACGAGCGCGGCTCGGCCATCGGCACGCCCTTGCCCGTGGGCAGGGTCGAGCCGGCACCGATCGCCCCGCCTCCTTACTCCGACGCCGAGAAGGCCGCCCTCGCCAAGCTCGAGGCCGCCACGGCAACGCTCCAGGATGCCTCGCAGAAGCTCGCCGATCGGGAGGAGGACCTTAAACGGCTCGCGCGCGCGTTCTTGGCCCTCCTCGTGGCCCAGATCGTGGCCCTGGCCGTCCAGTTCCGGCTTATGCGCCGCAGACGCCGCTCGGATACGGCGCCCGCCAAGGCGGCGGAGGCGAGTCCGGAAGCGCCCCCACCCGGCAAAGCCGCCTAGCGCCTTCCCGCGGGTGCCGTTTCGGCGTATATCTGGGCCGGTTGCATAGAGGCTTTTCCAGGTCGCCCGCGATGCCTTTCGATCCGCCCGAACCGCGCGCGCTCAAAGGCAATGTGGAGCTCGTCTCCTCGGCCTGCCCGCATGACTGCCCCTCGACCTGTGCGCTCGAGGTCGAGCGCATCGACGAGCGCACCATCGGGCGCGTCCATGGCGCCAGGGAGAACGACTACACGGCCGGCATCGTCTGCGCCAAGGTGGCGCGCTATGCCGAGCGCATCCACCATCCGGGCCGCCTGACGACCCCGCTCCGCCGCGTGGGCGAGAAGGGGGTGGGGCTCGCGGCCTTCGCGCCGCTTTCCTGGGAGGACGCCCTCGACGAGGTGGCCGGGCGGCTCAGCCGTGCCGCCGAGCGCTACGGCGCCGAGACGGTGTGGCCCTATTTCTATGCCGGCACCATGGGGCTCGTGCAGCGCGACGGCATCGAGCGCCTGCGCCACGTGATGAAATACTCGCGCCAGCACAGCACGATCTGCGTGACGCTGTCCGACACGGGCTGGATCGCGGGCTGCGGCTTTAAGCGCGGCGTCG
>DATJAC010000225.1:0-3913 GCA_035516655.1 Alphaproteobacteria bacterium | reverse complement strand
GCCCTCGAGCTCGTGCGCGTCGCCGAGGGGCTCAGGCTCGGCGTCATGGTCGGTTGCATGGTCGGTACCTCGCTCGCCATGGCGCCGGCATTGCTGCTCGCGGGACAGGCCGCCTTCGTCGATCTCGACGGCCCGCTCCTCCTCGCCCGCGACCGCGACCACGGCCTCACATACGAGGACGGCCGCGTCTTTCCGCCGGCACCGGAATTGTGGGGATGAGGCGGGAGAGAGCGGGAAGTCTCTTGAAGGAGCATGCCATGCCTACGGTCCTCAAATCGGAGCTCGCGGATTACAAACGCTGGATCGGCCGGCGCGAGGAGTCGACGGACGTTCTCCTCCCGCTCCACGTGGCCGGTTTCGAGGCGATGCTCGACCGGGCTGCGGCCCTGCCGCGCGCGGGCGAGCCGGCCCCGCCGGGTGCGCACTGGCTCATCCGCCCGGCCTGGCTGCCGCACTCCGAGCTCGGGCCCGACGGCCACCCCGCGCGCGGCGGCTTCATGCCGCCGGTACCCCTGCCGCGGCGCATGTGGGCGGGGAGCGAGCTCACGCTCACGCAGCCCTTGAGGGTCGGCGAGGAGATCCGGCGCCGCTCGGAGATCGTCGATGTTGCGGTCAAGGAGGGACGCGGCGGCCTCCTCGTCTTCGTGAAGGTGCGCCACGAGTTTCACGGTGCTTCGGGCCTGGCCCAGATCGAGGCGCATGACGTAGTCTACCGCGAAGCGGCCGATCCCGCGCGTCCGGCGCCGCGAGCGGAGCCGGCCCCTCCCGACGGGCCGTGGCGGCGCAGCGTGGTCCCCGATCCGGTCATGCTCTTCCGCTACTCGGCGCTGACCTATAACGGCCACCGCATCCACTACGACCAGCCCTACGTGACGAAGGTCGAGGGCTATCCGGGGCTCATCGTGCATGGACCGCTGCTCGCGACCCTGCTCCTCGATCTCGTGCGCCGCGAGGCATCCGGGCGCACGCTCGAGCGCTTCACCTTCCGCGCCTTGGCCCCCGTCTTCGACACCGCCCCCTTCACCTTGAGCGGGGTGCCGGACAAGGACGGCCGGCGCGCGCTCGTCTGGGTCAAAGGCCCCGACGGCGGCCTCGCCATGCGCGCCGAGGCGTATTTCAAAGCGTGAGCGCTGAGCGTTATCGACCTTTCGCGAGTGCAGTGATGACGCTGAGGAAGTGCTCGAGCTCGGTCTCGCTGTTGTAGTAATGCACCGACGCGCGCACCAGGGCCTCGAGCCCGCGCGCTTCCATGTCGAAGCGCGTGCTGAAGCGCGTCGAGACGGTGACGTTGATGGCCCGTAGCGCCAACTGCGCCTTGATCTCGTCGGGGCTCAATCCCGCGAGCGTGAAGGTCACGATGCCGCAGCGCTCTCGGCCGAGGTCGCGCACGACGACGCCGGGTATGCGCGCGAGCGCTACGCGCAAGCCGTCGGCGAGCAGCCGAATGCGCGCGTAGATCGCCTCGAGCCCCCAAGCGAGCGCATAGTCGACCGCGGCAGCGAGTGCCAACTTGGCCGCGATGTTCGCCTCCCAGTTCTCGAAACGCCGCGCGTCGGGGCGAAGCTCGTAACGGTCGGGTGCCGTCCAGCGTGCCGCGTGCAGGTCGAGGAAAGGCGGCGTAAGGCGCTCGAGGAGGCCCTTGCGCACGTAGAGGAAGCCGATGCCGCGCGGGCCCCGCAGATATTTGCGTCCCGTGGCGGAGAGCATGTCGCAGCCGAGGGCGGCGACATCGAGCGGCATCTGGCCCGCCGATTGGCAGGCATCGAGGAGGAAGGGCACGCCCGCGGCCCTGGCGATCCTGCCGATGGCAGCCGCCGGGTTGACGAGCCCGCCGTTGGTCGGCACGTGGGTGACGGCGATGAGCTTGACCCTCGCGTCCATCATGCGCTCGAGGGCGGCAAGGGAGAGCTGCCCGCTCTCGTCGTTCGGCACGACCTCAACCGATACCCCGGTGTGCTCCGCCACCTGGAGGAAGGAGATCACGTTGCTCGCATATTCGGCAACCGCGGTCAGGATGCGATCGCCGGGGCGGAAGGGGAGCGCATAGAACGCCATGTCCCAGGCGCGCGTCGCGTTCTCGACGACCGCGATCTCCTCGCGCGCGCAGTTGAGGAGGCGCGCGAGGGAGTCGTAGGTCCGCTCGACGCGTTGGTACTCCCGCTCGGCCGCCTCGTAGCCGCCGATCCGGCTCTCGAGCTCGATGTGGTCGACGAGCGCCTTGATCACCGGGCGCGGCATGAGCGCCGCACCGGCATTGTTGAGATGGATCACTTCCGCGGTTCCGGGCGTCTCCCGTCGGGCGCGGGCGAGATCGATCGTCATTTCACCGGCTTGATCTTGCTCCCGGTCCTGAGCGTCCATTCGACGATGCGGCGCATGCAGCGGCCGAGCGCGCTGTTGTAAGCCTCCACGATGTCCTCGAGCTTGTCGCTCGCCGCATCCTCCTTGTAGTCGCATGAATTGTCCGAGACGATGATCCGCTCGGGCAGCTGGACGAGCTTGGACACGATGTGCACGTGGGCCGCGGCGTGGCCGCCCTCGCGCTCGACCTCGAAGTTGCGAATATCGGTCCTCAGCGCGAAGTCGCCGCGCAGGCTCGCCGACTCGCGCCCCACCCCGACGATCTTTCCCGTATTCTCGAAGGAGGAGACGAGCAGCGTCAGCACCATCGGGGGCACGCGATCGGCCCACGCGGCCCCGGCATAGTAATCGAGCTCGAGCGGGCTCTTGCGCACGGCGATGCGCACGCTATCGATGCTTGCGGGGGCTTGCGGCGGGTCGACCACGAGCTGCCAGTTGGCGGTGGGCAGGTCGCTGTCGAAGGTCGTCTTCGGGTGCGGGGTGAAAAGCCGCGGCGGCGGCCCCCCACCCTCGACGAGGGCGCAGCCGCCAAGCAGCAAGACCGCGGCGGCGAGGCACGCCCAGTTGCGGGCGGGACCGGGCAAGAGTGCAGTCTTCATCGCGCTTTCACCCCGTTTTGCTGGCCGCCGCCCAGGAGGAGCTGCGAGGGGTTCTCCTCGAGCTTGTTGGCGAGCCGCGTTATGGACTCGGCCGCTATCCGGGCCTGGGCGAGGAATTCGGTCAGCTCATAGAGGCCCTGCGAGCTGAAATCCTTGAGCGGCCTGCGATTCTCTTCCACCACCGCGTTGAGGTCGGTGGCGAGGGCCCCGATCGCCTCGCCGTCCTTGCGCAGCTCGGCGATCGTCGGCTTGAGCTCTCCCGCGAGCTGCGTGGTTTGCGTGTTGAGGTTCGCGGAGAGCGCATTCAGCGAGTGCATCGTCGCCGAGGCGTCGTCGATCAGGCTCGCGATCTGCTTGCTCTTGTCGGCGAAGGTCGCCGTGACCGTATGGACGTTCGTGAGCGATTCTTCGATCGACTTGATGTTAGCGTCGCTCAGAAGTGCCGCCGCGCGGTCGACCAGCCCGTTGATCTTGTCGATGAGCACGGGTGCGGAGTCGAAGACGCGCTGGATGGGGGAGGGGCGCGACTTGATCGTGGCGATCTTTCGGCCGGGCTTCGGCTCGAGGAGGGGTGCCGCCTGGGTGCCGGCCTCGAGCTGCACGAAAGGCACGAAGGTCAGTCCCTGAAAGCCGAGCGAGGCTATCGTGTCCACTTTGATCGGGGTCGTCGCGTCGACGTCGATGGTCACCTGAATTTCCTCGACGCTCTCCGGATCGATGCCGATGTGGACGACCGAGCCGACCGGAATGCCGCGGTAGAGGACGCGCGCACCGTCCTGGAGCCCGGTCACCGCGTCGCGGAAATCGATGTGGTAGACCTTGGTCTTGTGGGGGCTCGGCACCGCGGCCAGCCACATCGCGAAGAGGAACACTCCCGCCACGAGTGCCAACACGAAGCTCCCCACGATCATGTAGCTGGCTTTGGTTTCCATGCGCGTTCCCTATTCGTGAAG
>DATJAC010000224.1:0-20874 GCA_035516655.1 Alphaproteobacteria bacterium | reverse complement strand
CCCCTATGCTCGCGTATAAGAGCCAGTGTTCTGTTCGGGGGTTCGTTTCACCGGAAACAAGTGTCATTGCGAGCGAAGCGAAGCAATCCAGGGCCCTTTGTGCGGGAGAAACTCTGGATTGCCTCGGTGCCCTTCGGGCGCCTCGCAATGACGGATGTCTCCTAATGTTGCGAATTTCAGAACCAGTATAGTGGCAAAGATCAAGCATGAGGGAACGGCCATGGCTCAGCGCAAGACTGCGAAGAACGCGAATTTCGACAAGTCCCGCCTGCCGAGCCGCCATGTCTCGGTCGGCGACAAGAGTGCACCGCATCGCGCCTTCTACTACGCGATGGGCATGACCGAGGCCGACATCGCCCGCCCGCTCGTGGGCGTGGTGACGACGTGGAACGAGGCGGCCCCCTGCAACATCTCGCTCTCGCGCCAGGCCCAGATCGCGAAGCTCGGGGTCAAGGCGGGCGGGGGAAGCCCGCGTGAGTTCACCACCATCACCGTGACCGACGGCATCGCCATGGGCCATGCCGGGATGAAGTCGTCGCTCGTGAGCCGCGAGGTGATCGCGGATTCGGTCGAGCTCACCGTGCGCGGTCATTGCTACGATGGGCTCGTCGGCATCGCGGGCTGCGACAAGTCGCTCCCCGGCATCATGATGGCGATGCTGCGGCTCAACGTCCCCTCGGTGTTCCTCTATGGCGGCTCGATCCTGCCGGGCAAATTCCACGGCCGCGACGTCACCATCGTCGACGTCTTCGAAGGGGTCGGCGCGCGTGCGGCAGGCCGCATGACGGCCGCGGAGCTTCACGAGCTCGAATGTGCCGCCTGTCCCACCGCCGGCTCCTGCGGCGGACAGTTCACCGCCAACACCATGGCCTGTGTTTCCGAAGCCCTCGGCCTGGCGCTGCCGGGCTCGGCCATGCCGCCGGCGTCCTACGATAGCCGCGACGCCTTTGCAGAAGCCTCGGGACGGGCCGTAATGGAGCTGATCAAGCGCCAGCTGCGCCCGCGCGACATCGTGACCTTGAAGGCGCTCGAGAACGCGGCGACCGTGGTAGCGGCCTCGGGTGGGTCGACCAATGCCGGCCTGCATCTGCCGGCGATCGCGAACGAGGCCGGGATCCCCTTCACGCTTCAAGACGTGGTCGCGGTCTCGCGCCGCACGCCCTATATCGCGAACCTGAAACCGGGCGGCAAATACGTCGCCAAGGATCTCTACGATGTGGGCGGCGTGCCGGTGCTGATGAAGGCGCTTCTGCAGGGCGGATTCCTCCACGGCGACTGCCTCACCGCTTCCGGGAAGACGATCGCGGAGAACTTGAAGGACGTGGTGGTGCCGAAGAACCAGGACGTCGTCTGCTCGACGGAGAAGCCGCTCAGCAAGTCGGGCGGCTTCGTCGGCCTCACGGGCAATCTCGCCCCCGAGGGGGCGATCGTGAAGGTGGCCGGCATGAAGCGCTTCAAGTTCAGCGGCCGTGCGCGCTGTTTCGATCGCGAGGAAGATGCGCTCGCCGCCGTGCTCGCGCGCAAGATCAAGCCTGGCGACGTGGTCGTGGTGCGCTATGAAGGGCCCAAGGGCGGCCCGGGGATGCGCGAGATGCTGTCGACCACGGGTGCCCTTTACGGCCAGGGTCTGGGTGAGGACGTGGCCCTGATCACCGACGGGCGCTTCTCGGGCGGCACGCACGGCTTCTCGATCGGCCACATCGGCCCCGAGGCGGCGGTCGGCGGACCGATCGCTCTGCTCAAGGACGGCGACCGCATCGAGATCGACGCGGCCAAGGGCACGCTCAACGTCGCCCTCTCGAAGGAGGAGCTTGCCAGGCGCCGCAAGAGCTGGAAGGCGCGCCGCCACGATTTCCAGTCGGGAACGCTTTGGAAATATGCCCAGACCGTGGGCCCGGCCTATAGCGGGGCCGTCACCCATCCCGGTGCGGGGGCGGAGACGCACTGCTACGCCGATATCTGACGGGCGTCGGGGGCGAAGAAGGAAGCTGCCATGGCGCGCATCGCGGTCGGCGGCTTTCAGCACGAGACCAATACCTTTGCCCCCTCGAAGGCGCGCTACGAGGATTTCGTGCGCGCAGGCGGCTGGCCCGGGCTGAGCGCGGGCGAAGCTCTCTTCGCCGCGGTCGCGGGCATCAATATCCCGATCGCGGGTTTCGTCGCAGCGGCACAGGCCGCGGGCCATACGCTCGTCCCGCTCGCCTGGGCCAATGCGACGCCCTCGGCCCACGTCACCGGCGAGGCCTACGAGCGCATCGCGGCCCTCCTCGTCCAGCACCTGGCCGAGAGCCTGCCGGTCGATGCGGTCTATCTCGATCTCCATGGTGCCATGGTGGCCGAGCATCTCGAGGACGGCGAGGGCGAGCTCTTGCGGCGCGTCCGTGCGCTCGTCGGCGCCAGCGTTCCCGTCGTAGCGAGCCTCGACCTCCACGCCAATGTGACCGCGCGCATGGTCGAGGAGGCGTCCGCCCTCGTCGCCTATCGCACCTACCCCCATCTCGACATGGCGGAGACCGGCGGACGCGCAGCCGCCATCCTCGACGGCCTGCTCAAGCGCGGCAGGCCGCTCGCGAAGGCCTTTCGCAAGCTGCCCTATCTCATTCCGCTCACGTTCCAATGCACGCTGGTCGAGCCGGCCATGAGCCTCTATGCCTTGTCGGGCGAGCTCGAGCGCGGGCAGGTCGCGAGTGTGTCCTTCGCCACCGGCTTTCCGCTCGCCGATATTGCCGAATGCGGACCCGCGGTCCTGGCCTATGCCGAGCGGGAGAGCGCTGCCGCGCGCGCTGCCGACCGGCTCGCCGCCGCCTGCCTGGCGCGGGAGGGTGATTTCGCAGGCGTGCTGTGGCATCCGGATGCGGCGGTCAAGCACGCCATCGCGCGGGCCAAGGATGCCACGCGACCGGTCGTGCTGGCCGACACGCAGGACAATCCGGGGGCGGGGGGAGACGCCGA
The DNA here is from genome assembly GCA_035516655.1 of Alphaproteobacteria bacterium. GTDB lineage: Bacteria > Pseudomonadota > Alphaproteobacteria > JACZXZ01 > JACZXZ01 > DASPPM01. The sequence goes on along the minus strand of DATJAC010000224.1, from coordinate 17,922 downwards.
TACCATCGGGCTCCTGGAGGCGCTCGTGCGCCACGGCGCCGAGGGGGCGGCCCTCGCCATCCTCTGCGATCCCGCCGCCGCGGCCGCAGCCCACCGTGCCGGCGTCGGCGCCAGCCTCAAGCTCGCGGTCGGGGGACGCTCGAACCTGCCAGGCCACGGCCCCTTCACGGGGGAGTTTCGCGTGGCGGCCCTGGGCGACGGCAATTTCACCGGCACCGGACCCTTCTACAAGGGGGCGCGCATGCAGCTCGGTCCCATGGCGCGCCTCTCCATCGGCGGGGTAGAGCTCGTGGTGGCGAGCCGCAAGCTCCAGGCCGCGGACCAGGAGATTTTCCGCCACCTCGGCATCGAGCCCGCGCGCATGAAGATCCTGGCCCTCAAGAGCTCGGTCCATTTCCGCGCCGACTTCCAGCCCATCGCCGAGGAGGTGCTGGTGGTCGAAGCCCCCGGCCCCGCACCCGCGGACCCGGCCAAGCTGCCCTTCCAGCGTCTGCGTGCCGGCGTCCGGCTCACGCCTGGAGGAGCGGCGCATCGGGGTGCTGCTTAGAGGAAAGCCGGAATAGCCGCGGCAAAAAATTGTCACGGCAATGCCGAAGTTACGGCTTCGGCAAAGGAAACCCGCTTCGCCCGCAGAGACGAAGGGGCGGCCGAGCACCGCCCCTTCTATTGCCGCGTCAATCCTATGGCTCAGTCCGCCGAGCCCGCCGTGGCCTCGCGGTGGCCGGCGTCGGCGAGGCTCGAATGGTGCGCCCTGCGCATCGGCTTCAGCACGAGGAGGGCTGCAACTCCCGCCACCAGGTTGAGGATCGCCGCGAGCACGAAGACGTCGTACCAGCTCCCGGTCTTGGCCGTCAGCAGGCTGGCGAAGGGAACCAAGAGCGAGCCCGTGCCCTTGGCGGTATAGAGCAGGCCCGCGTTGGTGGTGGCGTATTTGGTACCGAACGCATCGGTGCAGGTGGCGGGGAAGAGGCTGAAGATCTCGCCCCAGGTGAAGAAGCTGAGCGCGCAGAACAGCACGAAGTAGACGGGCTGATGCCCGAACTGGCTCAAGCCCCACATGCTGACGGCCCCGAGCGAAAACACCACGAACATGGTGTTCTCGCGCCCCACCTTGTCGGAGACCCAGCCGAAAAAGGGCCGCGCCAGGCCGTTCAGGACGTTGTCGATCGAAATGGCGACGACCAGGGTCGGCCCCGCGATCCCCAGGATGCTCACGGGCACGTCGGCGATCTTGAAGTCCTTGGCGATGGGCGCGATCTGGGCCGCCATGATGAGCCCGCTCGCGGCCATCATCACGAAGAGGACATAGAGCACCCAGAAGAGGGGCGTGCGCAGGGTCTCGAGCGGGGTCGAGTCGTAGGCGACCTGCTGCAGCTTGCGACTGACCGCCGCCGGTGCCTCGCCCGGGCGTGGCGCCACCAGGAGGCTGGAGAGGAGCAAAACGATCAGGCCCTGGCCGAGACCGAACCAGAGGAAGGCGGATTCGTAGCCGCTGGTCTTGATGAGGTACTGGATGGGGATGACAGTCATCGCGGCCCCGGCACCGAAGCCGGCGGCCGTGAGCCCGGCGGCCAGGCCGCGCCGGTCGGCGAACCATTTGAGCGCGTTGCCGACGCAAGTGCCGTAGACGGCCCCCGCTCCCACGCCGCCGACGATGGCGCCGAGGTAAAGGGCGGGCAAGGACGCGGCCATCGAGTTGATGACCCAGGCGACGGCCACGAGGACCCCGCCCACCGCCACGACGATGCGCGGGCCGAAGCGGTCGACGAACCAGCCCTCGATCGGGACCAGCCAAGTCTCGGTCAGCACGAAGAGGCTGAACGCCACTTGAATGTCGGTCCGGCCCCAATGATATTTGGCATCGATCGGGTTGACGAAGAGCGTCCAGCCGTATTGCAGGTTGGCGATCATGACCATGCACACGATCCCGACCAGCAGTTGCAGCCAACGACTCGTGGCGGAGCCTCGGCTCAGAGAAGCTGATGCTTGCGACATTTGGCTCGTTTCCTCCTGGGGTCGCCGACTTTGTTGTTTTGTCCGACCCGCTTGTTTTGGCCCGTTTTCCGGGCAGGATTCCCCTGGTCCTCCTATCGTCCCCCGGCCCGCCATCGGGCCGCGCCAAGCTGTAATGATGCGGTCATTGTACCATCACGGAGGGTGAGGGCAATCGTTATGACGTTGAGCTGCCGACACGATTCCGCGATCGGTTGTGCCCCGACGGCAGCACACCACCCTCAGCGCTCGGCCACGCGCGGCGAGCGGCTGTCGCCCACGTGGCGCGGCAGCCCGTCGCTCATGAGCAGCCACGGGACGCGGTCGGGCTCGTAGACGTGGCGGTCGGGCGTCACGCGTTCGGGATGATCGAGGCTGCCGGCGGTGACGTCGACATATCCCGCGTAGTGCTTCGAGGTGAAGAAGAGAGGCGTGCCGCAGGTCGGGCAGAAGGCGCGGCGCCCGTGATCCGAGGATTGGTACCAGCTGGGCGTGCCCTTGGTGACAGTGAGACCCTGCTCCTTGAGCGTGAACCACGTCACCATCGGAGCCCCCGCGGCACGGCGGCACATGCTGCAATGGCAATGCCCGGTATGGCCGGGCTCGTAGGCGGTGCGGTAGCGGATGCTGCCGCAGAGGCAGCCGCCTTCGAGGGTCGTAGCATTCGTCATGAGGTCCTCCGTGAGGCTCGTGGTCTCAGTCTCTGAGCGTGCACCAGACCGGCGTGTGGTCGGAGGCGCGCTCCCAGCCGCGCGGCTCGCGCGCGATGTCGCATTCCTCGAGACGGTCGGCGGCTTGGGGCGAGAGCAGGAGGTGGTCGATCCTGAGGCCCTCGTCGCGGGGCCAGCGCCCGCTCTGGTAGTCCCAGAAGGTATAGCGGTGCGGCTCGGCGTGAAGGGCGCGGAAGCCGTCCGTGAGGCCGAGATGGAGGAGGGCGCGGAACTGGGCCCGGCTTTCCTGCCGGCAGAGCGCGTCGTCCTTCCAGGCCACGGGGTCGTAGACGTCCGCGTCGGCGGGGGCCACGTTGTAATCCCCGCCCAGCACGAAGGCCTCGTCGAGCTTCATGAGCTGGGCCGCATGTGCGCGCAGCCGCGCCATCCACGCCAGCTTGTAGGCGAACTTGTCGCTCTCGACCGGATTGCCGTTGGGGAGGTAGATCGTGGCGACCCTGAGGGTACCGACGATCGCCTCGAGGTAGCGCGCCTGGGCATCCTCGCTGTCGCCGGGCAAGGCTTTATGCTCTACCTCGATCGGCCGCTTGGCGAGGATGGCGACACCGTTATAGCTCTTCTGCCCGACCACGGCGATGTTGTAGCCGAGGTCCTCGATCTCGAGTGCCGGGAAGTCGCCGGTTTGCACCTTGATCTCCTGCAAGAGCAGGATGTCGGGTGCCGCCTCCTTGAGCCAGCGCAGGAGATGGGGCAGACGGGCCTTGACCGAATTGACGTTCCAGGTCGCGATCTTGGGCAAAATCCGGCTCCCGGCCGCCCTAGACCGAGAACGAGCTGCCGCAGCCGCAGGAGGAGGTGGCGTTCGGATTGTGGATCTTGAAATAGGCCCCGAGCAGGTCCTCGACGAAGTCGACTTCCGCGCCCTTGAGGAACTCGAGCGAAACCTCGTCGACGACGACGCGGGCACCCTGGTTCTCGAAAATGCGGTCGTCCGCGTTGCGCGCGTCGTCGAAGCTGAAGGCATATTGGAAGCCGGCGCAGCCTCCGCCGGAGACGGCGATGCGCATGCCGAGGGCCGCGTTGTTCTCCTCGGCGAGCAAAGCCGCGATGCGCCTGGCGGCACTCTCACTGATGGCCACGCTGGGCGTTTCGGAGATGACTGCCGTTTCCGCCATGCTTTCCTCGAGGCTCCTTGCCGATCCAGCTGCAGCAGCGGGCAGCGCAAGTCCGGCACCGCTCCTATTTAGACCAGCCTGGGCCGTTGTCAATTGAGCCTTTGGGCCTTTCGCGTATGGTGCGGTGCCACCAAGTGTCGCCGCGCCGTCCCGTCGCGCCGCATTTTTGTCACAGCGTCATTGCAAGTTTCGCCGTTTTCACCTCCTATCTCTGTAGCCTCACGAACGCTGCCGACCGGCCGGGAGTGGCCGGGACGGCACTTACTGAGCCGATGATTGGGAAGGTGTGAGATGAGCAAGATGAAAGAGCAATGGTTATCCCTGGCGCTGGCGGGCGCCATGCTGGGCGCGCTTGGCACGGCAACACCGGCGGCTGCCCAAGGCATCGTGAGATCGCAGACCGAAACTTCGGTCAACGCCATCGAGAATCAGGATCGGCTGGCGCTGGTCGGGCCGATGACGCAAGGCGACGTGAGCTATGTCAGCGGCGGTATAGGCAGCGACTCCGTGCTGGCGATGCGGCAAATCGAGGGTGCCTACAACTTGCGGCTTCTGTTTGCCGTGCAGGGCTCGGGCGAGTATCTCGCCAACGTCCGCGTGAAGCTCGTCGACGGCAAGGGCAACACCGTCCTCGACGCGATGTCCGACGGTCCTTATTTCTTTGCCAAGGTGCACCCCGGCCACTACCAGGTCGTCGCCGAGAACGGCGGTACCGTGATCAGCCGCGCGGTCGACGTCGGTCAGCATGCGGTGTCCCAGTCCTTCTACTGGCGCTCCGCCAGCTAGTCGACTTTCTCCTTGAGCGGGTGGAGCCGCCGCGTGGCGGCTCCACGCCGGAGCGCCCGCGGATTGCCTGGTGCGGCCGGCACCTGTAGGGTGGCGGGATGAGCGGAGCCCGCCTTGCGCCTTACGCCTGCGACCCTGCCAGAAGCCGCGGCCGGCTCGTCAAGGAGCCGGAGAGTACGACCCGCACGGCTTACCAGCGCGACCGCGACCGCGTCATCCATGCCGCGGCCTTCCGCCGCCTCAAGTACAAGACGCAGGTTTTCGTCTTCCACGAGGGCGATTACTATCGCACGCGCTTGAGCCACAGCCTCGAGGTGGCGCAGATCGCGCGCTCGCTCGCGCGCGCGCTCGACCTCAACGAGGACCTCGCCGAAGCCCTCGCCCTCGCCCACGACCTCGGCCATCCGCCTTTCGGGCATGCCGGCGAGCACGCGCTCGAGGAGGCCATGAAGGATTTCGGCGGCTTCGATCACAATGCGCAGACCCTGCGCATCCTCACCAAGCTCGAGCAGCATTATGCCGAGTTCGACGGGCTCAACCTCACGTGGGAGACGCTGGAGGGGGTGGTCAAGCACAACGGCCCGCTCATCGGCGCCAATGCCGAAGCGCCGCTTCCGGCAAGCATCGCCGAGTACAATACGCTCAACGACCTCGAGCTCGCCAGCTGGCCGTCCGCCGAGGCGCAGGTGGCGGCCCTCTCCGACGACATCGCCTACAACAATCACGACATCGACGACGGCTTGCGCGCCGGCCTCTTCAGCGTCGAGGACCTGCACGCGCTCCCGCTCGTCGGCCCCACCTTCAAGGCGGTAGCGGAGCGCTACCCGGGGCTCGAGCGCTCGCGCCTCATCCATGAATCGATCCGCCGCCTCATCGACGGCATGGTCACCGACGTCCTGGTCGAAACGCGCCAGCGCCTAGCTGCGGCGCAGCCCGAGAGCCCCGCCGATATCCGCGCCTGGGGTGCCGCCGTCGTTGCATTTTCCGCAGGGATGCGCGAGAACGATCGCGCGCTCCGGGCCTTCCTTCTCGAGCGCATGTACCGCCACTTCCGCGTCAACCGCATGACCAGCAAGGCGCGCCGCGTGGTGGGCGAGCTGTTCCAGCTCTTCCTCGCCGAGCCCGAATGCCTGCCGACCGAGTGGAGAGCGTTGGCCGGGGGCGCCAACTCCGCGGAGACGGCGCGCGTCGTCACCGACTACATCGCGGGCATGACCGACCGCTACGCCCTCGACGAGCACCGGCGCCTCTTCGACGCCGAGACAAGACCCTAGGAATGAACGTCTACACATTCGCCAAAGACCTCGTCCAGGGCGAGCTCGCGGCCCTCGTCGCGGCAGGCAAGCTTCCGTCCGGGCTCGATCTCGGCCGGGTCTCGGTCGATCCGCCGCGCGAGGCGGGACACGGCGAGCTCGCGACCAATGCCGCGATGGTGCTCGCACGGGAGGCGCGGACGCCGCCGCGGGCATTGGGCGAGCTCCTCGCGGAGCGCCTGCGCGCGCACCCTGCGGTCGCCGGCGTCGAGGTGGCCGGTCCCGGCTTCGTCAATCTCACCCTTAGAGCGCCCGTCTGGCATGAAGCCCTTGCCGAGCTCTTGCGCCTCGGGGCGGACTACGGGCGCTCGGCCTTCGGCAAAGACGAGCTCGTGAACGTCGAGTATGTCTCGGCCAATCCCACGGGCCCGCTCACGGTGGCGCACGCGCGGGGTGCCGTGTTCGGCGACGCGCTCGCCGCGCTCCTCGCCTTTGCCGGCTACCGGGTGGTGCGCGAGTACTACATCAACGATGCCGGCCAGCAGATCGAGCAATTGGCCTATTCGGCATACGCCCGCTACCTCGAAGCGCTCGGCGAGGAGATGAGCGACGATGCCTTCGCGCGGCACTTTCCCGGCCGCAGGTGGGAATATCAAGGCGATTACCTCAAACCGGTCGGCGCCGCTCTCGCAGCTAACCATGGTGCCGGTCTCAAGGAGGCCGCCCCCGCGGCATGGCTGCCCAAGGTTGTGGACTTCACGGTCGAGTGCATGATGGCGCTCGTCAAGGCGGACCTCGCGGCCCTCGGCATCCATCACGACGTCTTCACTTCGGAGCGACGCGATATCGTCGAGAAAGGCAAGGTCGAGGAGGCCCTCGCCGAGCTCGAGCGCCGCGGCCTGCTCTACACCGGCGTGCTCGAGCCGCCCAAGGGCAAGTTGCCCGAGGATTGGGAGCCGCGGCCGCAGACGCTCTTCAAGGCGACCGCGTTCGGCGATGCCACGGACCATGCGCTGCGGCGCTCGAACGGGAGCTGGACCTATTTCGCCTCCGACGTCGCCTATCATTGGGACAAGTTCCGCCGCGGGGCCAAGATCATGATCGACGTCTGGGGTGCGGATCACGGCGGCCACATCCGACGCACGCAAGCCGCGGTCAGCGCCATCACGGGCGGGGTGGGGACGCTCGACGTGAAGATCTGTCAGCTCGTCAGGCTGCTGCGCGAAGGCCAGCCCGTCAAGATGTCGAAGCGCGCCGGAACTTTCGTGACGTTGCGCGAGGTGGTCGAGGAGGTCGGCAAGGGCGTGGTCCGCTTCATCATGCTCACGCGCAAGAATGATGCCCCGCTCGACTTCGACCTTGCGAAGGTGGTCGAGCAGTCGCGCGACAATCCGGTGTTCTACGTGCAATATGCCCACGCGCGCTGCCATTCGGTCCTGCGCAATGCGCGCGAGGCCTTCCCGCAGCTGGATTTCTCCGCCGAGTCGCTCGCGCTCCAGCGCCTGGCGCGGTTGAGCGACTCAGCAGAGCTCGGCGTGATCAAGCTGCTCTGCGCATGGCCGCGCCAGATCGACGCCGCCGCCGAGGCGCACGAGCCGCATCGACTCGCGTTTTACCTCTATGATCTCGCGGCTCTGTTTCACGGGCTCTGGACGAAGGGCCGGGAGGAGCCTAGCCTGCGCTTTATCCTGGAGGGCGACGCCGAGCTCACGGCTGCGCGCTTGGCCCTTGTTCGGGCGGTCCAGATCGTTATCGCCTCGGGACTGGCGATCTTCGGCGTCGAGGCTGTAGAGGAGATGCACTGATGTCATCGGACCCCGGATCTTCCCGCGATCCGCTGCGCGCGATCTACGAGCACGAGCAGCGCCGTCCCCGCCGCTCGCGCTTCTTCACCGCTGCGGTGACGCTTCTCGTCTTCGGCGCCTTCGCCCTCGTGGTCTATTACGCCTATCAGCTGGGACTGCGCGCGGGTGCGCAGGGTCCGGCCCCGCTCATCAAGGCCGAGCAGCAGCCCTACAAGGTCAAGCCGGAGGAGCCCGGCGGCATGGACGTGCCCAATCAGGACAAGCTGATCTACAAGGAGGTCAAGCCCGCCGGTGCCGGTCCAAGCGCCCAGCCGGCCGAGCGGCTCATGCCGCCGCCGGAGTCCCCGCTGCCCAAGCCCGCCGCGGAGGAGCCCCAGCCGCAACAGGCCCAGGCGGCGGAGCCGCCCGCGGCCCAGGCCGCAGCCCCGGTAGCGAGCGCCAGCGCCGCCACGCCGCCGAGCAACCCTGTTGCGGCACCGGCCGCGGCCGAAACCCCTGCCAAGGAGACCGCACCCCAACAAGTGGCGCAGGGTGGCGGTCTCGAGGCGCCGTCGACACCGGCCAAATCGGGCAGCTCGAACCAACCGGTCGCCCCGCCAGCGCCGGCGGCGGCCAATCCACCGGCGCCGGCACCGGCAGCGACGCCCGCAGCCTCACCGAAGGCTCCTGCGAAGGCGGTCGCCAGTGCCGAGAAGCCGGCCGGCAACGCTGCCTCCCGCGATGTGGGCGACTGGCACATTCAGCTCGGCGCGGTACGCACGGCCGAGGAGGCGCAGCATGAATGGGCGCGGCTTCAGGGCAAATATCCGGACCTGCTCGGGCAGCTTTCGCTCAATATCCAGCGCGTCGACCTCGGCGGCGACAAGGGGGTCTTCTTCCGCATCCGCGGCGGCGAGCTCCCGGATCGGGCGCAGGCGAACGCGCTCTGCGACAAGCTGAAGGCGATCAAGGTCGGATGCCTGGCGGTCAAGCCCTGAGCGCAGCACGGCTGCCTTGACCGCGGGCCGCGAGGCGCGCGCCGTCATCCTCGGCTGCGCCGGGGCTGTGCTCGGCGAGGCGGAGGCGCAGTTCTTCCGCGCAAGCGACCCGCTCGGATTCATCCTCTTTGCGCGCAACTGCCGCGACAAGGCGCAGGTGCAAGCCCTTGTCTCGGCCCTCCGTGTTGCGGTCGGCCGCGACACGGCGCCGGTCTTGATCGACCAGGAAGGCGGACGCGTCGCCCGCCTGGCACCGCCCGTCTGGCGCGCCGTCCCGTCCGCCTGCAGCCTCGCCCGCGTGGCGGAGCGCTCGCTCGAGGAGGGCCGCCGGGCGGTGTGGCTCAATGCCCGGCTGATCGCAGCGGAGCTTCGGGAACTCGGCATCACGGTCGATTGCGCGCCCGTGCTCGACCTGGCATGGCCCGAGGCCCACGGCATTATCGGCGACCGCGCCTTCGGCGCCGACCCCACATGCGTGGCTCTCCTCGGACGAAGCATGTGCGACGGGCTCGCCGCAGGCGGCATCGCATCCGTGATCAAGCACATCCCCGGCCATGGCCGCGCGCGCGCCGACAGCCATCTCGAGCTCCCCGAGGTCGAAGCTCCTTGGGAGGCCCTCCGCACCTCGGACTTCCTGCCCTTCAAGGCGCTGGCCGATCAGCCTTGGGCGATGACCGCGCATATCCGCTTCAGCGCCATCGATCCCGCCCATCCCGCGACCACCTCGCAGAAGCTCATCGCCGAGGTGGTGCGCGGCGAGATCGGCTTCGCGGGCGCTCTGCTCACGGACGATCTCGGCATGAAGGCGCTTGCCGGCAGCCTCGGCACCCGCACGGCCGAAGCCCTCGCGGCCGGCTGCGACGTGGCCTTGCACTGCTCCGGTGTCCTCGAGGAGATGGCGGAGGTGGCCGCCGCCGCACCGCGGCTGAGCGGAGCAGCGGCTGGGCGCGTAGCGCGTGCGCTCGAGCCGCGGCAGGCCGCTCGATTCTTCAATGCCGACGCGGCAAGGGCGGAGCTTGACGCGCTTCTCGCGGCAGCGTAAGCGGTGCGCGGTGAACGCGTCCTCGCTCTCCAACATTCTCTTTGCAGCCTCCATCTGGGTGCTCCCCGTGCTCGTCGCGGTCACCTTCCACGAGGTGGCGCACGGGGTCGTGGCCAACTGGCTCGGCGACGACACCGCCTACCGCCAGGGCCGCGTCAACTTCAACCCGTTGAGGCACGTCGATCCCGTCGGCACCATCCTGCTCCCGGCCCTCCTATTGCTCGCGCGCGCGCCTTTCCTTTTCGGCTATGCCAAGCCTGTTCCGGTCAATTTCGCGCGACTCGGCCACCCGAAACGCGACATGGTGTACGTCGCGGCCGCCGGGCCGGGGATGAACATCCTCTTGGCGTCCGCCTCGGCGCTGCTCATGCATCTCGCTCCCGTGCTGCCGGAAGTGATCGGCCCGTGGATTTTTCGCAATCTCGAGAATTCGGTCATTATCAACGTGGTATTGGCCGTCTTTAACATGATTCCCCTGCCGCCGCTCGATGGCGGAAGGGTGCTGGTCGGGCTCCTGCCGCACCCGCTCGCGCGGCCGGTCGCAGGGCTCGAGCGCTGGGGAATGTTTATTCTGATCGCCGTTCTCTTTATCTTGCCCATGGTGGGGCGGGAGCTTCACACCGATCTCAATGTGATGGCATGGCTCATCGCATGGCCGGCCGAGAAGCTGCTCGAAGGGATTCTATGGCTCACGGGATCGAGCGGCTTCTTCGGCTGAGCCTCAAGCGGTGCACATAGGCGGACCCGGCCGAATGGAACGCGAGGAGAGCTTCGAGGAGAGCGAGCCGGCGGTGCTGCCGCACGAGCAGCTCCTGGTCGAGCTCGGCGGCTATGAGGGGCCGCTCGACATGCTGCTCGAGCTGGCGCGGCTGCAGAAGGTCGATCTCGTCCATATCTCGATCCTGGCTCTCGCGGAGCAGTACCTTGCCTTCATCGCGCGCACGCACGAGCTGCGTCTCGAGATCGCCGCCGACTATCTCGTCATGGCGGCGTGGCTTGCCTACCTCAAGTCGCGCCTCCTCCTGCCCAAGGAAACGGGAGCGGAGGAGGAGCCGAGCGGCGCCGAGATGGCGGCGGCCTTGCGCTTCCAACTGCAGCGCCTCGAGGCCATGCGCGAGGCGGGCGTGCGTCTCCTGGCGCGTCCCCGGCTCGGCCATGATGTGCTGGCGCGGGGGGCGCCGGAGCGTCCTGTCGTGCTCAGGAAACCGCACTACGAGTTGACGCTCTACGATCTCTTGCGGGCCTACGCCGACCGGCAGGCGCATGCCGCGGCGGCCACGCTGCACATCAAGCCCATGAATCTCTATTCGATGGACGATGCGCTGCAACGGTTGCGCGAGATGCTCGGCCGCGTGCCCGATTGGCAGACCCTGATGAATTTCCTGCCGCCCAATCTGCGCGGGCCGCTGGTGTTGCGCTCGGCGATCGCGGCGACCTTTGCCGCGAGCCTCGAGCTCACCCGCTCGGGCCGTGCCCAGATCCGCCAGGACCGGCCGTTCGGGCCGATCTACCTGCGCGCGCGCCGAGAGGGCGCCCGAGAGGACCGATGAGCGAGCGCCATCAGCAGCTCCGCCTGATCGAGGCCTTGCTCTTCGCCGCGGCCGAGCCGCTCGGCGAGGAGCTCTTGAAGGCGCATCTTCCGGCGGACGTGGACGTCGCGGCCCTGGTGGCGGAACTCGCCGGCCTCTATGCCAATCGCGGCGTGCATGTGGTCGAGGTCGGCAAGAAATGGGCGATGCGCACCGCCCCCGACCTTGCGGCGGCCCTCCGGACCGAGCTCACCGTCCCCCGCAAGCTCAACCGTGCCACGGTCGAGACCCTCGCCATCATCGCCTATCACCAGCCCATTACCCGCCCCGAGATCGAGGAGATCCGCGGCGTCTCGCTCAGCCGAGGGACGCTTGACGTGCTGCTCGAGGCGGGTTGGATCAAGCCCGGACGGCGCCGGGAAGGCCCCGGTCGGCCGGTGACCTGGGTCACGACCGAGGCATTCCTCGATCATTTCGGGCTCGCCAACACCAAGGACCTGCCGGGGATCGAGGAGTTGCGCGCGGCGGGGCTGCTCGACAAGCGCCCGGCGATCTCGGCCTATGGGGCGGCCCTCACCGAGGAGCAGATCGCGGCCGAGGAGAACGCACGGGAGCAGGCGCTCGCAGACGCCGAAAACCACGCGGAGAGCCTCGAGGAGGCCGATTTCGGTGCTGAGCGCGAGGACGACGAGACACCACCCGAGGAAGACGAGACGAGTGCCGCGGTCGAACCCGGCGGGCAACACGGGCACTAGGGGGCAAGGGACGAGAGCCCGACCAGGCCTGCGCAATATCCGGCCGGCGGGACTTTGTGGCGCATTCCCGAGGTCTTACATAGGACATAGGCGGGAGCGGGCGTCCCGCCATTGCGGTGCGGAGCCGTTTTTGCCATAGTCCGGGCGCGACCGGGCTTCGCCGGCAGGCTTTGAGCGCGGCCTTGGCAGGCGCCAAATTGGCGCTCAATCAACAACTTGGTACCCTTGCACCACGGCTTGGACGTGGCGCCCGGTATCGGGAGTGAGAGATGGGATCATTCAGCATCTGGCATTGGCTGATCGTGCTCGCGGTCGTGCTCATCCTCTTCGGCGGGGGCGGCAAGATCTCGAAAATCATGGGCGACATGGCCAAGGGCGTTAAGGCCTTCAAGAAGGGCCTCAAGGACGAGGACGAGGGCCGCGGCGAGGAGCCTTCGGCACCCAAGCCGATCGGCTCCGGCTCGACGGCGTCGGCTGCATCCGCCCCGAGCCCCGAGCCGGCGATCCGCCGCGACGATTCGGCGCGCGGTTGAGCGCCGCGCGACGGCCCCGCCGCGCGGGACGGCCCCGCCGCGCGGGGCGGCGAGAGGAATAGAGGGAGTGGAGCGCGCCGGCTATGTTGGACTTCAGCTGGTCCGAAATCCTCTTGATCGCGGTCGTGACCTTGATGGTCGTGCGGCCGAAGGACCTGCCTCAGGTCCTCAAGTACGTGGCCCAGTTCGCGCGCAAGGCGCGCGCGATGGCGCGCGAATTCCAGTCGGGTGTCGAGGACATGGTGCGCGAGGCCGAGCTGCACGAGGTCAAGTCGCAAATCGAAAGCGCGGTCTCGACCGATTTGGCACAAGAGCTCGACCATTCGATCGATCCCGGCGGTACGATCGCGCAGTCGCTCGATCTTCAAGCCGAGACCGCGGCGAGTGTCGAGGCGCCGGCCTTGCCGGCACCGCCGTCGGCCGATCCGACAACGCCGTCGGCCGAGGTTGAGGCGGCGGGTGCCGGGGAAGCGGCAGCGCTAAATCCGGCACTCGGGGGCGAGCCCCAGGAAGCACCGGCACCGGCACCTGCCCCGCAGCCGAATGCCGCCCCGCTGGTCGAGCCCTGAGCAGGCGGGTGCTGTGTCCGACGGGCCGCCCGACGACAAGTCGATGCCGCTCTTCGAGCATCTCATCGAGCTGCGTCGCCGCCTGATCTACGCCTTCACCGGTTTCGTCCTCGCTTTTTTCGTCTGCTTCTATTTCGCGGGCGACATCTTCGATTTCCTGGTCCAACCGCTCGCGCACCAGTTTCCCGAGAACGCTCACAAGGCGCTCATCTACACCGCCCTTCAGGAAGCCTTCTTCACCTACATGAAGGTCGGGCTCTTTGCCGCCCTCATGGTCTCCTTCCCGCTGACCTCGATGCAGCTTTGGAAGTTCGTGGCTCCGGGCCTTTACAAGCAGGAGAAGCAGGCCTTCCTGCCGTTCCTCATCGCCACCCCGGTGCTGTTCCTCATGGGTGCAGCACTTGCCTATTACGTGATCATGCCGCTCGCCTGGCACTTCTTCCTGCAATTCCAGCGTCCGGCGGCGCCCGGCGACATGGCGATCGAAGTGCTGCCGAAGGTGAACGAGTATCTCTCGCTCGTCATGCATCTGCTCTTCGGCTTCGGGCTCGCCTTCCAGATGCCGGTCGCCCTCACGCTGATGGCGCGCGCGGGCATGGTGAGTGCGGCGACCCTGCGCTCGAAGCGGCGCTATGCCATCCTCGGCGTCTTCATCATCGCGGCCGTGCTGACCCCGCCCGACGTGATCAGCCAGTGCTCGCTCGCCTTGCCCCTCATCGTGCTCTACGAAATCTCGATCTTGGCCGTGCGCATGATCGAGAAGAAGCGTGCCGAGCGCGAAGCGGAGGAGGAGGAAGAGCACGACGAGCCAGCGGTGGGCGGCAGCCCGCCGGGCGACGTCCGCCCCAGCCCGCCTTGACGCTAGCCCTCGCCGGCGTGCAGTCAGGGCCGGCAGCGCGGCCAAGAGAAAGACGAGGAGGGCAGGCGTGGATCTCGGCTTGAAGGACAAGGTCGCGATCGTAGGCGGCGCCAGTCAGGGAATAGGCTTCGCGGTCGCCGAGGCCCTCGCCCGCGAGGGTGCCAAGCTCGTCATCTGGGCGCGGCGCAATCCCGCCCTCGCGGCTGCGGCGGATCGCCTCGTGAAGGAGCACCAGGCGGACGTCGTGGCGGTCCTGGGCGACGTGCGTCGGGCCGAGGATCACGAGAAGGTCGTGGCCGCGGCACTTGCGCGCTACGGAGGGGTCGACATCCTCGTCAACAACGACGGGGCACCCCCCCTCGGTCACATCATGGAGTTCGATGACGCGGCCTGGGAGAAAGCGCTGCGCCAAAACCTCATGAGCGTGGTGCGGCTCTCGCGGCTCTGCGTGCCGTCGATGAAGGCGCGCAGCTGGGGCCGCATCGTCAATATCACCGCCATCTCGGTCAAGGCGCCGATCGCCGGCTTCGGTCTCTCGGTCGCGAGCTGGGCCGCGCTGATCGGCTTCTCCAAGACGCTCTCGCGCGAGCTCGGGCCCGACGGGATCACCGTCAACACGATCTGCCCGGGACGGATCGATACCGATTTGCTGAAGCGCTCGCTCAAGGCGCAGGCGGAAGTCGAGCGGCGCGCGCTCGAGGAGGTGCGCGAGGAGGCCACCGGCCGCATACCGCTCAGGCGCCTCGGGCGGCCCGAGGAGATCGGCGCCGTCGTCGCCTTCCTCGTTTCCGAGCAGGCCTCCTATGTCACCGGCACCACGCTCCAGGTCGACGGCGGCAGCTTGGAGAGCCTGATGTGAGACGGCGCCGGGCGGCGCCCGGCGCAACAGAGCATCGTGATGTGCCAACCGAGGGGCCGGACCATGCCGATCTACGACATCCACTCCCATTGGGGAACGAAGCGGGGCTACACGCTCCGTACCGAGGCCGAGTTGGCACAGCAGCGCAAGACCTGGAACTCCGACCCCAAATACGTGAGCGAGGAGGAGCAGGCGGTCTATTTCCGTCAAGCGGACGTCCGCGTCATCCTTGACTTCGGCTTCGACAAGCGCCTCCCGACCGACGAGGCGGCCGCCCTCCACGACTACGGCTTCGCCACGCAGCGGAAATATGCCGACGTCATCCTCGGCAATTGGGTGCACATCGATCCGCGCAGCGGGGACGACGGGTTGAAGGAGCTGAGGCGTTGCCGCGAGG
Organism: Alphaproteobacteria bacterium; assembly: GCA_035516655.1. Classification (GTDB taxonomy): domain Bacteria; phylum Pseudomonadota; class Alphaproteobacteria; order JACZXZ01; family JACZXZ01; genus DASPPM01. The sequence goes on along the minus strand of DATJAC010000224.1, from coordinate 2,720 downwards.
CGACGGCGGGCTTCCTTGGCTTGGGCGTCAACGGCAGCGACTCCCCGCCGGCAAGCGAGCCCGTATGGAAGCCTTACTACAAGCTCTGCATCGAGGCCGGCATTCCCGTGCTCATCTTCATCGGCACGACGGGGGCGGGTGCCGGGCTCCCCGGCGGCAACGGCATTCTGCTCGACGATTGCCATCCCCGCCATCTCGACCGGGTGGCGGCGCGTTATCCCGAGCTCACCATCGTGGCGGCACGCCCCGGCTGGCCGTGGCAGGCCGAGACCATCGCCGTGCTGATGCACAAGCGCAACATCTGGTACGAGCTCCACGGCTGGTCGCCCAAGTATCACACCCCCGATCTCAAGCACGAGATTTCGCGTCGGCTCAAGGATCGCATCCTCTTCGGCGCCGACTACCCGCTCTTCACCTACGAGCGCCTCTTCCGCGAATGGCGCGAGGAAGGCTATGCCGAGGACATCCTCGCGCGCGTCTTCACCCGAAACGCCGAGGCGTTCCTCGCTTCGCTCGGGCGCTGAGACGGCTCGGTTCTGTAATTCAGGACATCAGGAAAACCCCTGTCATTGCGAGGCACCCGAAGGGCGCCGAAGCAATCTAGAAAAGGTCTCGCACCAGGCGCGCTGCCCCGGCGTACGCCGGGGTTCGCTGCGCTCGCAATGACGGTTATTTCCGGGTGAGACGAACTTCCGAATCGGGACACTCGGAGGTACAGCACACGACCTCCGGTCCGCCCGACGTTTGCGCTTGCCCGCACCTTGCGCTTATAAGGGCTCAGCGTCCGCAAGGGTTGGTGGCGATGTACGAGCTCAAATGGATCAGGGAGAATCCGGAGGCCTACGACCGCGGGCTTGCGAGCCGCGGCTTGGCGCCGCAAGCGCGTGCCATTGCAGCACTTGACGTCAGGCGGCGCGCGGCCCAGACGGCCTTCCAGGAGCTCCAGGCCAGGCGCAACGAACTCTCGCGCCAGGTCGGCGAAGCCAAGCGCAAGGGGCAGGACGCGGAAGCGCTGATGGCCGAGGTGCAGCAGCTCAAGGAGGCGCTCGCCGCGCGCGAGGTCGAGGAGAGGGCGGCTGCGGACGAGCTCGAGCGCCTGCTGGCCGTGCTGCCGAATCTGCCCGATGCCGACGTTCCGATCGGCACGGACGAGACGCAGAACAAAGAGATCCGCCGTCACGGCACGACGCGCACCTTCGCCTTCGAGCCCAAGGAGCATTGGCAACTCGGCGAGGCCCTCGGCCTCATGGATTTCGAGGCGGCGGGCAAGCTCTCCGGTGCCCGTTTCGTGGTGCTCAAGGGGGCCCTGGCACGGCTCGAGCGCGCCCTTGCCCAATTCATGCTCGATCTCCATACGGGCGAGTTCGGCTACCTCGAGGTGAGCCCCCCACTCCTCGTGCGCGACCAGACGCTCTTCGGCACCGGCAATCTGCCGAAATTCGGCGACGATCTCTTCAAGCTCGAGGGTGTCGACCTCCGCCTCATTCCGACCGCGGAGGTGCCGCTCACCAGCCTCGTCGCGGACAGCATCGTCGAGGAGGCGACCCTGCCGCTGCGCTATACGGCCTGGACCGCCTGCTTCCGCTCGGAAGCGGGGGCGGCGGGCAAGGATACGCGCGGCATGTTGCGCCAGCACCAGTTCTACAAGGTCGAGCTCGTCTCGATCGCGCACCCGGATGCGTCTGTCCAGGAGCACGAGCGCATGACGGCCTGCGCCGAGGAGGTGCTGAAGCGCCTGGGACTGCCTTACCGCACGGTGATCCTCTGCACCGGAGATTTGGGCTTCAGCTCGCGCAAGACCTACGACATCGAGGTCTGGCTGCCCGGCCAGGGGCGCTACCGCGAGATCTCGAGCTGCTCGAACTGCGGCGACTTCCAGGCGCGGCGCATGAAGGCGCGGATGCGGCGCGCGGGCGAGAAGGGCACGCGGCTCGTGCATACGCTCAACGGCTCCGGCATCGCCCTCGGCCGCGCCCTCATCGCCGTCATGGAGAACTTCCAGGAGGCGGACGGCTCTATCGCGATCCCCGAGGTCCTGCGGCCTTACATGGGCGGGCTCGCGCGCATAGCTCGCGATGTTTGATCCGCCCCTCGATCTCGCCCGCGCGCGCATCCTGCTCTCGAACGACGACGGCATCGAGGCGACCGGACTCAAGGTGCTCGAGCGCATCGCGCGCACGCTCTCGGACGACGTTTGGGTGGTCGCCCCCGAGACCGAGCAGAGTGCCGCGAGCCATTCGCTCACCCTGCGCCTGCCCTTGCGCATCCGGCCCTTGGGCCAGCACCGCTTTGCCGTGAACGGCACGCCGACCGACGCCGTGCTGCTGGCGGTCCAGCACATCATGGCGGAGCGCAAGCCCGACATCGTCTTCTCGGGCGTCAATCGCGGCGGCAATCTCGGAGAGGACGTGACCTATTCGGGCACCATCGCAGCGGCCATGGAGGGAACGCTCCTGGGCGTGCCGTCGATCGCGCTGAGCCAGTGCTACACGTCGGGCGAGAAGACGCGCTGGGCGCCGGCCGAGCAGCATGCGCCGGCCCTCATCCGCAAGCTCGTCACCCTGCGCTGGCCCAAGGGCGTGATGATGAACGTCAACTTTCCCGATGTGCCGGCCGAGCGCGTGCGCGGGATCGCGGTGACGGCACAGGGCCGGCGCAAGATCGGCGGCGAGCTCGAGCGCCGGCTCGATCCCCGCGGCACGCCCTATTACTGGATCAGC
>DATJAC010000223.1:0-7839 GCA_035516655.1 Alphaproteobacteria bacterium | reverse complement strand
CGCTTGATCGTCTCGACCATGCGGTCGACGACGACGGGGGCCAAGCCCGCGCTCGGCTCGTCCATGAGGAGAATGCGCGGGCGCGACATGAGCGCGCGGCCGATCGCGACTTGCTGCTGCTCCCCGCCCGAAAGCGCACTCGCGCGCTTCCGGCGATGCTCGGCAAGGGCGGGGAAGAGGGCGAGCATCTCCGCCTTGTCGGCGGCGATGCCGTCGCGGTCGCGCCGCGTCACCGCACCGAGCTCGAGGTTCTCCTCGACCGTCATGCTGGCGAAGACCTCGCGGCCCTGCGGCACCTGGGCGAGGCCGAGGCGCACCATGCGGTCGGGGGAGAGCCCGGCGGCCTCGGTCCCCTCGACCGCGATGCGCCCGGCGCGCGGCCGGATGAGCCCGGACAAGCTGTTGAGCACCGTGGTCTTGCCGGAACCGTTGCCGCCGAGGAGGGCGACCACCTTTCCCGCCGGCACCTCGAAGGAGACGTCGCGCAGGACCTCGGTCGGGCCGTACCAGACCTTAAGATGCTCGACCTGCAGCATCGAACCCGCTTCCCAGATAGGCGGCGATCACGCCGCGGTTGGCCGTGACCTCCGCGGGCCGGCCGTCCGCGATCTTGACCCCGTAGTTGAGTACTATGACGCGGTCGCACACCTCCATCACCAGGCGCACCACATGCTCGATCATGACGAACGTGACCCCGCGCTCGTCGCGGATGCGGCGCAGGAGACGGTCGAGCTCGGCCACCCGGGTGAGGCTGAGGCCCACCGCCGGCTCGTCGAGCAGCACGAGCTTGGGCTCGCCGACGAGCGTGCGCGCAATCTCGACGATGCGCTGCTGGCCGAAGGAGAGCTCGCTGCCGGGGCGATGGGCGAAGCGCTCCATGCCGACGTAGCTGAGCGCCTGCCAGGCCTTGGCGGCACTCGCCTCTTCCTCGGCGCGCATCCGCCGCGTGCGGAAGGCGGCGGCAAATGGGCCCGCGCGGGTGCCGCGATGGAGCCCGGTCATGACGTTCTCGAGCACCGTCATGCCCGGAAAGAGCTGCGAGAGCTGGAAGGTGCGCCCGAGGCCGAGGCGTGCGATCGCGGTCGGGCGGCGCCCGGTGATGCTGATCCCCGCCAGACGGATCTCGCCCTGGTTGGCGCGGCTCAGGCCCGAGATCGTGTTGAGGAGGGTCGTCTTGCCGGCACCGTTGGGGCCGATGACGCCGACGATCTCACCTTCGGCCACCTCGAAGCTCACCTCCGAGAGGGCGGCTATGCCGCCGAAAGCGAGCGAGAGGCCGCGGACCGAGAGCATGGTCATCGCCCCTCGCCTCCCGCCGGCTCAGCGGCAGCAGCACGCGCCTCGAGCGCCGGCCCTTCGGACTCGGGCACGGCGTAACGCCGACGATCGAAGGCGCTGAGCGGCTCACCCCAGCCGGGGAGCCGGTTGAGCCAGGTCACGATGCCGCGCGGGCGGAAGAGGACGAAGGCGATGAGGATGGAGCCGAACACGATTTCCTGGGTCGACTTGAACTCGCGCAGGAGCTCGAGGACCGCGACCATGACCACGGCACCGATGACCGAGCCCACGATCGAGCCCATGCCGCCCACGACGATCATGGATTTCTGGATGATCATCTGGAAGAGATCGAAGCCCTCGGGCGAGATATAGCCGAGGAGCGGGGCATAGAGCGCACCCGCGATCCCGGCATAGAGGGCGGAGACCGCGAAGGCGAGCGCTTTGTAGCCGAGGAGATCGATGCCGAGCGATTGCGCCGCGATCTCGCCGTCGCGGATGGCGACGAGGGCGCGGCCGATGCGCGAGCGCACGAGCGACCAGGCGAGGACCACGAGCACGACCGTCACCGCCCAGCTCAGATAATAGACGGCGAGGTCGGGCCCGATCGGGAGCGGGCTCAGATCGAGGTTCGGCACGCGGAAGCCCCCGCCGCCGTAGGTGACCGAGTTCCAATGCAAGAGCACCCACTGGGAGAACATGGCGAAGGCGAGCGTGCTGAGGGCGAGGTAGATGCCGGAAAGCCGGAGCGCCGGGAAGACGATCGCCGTGCCGATCAGCATGGCGAGGAGCGCACCCCCCGGTGCTGCGAGTGCGTAAGGAACGCCGAGGCGCACCTCGAGGAGACCGGTGCCGTAGGCGCCGATGCCGAACATGGCGGCGTTGGCGAGGGCGAACTGGCCGGCAAAGCCCACGAGAATGTTCAGGCCCACGGCCAGGATGATGTAGAGGAGGGCCAAGTTGCAGACGAAGAGGACATAGGGATTGGCGACCCAGGGCACGACCGCGAAAGCGAGGAAGAGGAGGGCGGTGAACTGCCGGTTGCCGAAGGCCGAGCGCACCTCAGACCTTCCGCAGGCTGCGGCCGCCGAAGAGGCCCTGCGGCAGGAAGATCAGCACCAGCATGATGACGATGTAGGAGGAGACGTCCTGCAGGTTGGTGCTGATGTAGCCGCCGGAGAAGGTCTCGATGAGGCCGATCAGGAAGCCGCCCGCGACCGCACCCGGGATGCTGGTGAGCCCGCCGAGCACGGCGGCGGCGAAGGACTTGATGAAAAGCACGAAGCCGATATCGGGATAGAGGAGCGTGATCGGCGCCATGAGCACGGCGGCAGCACCCGCGACCGCGGTACCGGCCGCGAAGGTATACATGTAGATCCGCCCCGTCGCGATGCCGACGAGCTTCGCCGCTCTCACGTTGTCGGCGGTCGCCTGCATCATCTTGCCGAGGCGCGTGAATTTGAAGAAGGCGGCGAAAAGCAGCATCACCGCGATCGCCCCCGCCAGCACGATGAGCTGCTGCGGCATCACGAGGATGCCGCTGAAGGAGATCGGGGTCGGGTCCGCGAGCGGGGGGAAGGGGATGAAGTCCCCCTTCCCGCCCCAGATGCTGCGGGCGATCCCCTTGAGCACGAAGGAGAGCCCGATGGTCGCGAGCAGCACGCTCACGATGCCCTGCTCCATGAGGGTGCGGAAGGCGATGCGCTCGACCACGGCCCCGATCACGAAACCCGCGGCGACCGCGAGCACCAGCGAGAGCACGTAGGGCAGGCCCCACATCACGTGGAAGGTATAGGCGATGAAGCCGCAGATCATGAAGAGGTCGCCATGCGCGAAATTGACCGCGCGCGTCGCCTTGTAGACGACGGTGATGCCGAGGGCCACGAGGGCATAGAGGGCACCCGTGGTGATGCCCGCCGCGAGGAGGTAGCCGAACATCATCATGGCCGAGTGCGCTTTCGCGATGTCGGGCGCTGCATCACTCCCCTCCCATCGGCCGCTCCTCAACGGGCGGCCGATCCCCCTCACGGGGGGAGAGGGAAGAGTTCACCTCCCCCCTTGAGGGGAGGTCGTCCGAGGCCCTTGGCCTCGGACGGGTAGGGGGTGCCCTAATGGACCGTGGTCACTCCCACCATCTCGGCGTGGTCGCCGGCGGCCTTCATCCAGGCCGGGCTGTTGTTGCATTGATGGCTCGTCGGGTCGTTGCACAGCACGGTCGAGGCATAGGTGTCGGTATCGACCTTGATGTGCGCCATCGCCGCGAGGAACTTCTCGCGCGTGAGATCGGGCCCGGCCTCCTTGAGGGCCGCGACCATCACTTCGGCAGCCCCGATGCCCATCAGGTTGAAGACGGAGAGCTCATCGTTGGGGAAGAGCTGCTTGATGAGCGTCGTCCATTCCTTGACCTGGGGGTCGGAGGGTGCAAAGCGCACCGCGGCGGGGGTGACGAACTTGTCGGTGGCCCCCGGGATGTCGACGTCCTTGGTGAAGGCGACCGGGTCCGCGATCCCGGTCTGGCCGATCAGGATCGGGCGTTGGCCGAGCTTGTAGAGGGCCCGGGTCAAGACGGCACCCGGCTTGGGATAGACCACCATGATGACGGCGTCGGCCCCGGCTTGCGTGATCTTGAGCGCCTGCGTCGTGGCGTCGTTGTCGTCGACCGTCATCTCGAGGTCGAGGGCGGGCTCGATGTTGCGCCGCTTCAAGTCCGCCATGAGCGGGACGTAGCGCGACTGGCCCCAGGCGTCGTGCTGGGAGACCACGGCGATCTTCTTGGCCCCGTGGTCGACCGCGTATTGGACCTGCGAGCGGCTCTCGATCGAGGCGGTCAGCATCGTGGTATAGATGTACTTGCTGACCGGATCGGAGATGCCGTCGGCGACCGAGGCGAAGCAATTGAAGGGAATCTCGTCCTTCTCGATCTCCGGGCGTGCCGCGAGGGTGGCGTTCGAGCAGCCGCCGCCGATCAGCACGAAGACCTTCTCCTCGAAGACGAGCTTCTTGACCGCGGCGATCGCGGTCGCCGGGTCGCAGCGGTCGTCCTCGCGCACGAGGGTGAGCTTGCGCCCGTTGATCCCGCCCGCCGCGTTCACCTTGTGGAAGACGGCATCCACGCCGTTCATGGTGAGCTTGCCGTAGAGATACTGCGGCCCGGTCATCGCACCGAAGGAGCCGATCCTGATCTCGTCCTTGCTCACGCCGGGCACCTCGTCGGCCCGTGCCGCGGCACCTGCCATGGCGCCGCCGGCGAAGAGCACGGCCAATAGCACAAGCATCTTTCCCGATCTCTTCATCTCACACCTCCCGTTCCCGTCCTTGCGGCAGTTTGCCGTAATTTCTAGCGGCCGACGAAATGCGCCCGCCGCTTCTCCATGAAGGCCTTGGCCCCTTCCTTGTAGTCCGCACTCTCGAAGGCCTGCTGCACGAGGGCTTCGATCTCATGCGTCCTCTCGGCGACCTCGCCGCGGGCGAGGGCTTCGAGCGTCCGCTTGGCACCCGCGATCGAGAGGGGAGCGTTCGCGACCATCGCCGCGGCAAAATCGAGGGCCGCCTCGACCGGCTCGCCTTCGCTCAGCCGATCGACGAGGCCGATCTGCACCGCCTCGGCCGCGTCCACGAGCTCGCCGCCGTAGAGGATGCGTTTGGCATGGGCGAGGCCGACGAGGGCCAAGAGGAGGGCCGACTCTTGCAGGCTGTAGATGGTCCCGAGCTTGGCCGCCGGAATGCCGAGCCGCGCTCCCTTCTGCGCCACGCGGAAGTCGCACGCCATGGCGATGGCCATCCCACCCCCTACGCAGTAGCCTTGGATCGCGGCGACGCTCGGCTGGGGCAGCGCTTGGATGGCGTCGTAGCAGGCCGCGACCTCGCGTTCGTAGACGGCGCCGGAATCATGATCGGCGCGGAGAGCGGCGAACTCGCTGATGTCGGCGCCCGCGGAGAAATGACCGGCGGCACCGGTGAGGATGACGAGGCGCACCTCGCGCTCGCGGCCGAGGGCCGCGAAGCTCGCGGCGAGATCGCGCCAGGCCGCGAGATTGCAGGCGTTGCGCCGGGCCGGGCGGTCGATCGTCACGACCGCGACCTCGGGGCTTCGTCTGGCGACGATGATGTCCGACACGCCCAACCACCCGTTCCGCCGCCTCGCCGCCGGGCGGCGCTGGGCGAGCGATTATCGTTGCAACTCTTTGCGCTGCGCATTTTATTTAGCACGAGAGTCGCGCGGTACGTCAAGGGAGGATCGTCCAGATGTCGGGAGCCTTAGTCGGATTGCGCGTGCTCGACTTGACGCAGCATCTCTCGGGGCCTTATTGCGCCATGGTGCTCGCCGACCAGGGCGCCGACGTGATCAAGATCGAGAAGCCGGGCAAGGGCGACGACGCGCGCGAGATGCCGCCCTTCGTCGGCGGCGAAGGCTCGCCCTTCATGCTGTGGAACCGCAACAAGCGCAGCGTGGTGCTCGACCTCAAGACGGCCGAGGGCGTCACGCTCCTCGAGAAGCTCGCGGTGGGTGCCGACGTGCTGATCGAGAATTTCCGCCCGGGGACGATGGACCGTCTCGGCCTCGGCTACGCGCACCTGGCGGCCCTCAACCCGCGGCTCATCTACTGCGCCATCTCCGGCTTCGGGCAGAGCGGGCCCTACAGCCGGCGCGGCGGCTTCGACCTCATGATCCAGGCGATGTCGGGCCTGATGTCGGTCAACGGCGAGCCCGACGGTCCGCCGCTCAGGCTCCCCATCGCCATCTCGGACGTGGCGGGCGGCCTCTTCGGCGCGGTCGGCATCCTCTCCGCCCTTGCCGCGCGCGAGCGAAGCGGGCGCGGCCAGCAGGTCGACGTCTCGCTCTATGAATCGGCGATCGCCTTCGGCGTCTACGAGGCGGCCTATGTCTTCGCGACCGGCAAGAACCCGCCGCGCCTGGGCCAGGCCCATCGGGGCAGCTCGCCCTACCAGGTCTTCCGCAGCAAGGACGGCTGGATCACCGTGGGCGGGGCCACGCAGGAGCTCTGGCACCGGCTCTGCCGCGTGCTCGGCTGCGAGGAGCTCATCCTCGACCCTCGTTTCAGCGACAACGCGCGACGTGTGGCCAACAACGCTGCCTTGGTCGAGCTCCTCGCGGTGCCGCTCGCGCGCGAGACGAACGCCCATTGGTTAGCACGGCTCGAGGCCGCCGGCATCCCGGCGGGGCCGGTCGTCACTCACGCCGAGCTCTTCGCCGATCCCCAGCTGCGCGCGCGCGAGGGCGTGGTCGAGGTCGAGCATCCGAGTGCCGGCCGTATGGCGACGCTCGGCGTGCCGATCAAGCTCTCCGAGACCCCCGGCAAAGTGCGCCGCCCCGCCCCGCGCCTGGGCGAGCACACCGCCGAGGTGCTCGCCGAGCTCGGCCGCGAAGCGGCGGAGTGAGGCACGTCCCCTCCCATCGGCCGCTCCTCAACGGGCGTCCGATGGGAAACAGTACCTCCGGTGCCGACGATCCGAGCACTAGCTCGAAAGCGCCTCGAACACCGCATCGGGGCTTTTGTCGATGACTTTGAGGAGCGCCCGTGCCGCACCCTCGGGCCGCCGGTGACCGCGCTCCCAGTTCTGCAGGGTGCCGAGCGAGAAGCCGAAGCGCCGAGCGAATTGGGACTGCGACATGCCGAGCCGGCGGCGAATCGCTTTCACATTGACATCGGCCGGTACCATGACCACGCGCTTGCGCATCCCGGTCCGCTCGCCGCGCGCATCGGCCACCGCTTCCTCGAGGGCCGCGATGATTCGCTCGCCGATCTTGCCCCGCCTTATGGTCATTGCTTCCGTCTCCGCTGCTTGTGCGCCCTGACAAACTCCGACACCAATCCCGCCATTCGGCGCTTCTGCTCGGCGGTAATGTCCGCAATTGCGCTTTTCGCATAGGCCAAGAGCAACAGAAGCGGCAGGGATTCATCGTGATAGTAGTAGATGATCCGTGTCCCTCCGCGTTTGCCATGGCCTGCTCGGCGTCAGCGAAGCTTTCGGATGCCACCCGTCCCCGGGATGACGTCGCCGGCTTCAGGGTTGCGCGCCAGGTGATCAATGAGCTCCTCGACATCGGTTGGCGCCATGATGTCCGCGGCGGTTCGCTGAAACAGGGTGGTTTCGCACACCGACACCGGGATGTCAGGCATGGGGCCATGATACGCGCGTTCATTTTATCGGTCAATGACCGATAGCGCAGCGCGGCGCGCCGCCACCGGTAGCTCACCGCGCCTGCAGCCCCGCGTAGAGCTCGGGGCGGCGGTCGCGCCACCAGGGCAGACTCGTCTGGGCCCGGTCGACGTCCTCGAGGTCGAGAGTGGCGACGAGGAGCTCCGGCCGCTCGGCCGAGGCAAGCGCCATGATCTCGGCCCCCACCGGGTTGACGATCAGGCTCTTGCCGATGTGCTTGCGCCCGCCCTCGTCGCCCGAGCGGTTGACCGCGACGACGAAGACGCCGTTCTCGTAGGCGCGCGCCTGGAGCGGGAGCTCCCAGGTGTTGCCGCGCAGCTTGCTCTCGCCGTAGGTCGCGGCACAGATCGGCATGAAGAGCACTTCCGCCCCCTTGAGGGC
>DATJAC010000222.1:0-10047 GCA_035516655.1 Alphaproteobacteria bacterium | reverse complement strand
GATCTCATAGGCCGGCAGGCCCGCCGCCGCCATCATCTCCTGGGTCGCTTCGTAGAGGGCTGCCGCCGCGTCCTCGGCGGGGAGTGCCAGGTCGCCGCGCGCGTGGGCCTCGGCGAAGGGGGTCGCAGGCTCGATGGTGAGTTGGTAGAGCGAGAGATGTCTGCCGGCAAAGGTGAGCGCGCGGCCAAGCTCGTCACGCCACGCGGCCAGAGTCTGGCTGGGCCGCGCATAGATGAGATCGAAGCTCATGCGCGGGAAATGCCGGGCGGCGAGTTCGACCGCGGCAAGGGCTTCGGCCGCCGAATGGCGGCGGCCGAGGAAGGCGAGGGAAGCGTCGTCGAGCGCCTGCACGCCGAGGGAGACCCGATTGACCCCGGCCGCGGCGTAAGCCGCGAAGCGGGCGGCCTCGACCGAAGTCGGGTTGGCCTCGAGCGTGATCTCGCACTCGGCGGCGACGGCCCAGAGCGAGCGCACGCGCGCGATGATCGCGGCCACGGTCTCGCCGGCCATGAGCGAAGGCGTGCCGCCGCCGAAGAAGACGCTCGTCACCACGCGCGCTTCGGTGTCGGCCGCGTAATGGGCGAGCTCGGCCAAGAGTGCCGCACGCCAGCGCTCCTCCTCGATGCCTGCGCGCACATGGCTGTTGAAGTCGCAATAGGGGCATTTGGAGAGGCAGAAGGGCCAATGGACGTAGACGCCCAGGCCCGCGGCCTGTGCCTGCGCACTCATGGCGCGAAGCAGGCGGCGATGAGCTTGCGGAAGGCGTCGGCCCGGTGACTGATCGCGTGCTTGGCGGCGGGCTCCATCTCGCCGTAGCTCACCTGATAGCCGGTCGGCCGGAAGACGGGATCGTAGCCGAAGCCCTTCTCTCCGCGCGGCGGGAAGCTGAGCTCGCCGTCGGCCCGGCCCTCGAAGCTTTCCACATGGCCGTCGGGCCACGCCAGGCTGAGTGCCGAGACGAAATGGGCGCCGCGGTCGTGCTTGCCGCGCATCTCCTTCTCGAGCCGCGCCATCGCCTTCGCGAAGTCGCGCTTGCGCCCGGCCCAGCGCGCCGAGTTGATCCCGGGTGCGCCGTCGAGGGCGGGGACGACGAGCCCGGAATCGTCGGCGAGGGCCGGGAGTTGCGTCGCGCGTGCTGCGGCCAGCGCCTTGAGCTCGGCGTTGGCGACGAAGGTGGCCCCGGTCTCCTTGGGCGCCTTGAGGCCGAGCGCGCCGGCCGCACTCACCTCGACGTCATAGGGCTGGAGCAGCTCGGCGATCTCGCGCACCTTGCCGGGATTGTGGCTGGCGATGACGAGCTTGCCGCCCGAGAACCGTCTCGACATGGACTGCCCCGTGGATGCTAGGCGTTGCGAGACTACTAGACGCGCGAGCCCGCCGGAAGTTGCAGGCGCCGCGCGCGCAACGCTAGAGCGGAATTCGACCAAGTTCGATCGCTTGTCCACTGCTCATTCGTCATGCCCGCGGAAGCGGGCATCCATGGACCCCGCTTCCGCGGGGGTGACGGCAAGCCGCTCAGCTCCCGGCCGCGACCTTGGCCTCGAGCGCCTTGAAACGCCGCTGCAATTTGCCAAGCTCGTCTTCCGGTAGCCGGCCCGCGCAGCCGGTGGCGACGCGACGGGCGCGCTCCAGGAGCGTTCGGCGCAGCTCGGCATGCGGCGTGGTGCTTGCGATGTCGTCGTAGGCCCGCAGCAAGCGCAGGCTCACCGCGACGTCGGAGGCGGCATAGTGCCTGATCTGCTCGAACGCCGTATCGAGCAGGCCTTCGAAGCCGAGCCAGGGTACCGTGAGCCGCAGGACGTGCGGCGGCGCATAGTAGTGCGACGGCGGGGGCACGCGGCTGATCCAGCGAATGAGCACGCGGCTCAGCTGGTCGACGCAACTGATTGCCGTGCTGGGATCGTTGATCGCGGGCGAGATGGCGCGCAGCCCGATGTCGACGATCTGGATGATGCCGAACTCCACGTCCTGCTGCATGGTCCGCGTCGGACCGATATCGAAGGTGCCGGCGAGATGGACCGCGCGCTCGGGGGGCACGCGCTCCCCGTCCGATACGCTCATGAGGGGACCGCCGGCCGGCACGAAGTGGCCCACTCTGCGCTCGAGCCGCACGCGGATGCGGTAGGCCTTGGCGAGCTCGACCAGGCGATTGACGTCGATGTAGCGGATATAGCCCGATGCCGGGCTGGCGATGGGGAACCCGTCCGCATCCGAAGACGGCTCGTTGCGGTCCTGCAACGGAAACTGGCCCCGCGGGTAAGGCATGAATTCGTCGATCACGAGCTCGGCTTCGCGCGCGATCCGATCGACGATGTGGTTGACGCTGATCGAATGGGAGATGTGGTTGATGAAATAAATCAGCCAGCCGACGCAAATCAGCGCAAGGAGCATTGCCCCCGTCACGGTCACGACGGGAACGAACGGGTGCGGCAGGGAGCGCGCGGCCGGCAGTGCCGCCATGCAGTAGGAGAACGTCCCGAGGAAAACGCCGAGCGTCCACTGCGTGGTGCGGTCTCGGACGAAGCTGACGAGGATGCGGGGCGAGAATTGCGTCGATGCCAGGGTCAGCGTCATCAATAGGATTGCGAACACGATCGACACGACCGTCATGATCGAGGTCGCGATGCCGCTCAAGATCACCTGCGCCACCTGGGGATCCGCGCGCGAGGGAAACAGGGTCTCGGGGATCCAGGCGGCGATTGCCGGCGCCTGCTCCTCGAGGGAGGAGAGCACCGCCCCGGCGATCCCGAGGAGCACGGCAATGACCAGCGGGCGAATGAGGAAGCCGCCGCGCAGCGCATACATCGCGGAGCGGAAGAGGAGAGGCAGGCGCTCGAACATGTTCTCATGCCCCGCTTCGGCCCGAGGAACGGAGAGCGTCTCACCCAATCGGACGAATTTCAACGAATACCGGACGCGCTCAGCGCTCTTCGGCGCGGCGCAAGTCCCGGGTGCCGGCCTCGAGGGGAAATGACTTGGGCGTGGCGAGGGTAGTGCGGCCCAGCTCGGTCAATGGGCGCGCTGGATGCAGAAATCGATGAGATCGACGAGCGCGCGCTTCTCGACCGAATCGGGGAAGATGCCGAGCGCGTCGCGCGCGATGGCGCCGGAATGGCGCGCGCGCGCCACCGCATCGCGCAGGGCCGCGTGGCGCTCCATGAGCTCGATCGCGCGCTCGAGGTCGCCCTCGCGCTGGTCGAGTTCCTCCAAGGTGCGGCGCCAGAAGGCGCGCTCGCTCTCGCTCCCGCGGCGGAAGGCGAGCACGATGGGCAGCGTGATCTTGCCGTCGCGGAAGTCGTCGCCGATGTTCTTGCCGAGCTTCTCGAGGCGGGCGGAATAGTCGAGCACGTCGTCGACGAGCTGGAAGGCGATGCCGAGATTGAGCCCGTAGCTGTCGAGCGCTTCGGCCTCGATCCGCGGCCGGGCGGCGACGATGGCGCCGATCTCGCACGCGGCGGCGAAGAGGGTCGCGGTCTTGGCGCGGATGACCTCGAGATAGGCGGTCTCGCTCGTCGCCGTGTCGTTGGCGGTGACCAGCTGATGCACTTCGCCTTCCGCGATCACGGCGGATGCGTTCGAGAGAATGCGCAGGACGTCGAGCGAGCCGTCCTCGACCATGAGCTGGAAGGCGCGGCTGAAGAGGAAGTCGCCGACCAGCACGCTCGCCTTGTTGCCCCAAACAGCGTTCGCGGTGGCGAGGCCGCGGCGCCGGTCGCTCTCGTCGACCACGTCGTCGTGCAGAAGCGTTGCCGTGTGGATGAACTCGACGCAGGCGGCGAGCCGCACGTGGCGCGTGCCCTGGTAGTTGCAGAGCTTGGCCGAGGCGAGCGTCAGCAGCGGGCGCAGCCGCTTGCCGCCCGCCGCCACGATGTGGCCGGCGAGTTGGGGAATGAGGACGACCTCGCTCGCCATGCGCTGGACGATCACCTCGTTGACCTGGCGCAGGTCCTCGGCGACAAGGGCTTGCAGGCGGGTGAGCGCGGCGTCGGGCGACTTGTCCCGGCCTTCCTCGAGATTGACGACAACGGCCACGCTTCCCTCTCGTCCTGCTTGACGGGATTGGGCTGTACGGTGAGCATAGACCCGGCGCGGCGCGGGTCAAGTTGAGTGTCGGCGGGGACCGCTCGGGCGCGTCCGCAGCGAGGGCGAGGAGGCCGGCAGCTTGAAGGAACTCTTGCGGACCAACGACCCGGTGCTGCTTTCGTTCGCAACCACGCTTCTGGCGGGCGAGAGCATCGACGCCGTGGTTCTCGACGGCCATACCAGCATTCTCGAAGGCAGCATCGGCGCCATCCAGCGCCGGCTCATGGTGCCGGACGCCGACCTTGCGCGTGCCCAGCTCCTGCTCAAGGAGCACGGAGGGCTCAAGGGCCGTGTCTGAGGAGGAAATCACCGAGGACGCCCTCCTCGGCGGCCGCGTGCGGCTCAACCAGCTGGCGGCGGGCTACCGGGTCGCGATCGATCCGGTGCTGCTGGCGGCCGCCGTGCCGGCGCGGGCGGGCGAGCAGGTGCTCGACGTCGGCACCGGGGTGGGGGCCGCGGCCCTCTGCCTCGCCACCCGGGTTGCCAATTGCCGCGTGGCCGGGCTCGAGCTGCAGCGCTCGCTCGTACGCTTGGCCAACGACAACGCCAAGCTCAACCGCCTCGACGACCGGGTCGTGGTCATGGAGGGCGACCTCCTGCATCCCCCACCTCGTCTGGCACCCGGCAGCTTCGATCACGTGATGACCAATCCGCCGCATCTCGAGCGCGGCCGCGGCACGGTCTCGCCCTCGCCCGGCAGGAACGCCGCCAACCTCGAGGGCGAGGCGCAACTGAGCACCTGGATCGCCTTCTGCCTCACCATGGTGCGAGCGCAGGGAAGCATCTCCGTGATCCACCGCGCAGACCGGCTCGAGGCGGTGCTTGCAGGCCTCTACCATAAGGCGGGCGAGATCGTCGTCTTCCCGCTCTGGCCGATGGCGGACGGACGGGCCGCCCGGCGCGTGATCGTGCGCGCGCGCAAGGGTGTCGAGACTCCGACCCGCCTGGCGCATGGCTTGGCCCTCCATCGCGCGGACGGCCGTTTCACCGAGGCCGTCGAGGCGGTCTTGCGCAAGGGCGAGGCGCTCGAGCTCTGAGCTCCGTGCGAAAACGCGGCAGGGGTGCCGGGTGAAGGTTGGCAGGGCAAGGGTAGAGCGCTATCTATTCGCCATGATGCTCACAGAATGGCTCGACCGTCTGCCCTTGGGGGCCGTGCGCACGCCCAGGCCGCAAGTCGCGGTGGTGCGCCTTGCCGGCGTCATCGGCCCCATGGGCCCCTGGCGCGGCGGGCTCAGCATCGCCTCGCTTGCAGCACCGCTCGAGCGGGCCTTTGCACTGAAGCCGCTCGCGGCGGTAGCCCTCGTCCTCAATTCGCCGGGCGGGGCCGCGACCCAGTCGGCCCTCATCGCGACGCGCATTCGCGCCCTCGCCCAAGAGAAGGGCATCCCGGTCATGGCCTTCGTCGAGGATGTCGCGGCCTCGGGCGGCTACTGGCTCGCCGCGGCCGCCGACGAGATCTACGCGAGCGAGACCTCGATCGTCGGCTCGATCGGCGTGATCTCGGCGAGCTTCGGCTTCCACGAGCTGTTGGCGCGCCTCGGCATCCGCCGCCGGCTCTATACGGCGGGCGAGCGCAAGTCGCTGCTCGATCCTTTCCTCGAGGAGAACCCGGCCGACGTCGAGCGCCTGAAGGCGCTGCAGTCCGAGGTGCACGAGGCCTTCAAGGCGCATGTGCGCGCGCGCCGCGGCAGCAAGCTCAAGGCTTCCGAGGAGGTGCTTTTCAACGGCGAATTCTGGACGGGCAAGCGCGCGCTCGAGCTCGGTCTCGTCGACGGCATCGGCGAGCTCAGGGAAACGCTACGCCGCCGCTTCGGCGAGAAGGTGCGCCTGCGCCCGGTCGGCGGCGAGCGCCGCTGGCTGCGCCGCCGCTTCGGTCTCGCGGCCGACCCCTCTCCTCCCGCCGAATGGGCTCCCGAGCTCATCGCCACGCTCGAGGCGCGCGCCCTCTGGGCCCGCTTCGGGCTTTAGGCGGCCGCTCAACCCAGGTTCGCGTTGACGAAATCCCAGTTGGCCAGCTTGTCGAGCCAGGCGGCGATGTAATCGGCGCGGCGGTTCTGATAGTCGAGATAATAGGCGTGCTCCCATACGTCGATGGTCAGGAGCGGGCGCATGCCTTGGGCGACGGGCGTGTCCGCGTTCGCGGTTTTGAGCACGCGCAGACCCTTGTCCTTGTCGGCCACCAACCAGGCCCAGCCGCTGCCGAATTGGGTCGCGGCCGCGCTCGAGAACTCCTTCTTGAAGCCGTCGTAGCCGCCGAAGGCGGCGGCGATGCGCTCCTTGGCAGCCCCGCCTGGCTCCCCACCCCCGCCCGGCCGCATGCTCTGCCAGTAGAACGCGTGGTTCCAGGCCTGGGCCGCGTTGTTGTAGATCGCGGTGCGGTTCGGATTGACGAGGGTGCTCTTGATGATGTCCTCGAGGGACTGGTTCATGAAGTCGGTGCCCTCGATGAGCTTGTTGAGATTGTCGACATAGGCGCGATGGTGCTTGCCGTAGTGGAAGGACATGGTGCGGGCGGAAATGACCGGGTCGAGGGCGTCCTCGCCGTAAGGCAGCGGGGGCAGGCTGAAAGGCGCTTTTTGCTGGGCGAAGGCCAGCTTCGGGAGCGTCGCCAGCGCCAAGCCGGCCGCGGCCGCCGCCGTGGCCAGTAGATGCCGCCGCGTGAATCCGACGGTCGAAGGAATCTGAGACATGGCATCCCCCCTCTGCATGAATTGGTCAGGCGAGGGGCAAGCTTACCCTATGCCGGTTGTGCCGGCCATATGATCCATGCATTGCGATAGGCGGGCGCGCCGCGGCCACAGCGCCTACTGCATGAACCAGCCGTGGCTCACCACGACCGACTGCCCGGTGAGCGCGTTGGTCGGGAAGGCGGCGAGGAAGACCGCGAGCTCCGCCACGTCGGCGGTGGTGGTGAACTCGCCGTCGACGGTCTCGCCGAGCATCACCTTCTTGACGACCTCCTCCTCGCTGATGCCGAGCTCCTTGGCCTGCTCGGGGATCTGGCGCTCGACGAGCGGGGTGCGCACGAAGCCGGGGCAGATCACGTTGGAGCGCACGCCGTGCTTGGCACCCTCCTTGGCGACGGTCTTGCACAAGCCGATGAGAGCGTGCTTGGCGGCGACGTAGGGTCCCTTGAGTGGGGAGGCCTCCTTCGAATGGACCGAGCCCATGTAGATGATCGCCCCGCCGCGGCCCTGCTTGTACATCTGGCGCAGTGCCGCGCGCGTGGTGAGGAAGCCGCCGTCGAGATGGATCGTCACCACCTTGCGCCAATCGGCATAGCTCAGCTGGTCGAGGGGATCGATGTGCTGGATGCCGGCGTTGCTCACCAGCACGTCGAGGCCGCCGAAGGTCTTGACCAACGTCCCGACGGCGCTGTCGACCTCGGCCTCCTTGGTCACGTCCATGCGCAGGCCGATCGCTTTTCCCCCGCTCTGCCCGATTTCCTTGGCGACCGCATTGGCGCCGTCGAGGTTCAGATCGGCGATCCCGACCTTGGCTCCCTCGCGCGCGAAGGTGAGGGCTATTTCGCGTCCGATGCCGCTGCCGGAGCCGGTGACGATGGCGATCTTGTCCTTCATCTGCATCACTATTCTCCTTTTTGTCGGGCGCGCGCCCGGCCCGGTCGGGGCTTGGCCGCAGGCAAGGGTTGACTCTCATAGATACGCACGATGCCCGGCTCGGCGGCGGGGGCGCACCAGCCGTGCGCCTCGAGCAGGCGATGCGCCTGGGCATAGCCTTCGGCCAGGTGCCGCTCGACCGAGGAGCGCGAGAATTCATAGTCCTTGGAGGCGAGCTCGAAGGCCGCCTGCTCGTAGACGAGATGCAGGATGTCGATGGCGTGCGGACAGCCGAGGGCCTGGACCTGAAGCCACAGGCCCTCGTCGTCGGCATTCGCCGGCAATTTGCGGTAGAGCCGATCGATGAGCGCGCGCAGCTCGCTGATGTGATTGAACATGTCGATGTGGTGGGTGGCGCGGCTGGCGTAGGTGATGTCCTTGAGCCTGCTCTCCACCTCGGGAAGCGTCTTGGGTGCCGGTCCCTTCGGGTCCCAGAGATCGACGACGAGAATGAGCCAGTCCTCTTCCGGCGGGCTGTGCAGCATCGCCTCGATCGGCGTGTTCGATACGATCCCGCCGTCCCAGTAGAGCGCACCCTCGATCGCCACGGGCGGGAAGGCCGGCGGCAGGGCGCCGCTCGCCATCACATGCTCGGGACCGATCTTGCGCTCGTGGTTGTCGAAATAGACGGTCTTGCCGGTCTCGACCTCGACCGCACCCAAGCTCAAGCGCTTCTCGCGCGCGTTGATGCGGTCGAAGTCGACGAGCCGCTCCAGCGTGCGCCGCAAGGGGCTCGTGTCGTAGAAGCTGGTCGCCCCGGGCTCGCCGGGCAGGATCGCGAGCGAGGGAAACGGGCGCGGCGTGAAGAAATTGGGCTGCCCGGCCAAGGCCGTGTGCTGGGCACTCCAGAAACTGTAGAGCTTGCGCATGTCCGAGAAGTCGGCGGGTGGGGCCAGGGGATCGGGGGTCGAGATCGCGCGCCAGAATTCCTCGAGGCGCTCGTGCGCATGCACCTCCTCGTTGCCGGCGATGATCGCGGCATTGATCGCCCCGATCGAGGTGCCGGCGAGCCAGCTCGGGATCAAGTCGCGCTCGCAAAGCGCACGATAGGCGCCGACTTGAAAGGCGCCGAGCGCCCCGCCCCCCTGGAGGACGAGGGCAATCGCGCGCTCGCGGCGGCGCTCGGGGGGGAGCGAGGTCTCGTTCATCGCGGATATCATCCTTATCCACAAAGAGGAACGGCCGGCGGCAAGCCGACGTTCCCTTTAGATGTAGGGCGGGACGTAACGATATGCTTGCCGAACCATGAATATTCTCTGAATGCCCGGGGCGTCATTCTCCACTTGGGTGGTGTATTATTCACGGCGAGCAGCAGGCCCGGCGCGCGACGCCGAGGCGAAGCTCAAGGGGCTCGCCATCGACCTTGAGTCCGTCGATTGCACGCAGGGCCCGTAGCACTTCGTCGACGTGGTCGCTGCGCCGAACCAGAAGGCTATGCTGGCCTTTTCGCCGTGGTCTGCGCAGGAGGGCTTCGGCCGCTTGCCAGCGATGCCCGCCTTCGAGGTGGCGACGATGGCGCAGGCGCTGAAGCGGGCCTGAGGCCGCGAGCCCGCCCGAATCCGGCACTTTTCCTTGACCGTCCGGGGTGCGGGGGCCTAGATGGCGCCATGTTCGGCTTTTCGTTCGCGAAGCTCGTCGTCCTCGTCGGCGTCGTCCTGGCGGTGGTCTACGGCACCAAGCTCTTGAACCGCTTTCAGGAGGTGCGCGACGCGGAGGCTGAGCGGCGGCGCGGGGATGCGCGCATGGCGGGGCAGAGCAAGGCGGCCACGGGGACGGCGATCGAGGAGACCGTGAAGTGCCGGATTTGCGCCGCCTACGTGCCCGCACGCGGGGCCGCCAGCTGCGGCCAGCCGGGCTGTCCCTTCGGCGCCTGAGGAGGAAATTTTCGTAGCTACGGCAGGGAGTTAAGCCCCGTGGGCGTCGCCTTGACCGGAGCGGGAGGGGACTCTATTGTGCGCCGCACACTCGGCCCGAGATGACCTGGCAATGGCCCAGAGCAGCGCTTCCGCCACAAGCTTCCAGTCGCTGATTCTGAGCCTCGAGCAGTATTGGGCGGAGCAGGGTTGCGTGCTGCTGCAGCCCTACGACGTCGAGATGGGGGCCGGCACCTTCCACCCGGCGACGACCTTGCGCAGCCTCGGTCCCGAGCCGTGGCGCGCGGCCTATGTCCAGCCCTCGCGCCGGCCGAGCGACGGACGCTACGGCGAGAATCCGAACCGGCTGCAGCACTTCTACCAGTTCCAGGCCATCCTCAAGCCGTCGCCCGCGAACGCCCAGGAGCTCTACCTTGCCAGCCTCTCGCACCTCGGCATCGACCCCCGCCGCCACGACATTCGCTTCGTCG
>DATJAC010000221.1:0-17293 GCA_035516655.1 Alphaproteobacteria bacterium | reverse complement strand
GGACAACATCCAGGTGAACGCCGTGCTGCCCGGCTGGATCGATACCGATCTCACGCGGCGGGCGCGCAAGGAGGTGGCGGGGCTGCACGAGCGCGTGCTCGCGCGCACGCCGGCGGCGCGCTGGGGCACGCCCGAGGATCTCGCGGGCATCGCCGTCTTCCTGGCCAGCCCGGCCGCGGATTTCCTGACCGGTACCGCGATCCCGGTCGACGGGGGCTATTCGGTCCTGGGTTAGCGCCGGGCCACCACAGCGCGCAGGCCCGAAGCGCCGCGGCTTAGCGGCTGTCGCTGCCGGACCCCCGCTTGCGGCCGCCGCCAAGCTTGGTGATGCCGAAGTCGCGCGAGTGCTTGCCCGAGGTCTCGACCTGCTCCGCCTCCGCGGCGAGCCCGCGCCGGATGAGCTCGCGCACGGCCGCCGAGCGGCTCGGCATGCGCATGCGGAAGCGCCAGTCGTCGACGGCGTGGAGCTCCTCGCGATCGAGCATGATCTGAAGCCGCTCCTCGCGGGGGTCGACTTTCCTCGCCATGGGCCCCTCGTCCTGATCTCAGATACGGCCCGCTGCCGTTGCCCCCATTGAAGGTGATACCGAAGTTGCCGACGGGCAAGATTTTTCTTGGACAAGGCCCCACAAGCCGAGCTTTATGCTCATTTTGAGCAAATTGAGTATTAATGCCGGCGCTATCGAATATACCGAAGCCGTTATTTGGAGATCCTTTGCGGCGGGTGCCGAGACGACGAGGGCCGTCGTCGCGCGTGCGCGCGGCCCGGCCCCGGTGCCGCGGCTTGCCAGCGCCGGTTTTGCCCTTTACAAGCGAGGCACCGCCCAAATCCGTTCGCGATCGGCGGACGACGTCGCCGGATTCGGGAGGTTTTTCTTGTCGGCACTTCAGGCCATTCTCTTCGCCGTCCTCCAGGGCGTCACCGAGCTCTTTCCCGTGAGCAGCCTCGGCCATGCGGTGATCCTGCCGAAGCTGCTCGGTTGGCAGGTCGACCAGCGCGGCGAGGATTTCCTCCCCTTCCTGGTGGTTCTTCATGCGGGCACGGCGGCCGCCCTGCTGCTCTATTTCTGGCGCGACTGGTATCACATCGCCCTTGCCGTCCTCGGCCGCGGAGATCCGGCGAGCCGCGTCGGCAATCTGCGGCTCTTGGCCCTCGTCGTGGTGGGCACCATCCCCGCGGTCATCGTCGGCTTCGCGCTCGAGCGGCCGCTCCGGGTCCTCTTCGGCACTCCGCTCGTGGCGGCGGCCTTCCTCGTGGTCAACGGCGTGGTGTTGTTCGCGGCCGAGCGCCTGAAACGCGGCGGCGGTGCCCCGCTCGCGACGCTCGACGCCAAGAAGGCGTTCATGATCGGGCTCTGGCAGTGCCTCGCCCTCATTCCCGGCATCTCGCGCTCGGGCGCGACCATGGTGGGCGGGCTCCTCGCGGGCCTTCACCACAAGGAGGCCGCGCACTTTTCCTTCCTGCTCGCGACCCCGATCATTGCGGGCGCTGCCGTGCTCGAGGTTCCGAAGCTCATGCACGCCGGTGCCGGCGGCGGCTTGGGTGCCGTTGCCCTCCTCGCCGGGCTCGTTGCCGGCGTCACCGCCTACCTGAGCGTTGCCTTTCTCATGCGCTATTTCGGCAAGCACGACTTCGAGGCGCTCGATCCCTTCGCCTACTATTGTGCCGCGGCCGGCGCGCTCGCGCTGGGCCTCCTGCTCTTCGTCGTGTGAGGCGCGATTGGCAAGTGAAACCAGGCCTCGCGCGCCCGACAGCCTGTCGGCTCTCGCCGCCCATCGCACAGCACGGCTCATACTGCGCCCGCTCGTGCCGGGGGACGCGGAAGCCTTGCAGGCACTCAGCGACGAGCCCGCCATCGCGGCCGCGATCCCCTTCATCGCCCGGCCGTTCACCCTCGCCGCCGCACGTGCCCTGATCGGCAAGAATGGCGGCGGCCAGGATTGCTTCCTCGGCCTGTGGCAGCGAAGCGGGGAGGCGCTCGTCGGGGTCGTCGGCCTGCACCTGCGCGGCGCACGCGACCTCGAGATCGGCTACTGGATCGGCAGCGGCTTCCGCGGGCAGGGCTATGCGAGCGAGGCGGGAGCGGCGGCCCTCGAGCGCGTTGATGCCTTACTGCCTCGGCGCCGCGTGATCGCCGAATGCCGGCCGGAAAATCTCGCCTCCCGGCGCGTGCTCGAGAAGCTCGGCTTCCGGCCGACCGGGGAGCCAGGGACGCGGCCGGGGCGCCGTCTCTTCGCGCGGCCGGCGGCACTCAACCCGTCGTAAGAGCGGCCCCGTTCACCGGCAGGATGACGCCGTTGGTGAAGCTCGCCCCTGGATCGGCGAGATAGCGGATGGCGTGCACCACCTCGGCCATGTGGCCGAGCCGGCGCAAGGGATGGCTGCGCACGAGCTTCTCCAGCTGGGCCGCGCTGAATTCGCGCCCCATGTGCCCCTCGAGCACGGAGGGTGCGACCGCGTTGCAGGTGATGCCGTAGCGGGCACCTGCGAGCGCATAGGACTTGGTGAGCGCATGCACGCCGGCCTTGGAGGCGCCATAGGCCGGGTGCGGGCCGACCCCGCCCACCTGTCCCGAGATCGAGCCCACATTCACGATGCGCCCGCCCGTGCGCTTGAGCACGGAAAGGGCGGCGGCACAGCCGTTGAAGGTGCCGCCGAGATTGACCGCGATGATGCGCGCCCAGGCCTCGGGGTCGGCGTCCTCGACCGCCTGCACCGTGACGATGCCGGCGGCATTGATCCAGGCCCAGAGTGCCGTCTCCGCGGCGGCGCGCTCGGCAAGGGCGAAGACGGCAGGGCGCGCGGTCACGTCGAGGGTGAGGGGTACCAAGCCGGGCTTGGGCTCGATGGGGGCAATGTCGGCGCCATAGACGCGGTAGCCGTCGGCGAGGAAACTCGCCGCGACCGCGCGGCCGAGATCGCCCGCGGCCCCCGTGACCACGACGCCGCGAACGCCCCCCTCCTTCTCCGGCTCAGTCCTGCCCACGCGCCATCCTCGCCTTTCTCCGAGCCGGATGCGATCGAGCTGAATGGATGATCTCATCGTCATTCCCGCGAAAGCGGGAATCCAGCGGCCCCTGGACCCCCGCTTGCGCGGGGGCGACGATCGTGAAGCTTCAACTCGATCTCATCCTACCCTCGCCCATGATCGAGGCAAGCTGCGGCAAATGCAATGCGCCCTTTCGCGGCCGCGGCCGGTGCTGCCATGATGGCGGCCGGGGGAGGGGCCTCATGGCGCAAAGTGCTTTCGGTCTCGCGGCGTTCGCGTTCCTCGCCTGGCTCCTGAGCGAGAACCGGCGCGCGGTCGTCCTCAAGGGGACTGCCGTCGGGTTGGCGGCACAGTTGGCCCTCGCACTCGTCCTCGTCAAGCTGCCGGGTGCGCAATACGTCTTCCGCCTGCTCGACCGCCTGGTCCTGGCCCTCGAGGAGGCGACGGCGGCGGGAACCGGCTTCGTCTTCGGCTACGTGGGCGGGGCACCCCCGCCTTTCGCCGAGGTGCGGCCGGGGGCAAGCTTCATCCTCGCCTTCCAGGCGCTCCCGCTCGTGCTGGTGATCGCTGCCCTCTCGGCCCTCTTTTTCTATTGGCGCATCCTGCCGCTTGTCGTGCGCGGCTTCGCCTGGCTGCTGCAGAAGTCGCTCGCCATCGGCGGGGCGCTCGGCGTCGTGGTGTCGGCGAACGTCTTCCTCGGCATGATCGAATCTCCGCTCCTCATCCGCCCCTATCTCGTCCAGCTCACGCGGAGCGAGCTCTTCACCATGATGACCTGCGGCATGGCGATGATCGCGGGCACGGTGATGGTGGTCTATGCCGCCCTCCTCAACGGTATCGTCCCCGACCCGATCGGCCAGCTCCTGACCGCCTCCCTCATCTCCGCCCCCGCGAGCATCACGGTGGCACGTCTGATGGTGCCGGAGACGGGCATGCCGACCGCGGGCGCGGTCACCCCGCCCGCCGAGTACCGCAGTGCGATGGACGCGATCGCGCGGGGGACTGCCGACGGCATCCAGCTCCTGGTCAACATCATCGCCTTGCTCATCGTGCTGGTGGCCCTCGTTGCCCTCGCCAACAAGCTCTTGGCCCTCTTGCCGGCGGTGGGTGCCGCACCCCCCACCTTGCAGGGGCTGCTCGGCATCGTGATGGCGCCGGTCGCCTGGCTCATGGGGGTGCCGTGGGCCGAGGCGCGGACGGCGGGAGCGCTCCTGGGCACCAAGATCGTGCTCAACGAGTTCCTCGCCTATCTCGACCTCGCGCAATTGCCGCGCGCGGCCCTCGGCGAGCGCAGCCGGCTGATCATGACTTTCGCCCTGTGCGGCTTCGCCAATTTCGGCAGCCTCGGGATTCTGATCGGCGGCCTCGGCACGCTCGCACCCACCAGGCGTGCGGAGGTGGTGTCGCTCGGCCTCCGCGCCATCGTCTCGGGTACCCTCAGCACCAGCATGACGGGTGCCACGATCGGCATCCTCAGCGCCTGGTGAGGCCAGAGCAGGTTCCGGCCGCGTAGGAGCGCTCCGGTCGTCACCCCCGCGTAGGCGGGGGTCCAGGAGCACTGGATTCCCGCTTTCGCGGGAATGACGAAGAAGATGCCCGTTCGAACCCGATCGGACTCCCCCCTAGTGCCGCGTCAGCCGAGCCGCGCCAGCATGTAATTGGGCAGCTGGAAGCAGGCCTGGTGGATGCCGGGATTGTAATAGCGGGTCGCGATCCCTGCCGAGCGGATGCGGCGCTCGATCTCCGCGGGTGCCGTGCGCCGGTGCGCTGGCTCGAGGCTGGCCCAGCCGAGCGTCATGAAGCCGCCGTAATAGGTCGGCACCGGGACGGCGTAGAAGCCCACATCGGGGAAGAGGGGCTTCAAGCGCTTCCAGCTGGTCGCAAGCTCCTCGGGCTGGAAGAAGGGCACGCCGTTCTGCGTCACCATGACCCCACCCGGCTTGAGACAGCGCTTGCAGTCGGCATAGAAGCTCGCGGTGAAGAGCACCTCGCCCGGGCCCATGGGATCGGTCGAATCGACCATGATGCAATCGAAGCGCTCGGCGGTGTCGGCCACGTATCTGGCACCATCGGCGATCACGATCTCGGCGCGCGGATCCTCGAAGGCGTCGCCCGGGATGGAGGGCAGGTATTTCTTGGAGAGATCGATCACGTAGCGGTCGATCTCGACCATCACCGCGCGCTCGATCGCCTTGTGCTTGAGCACCTCCTCGAGGAGGCCGCCGTCACCGCCGCCGATGATGAGCACGCGCTTGGCGTTCCCGTGCGCGATGAGCGGCACGTGGCCCATCATCTCGTGGTAGAAGAACTCGTCGCCCTCGGTCGTCTGGATGACGCCGTCGAGCGCCAAGACGCGGCCCATCGCCTTGTTCTCGAAGATCACCAAGTCCTGGAGCTCGGTCTTCTCGCGGTGGATGATGCGCTCGACCTTGAGGCTCTGGCTGATCTCCTTGTAGAGCGTCTCCTGGTACCACTCCATGGTCCGCTTGCCCCCGCTCGCTCTTGGACGCGTCCCGCGCCGCGCGCCTCTTAGGGCCCGCACAAGCGCAAATCAAGTTAAAAAAGAATGACGCGCGACCGCTCCTAGACGAAGCTCGCCTCGACGGCACCCAGGCGCGAGAAGCAGGCACGGATGCGGTCGCCCTTTGCGAGCGGGAACTGGCGCGTGAAAGAGCCGGTCATGACGAGCTCGCCCGCCTTGAGGCCGCGGCCGAATTCGTGGAGCTTCCGCGCCAACCAGGCGAGCGAGTTGAGCGGATTGCCGAGCACTGCATCGCCCCGGCCGCTTGCCACCTCCTTGCCGCCGATCTCGACCGCGACGGGGATCGCCGCGAGGTCGAGATCGGCGCCGGGGCGGGTCTCCGCACCCAGCACGATCGCCTTCTGCTGCGCATTGTCGGCGATCGCCAGGGGCAGGTCCTTGGTGAAGTCGCCGCGCGTCTCGATGATCTCGAAAGCGGGATAGCAGGCCGCGAGTGCCTGCCGGGCCGCCGCCCCATCGACGTCGGGGCCGGCAAGATCGCCACCCAGGCGCATGCAGATCTCGTTCTCGAAGCCCGGCTTGATCAGATCGGCAGTGCGGAAGACCTCGCCCGTGCGCTTGACCCCCGCCTCGAGGAGGCAGCCGAAGACGGGCTCATGCACGCCGAATTGCTGTTGGATCGCCTCCGAGGTGAGGCCCACTTTCCAGCCGATGCGGCGCTCGCCCAAGGCCTCGCGGCGGGCGATGAGGCCGAGCTGGATGCGAAACGCATCCTCGAGCGAGAGCCGCCCACTCCAGGCGGGCGGGAAAAAGATGCCTTGTTCCCGCGCGCGCCAGAACTCGGCTACGGCGGCGTCGATGTCGAGAGTGCCCATCGTGAACCTCAATCGAGGAAGATGTCGGGGAGGAGCGGGGCTCCGGGCGAGACCGCGTAGGGCGTCAAATCGACGATGCCCTCGGCACGGAGCACCTCGTCGTCGATGAAGAAGTTGCCGCTCGTCGTCCGGCTGTCGCGCACCAGGATGGCATGGGCCGCGTCCGCCATGATACGCGGCTTGCGGGCGCGGTTGGGATCGACCCCCGGGATCATCCCGAGGGCCGCCGTGGCGATCACGGTGCGCGGCCAGAGCGCGTTGACGGCGATGCCGTCGGCCTTGAACTCCTCGGCCATGCCGAGCACGCACATGCTCATGCCGTATTTGGCGATCGTGTAGGCGACGTGGGGGGCGAACCAGCGCTTGTTGAGATTGAGCGGCGGCGACAAGGTCAGAATATGGGGGTTCGCGGCTCGCTTGAGATAGGGCAGGACCGCCTGGGAGCAGAGATAGGTGCCGCGCGCGTTGACTCCGTTCATCAGATCGTAGCGCTTCATCGGGGTCTGAAGCGTGCCGGTCAGGCTGATGGCACTCGCATTGTTGACGAGGATGTCGATGCCGCCGAAGCGCTCCGCGGCCTCCTTGACCGCCTCGAATACGCGCCCCTCGTCGCGGATATCGACCTGGAGCGGCAGGCATGCACCACCCGCCGCCGCGATCGCGGCCGCCGCCGTATGGATGGTGCCCGGCAGCTTCGCATGCGGCTCGACCGTCTTCGCCGCGATCGCGACGTTGGCCCCGTCCTCGGCGGCGCGGAGGGCTATCTCGAGCCCGATGCCTCGGCTGCCGCCGCTGATGAAAAGCGTCTTGCCCTTGAGGCTCGCCATCTTCGTCCCTCTCCCTTGAGCCCGGCGTCAACGGCCCTTGAAGCGCGGCTTCCGCTTCTCGACGAAAGCGCGCACGCCTTCGGCGAAATCCTCGCTTGCGGCGCAGTCGGCAAAGCTCTCGGCCTCGGCCTGGAGCTGCGCCTCGAGCGAGCTCGCGAGCGAGCGGCCGAGGAGGCGCTTGGTGTTGGCATAGGCAAGGGTGGGTCCGGCGGCGAGGCGCTCGGCCAAGGCCGCACTCGCCCCTTCGAGCTCGGCCGCCGGGACCACGCGGTTGACGAGGCCGAGCGCGAGCGCCGTCGCCGCATCGAAACGCTCGGCGAGGAGGGCGAGCTCCATCGCCTTTTTCATGCCCACCGTGCGCGGCAGATGATAGGTGCCCGAGCCGTCGGGGCTGGTGCCGATGAGCGCGTAGGCAATGGTGAAATAGGCGTCGTCCGCGGCAAGGGCGAGATCGCACGCCATGAGGAGGCTCATGCCGAAGCCCGCCGCTGCCCCCCGCACGCTCGCGATCACCGGCTGCGGCATGCGGCGGATCGCGAGCATGGTCGGGTGGATCTTGTGCACGACTCTCTCGAAGCGCCGGCGCCGCTCGGCGGGCGGCAGGCCGAGCCCGCCATGGAAGAACTTGATGTCCCCACCTGCCATGAAATGCTCGCCCGCACCGCGGAGGATGACGGCGCGCACGGCGGTGTCCGTCTCGAGGGTGGTGAAGGCCTCCTCCAAGGCGCCCATCATCGCCTCATCGAGCGCATTGAGGGCGGCCGGACGGTTGAGCGTCACGGTCGCGACGGCACCCTTGCGCTCGAGCAGCACCGTATCCGACATCGCAGCCTCCCTCCTCAACGCTGCCCGCGCAGTCGGCCCACAAAAGCGGCGACCGCCGCCCCGATCTCGTGGGGCGAATCCTCCTGGATGAAATGGCTGCCGCGTACGGTGACCTCCTCCTGATCGGGCCAGCGCCGGCAATAGTCGCGCTGGGCGCCCGTGAGGATGGAGCCGGGCTCGGCGTTGATGAAGAGCTTCGGGACGCGGCTCGTCTCCAGCCATTTGCCGTAGGCGGCAACGAGTGCTGCCACGTCCTCGGGCTTGCCGTCGAGCGGGATTTCCCGCGGCCAGGTGAGGGTGGGGCGGCGCCTCTCGCCCGGCTCGACGAAGGGGGCGCGGTAGGTCTCCTGCTCGGCCTCGGAGAGCTCGCGCAGGATGCTGGCCGGCAGGATGCGCTCGACGAAGACGTTTTTCTGCAGCACCAGGTCCTCGCCCGCGGCCGAGCGCATGGCCTGGAAGACGCCGCGCGCCTTCTCCGGCCATTCGGCCCAGGCGAGCGGCCGCACGATGGTCTCCATATAGACGATGCCCTGCACGCGCCGGGGGTGCCGTCGCGCCCAATGGAATGCGAGCGCGCCGCCCCAGTCGTGGCCGACGAGGACGACCCGCTCGCCTACTTTGGCGGCCTCGAACCAGGCATCGAGATAGCGGGCGTGGTCGATCAGGCGGTAGCTGCCGGCGGGAGCGCTGCTCGAGCGGCCCATGCCGATGAGGTCGGGGGCCAAGACGCGGCCCAGGCCGGCAAGGTGCGGGATGACGTTGCGCCAGAGATAGGAGGAGGTCGGGTTGCCGTGGAGAAGGACGATGGCGTCTCCGCTGCCCTCGTCGACGAACTCCATCTGGCTGTCCAGCGTGTCGACGCGGCGGCGGCCGAAGGGATCGACGGCCGAGATCTTGCCCGGGACCATGCCAACAGCCCTAGTCGGCCACTTTGATGAGGGCCTTGCCGAAATTCTCGCCTTTGAGGAGCCCGATCAACTTGCGGGGCGCCTGCTCGAGGCCGGCCGTGACGTCCTCGCGGTATTTGAGCTTGCCCTCCTTGATCCAAGCCGCGAGCTGGGCGAGGCCTTCGCCGTAGCGGGCGGCATAGTCCCACACGAGAAAGCCCTCGACCCGCGCGCGCGTGCGGATCAGGTTCCACAAGAGCCGCGGGCCCAGCTCCGGCTGCTCGAGGTTGTACTGCGAAATCTGGCCGCAGACCACCACGCGGGCGCGGAGGTTGAGGAGGGGGAAGACCGCGTCCGTGACCGCACCCCCCACATTGTCGAAATAGACGTCGATGCCGTCGGGGGCGGCCTGCTTGAGCTCGGCGGCCAAGTCCTTACTCGCCCGGTAGTCGATGCAGGCGTCGTAGCCGAGCTCGCCCAGGCAGTAGCGGCATTTGGCCGCGGAGCCCGCAGTACCGACCGCGCGGCAGCCTTTGAGCTTGGCGATCTGGCCGACGATGCCGCCGACGGCACCCGAGGCGGCGGAGACCACGACGGTCTCGCCTGCCCTGGGCTTGCCGAGCTCGAGGAGGGCGAAGTAGGCGGTCAGCCCCGGCATGCCGAGCACACCTAGGGCCGTCGAGATGGGGGCGAGGCGAGGGTCGATCTTGCGCAGGCCCTTGCCGCCCGAGACGGCATAGTCCTGCCAGCCGAGGTTGCCCTCGACGATATCGCCCGCGCCGAAATCGGGGTTGCGCGAGGCGAGGACGCGCCCGACGGTACCCCCCGTCATCACCTCGCCGAGCCCGACCGGCCGGGCATAGGAGGCGCGCTCGCTCATGCGCCCGCGCATGTAGGGATCGAGGGAGAGATAGAGGACACGCACCAGCACCTCGCCCGCCTTGGGCTCGGGTGCGGGCACTTCCACCAGCGTGAAATCGCTCTCCGCAGGCGCCCCCGACGGACGGCGCGCCAGGAGGATTTGCCGGTTCAGAAGCTGCGGGCTGGTTGCGGGCACTGCGGTCCTCCCTGGCATTCTGCGGTCCGTGCCGGGGCGCGAGCTTAGCGCCTTCGCCTGCCGTGCGGTAGCTCAGTGGCCGAGTGCTTTAAGGGCGGCCCGGCGGCAGGCGAGGAGGATGCTGTCCGAGAGCTCGCGGTCCGCGACCATGCGGGCGAGGAGGAGGCCGCCCAACGCCAAGGCCATGGTCGCGAGCGCGCGCTCGCGCGGGGCCATGCCGCCGGCTTCGGGCATCGCGGCCTCGAGGGCGGCGATGGTGGCACGGAAGCCGCGCTCGAAGGCCGCGCGCGTGGCCGCGTCCTGGCGGGCGAGCTCGCTCGCGAGTGCCGCCATGGCGCAGCCCGCGCCCACCTCGTCCCGATGGGCGCGGCAGAGGTAGCGCCCGACGATCTGGCGGTAGGCGTCCGCGGGCGGGAGCCCCGCGAGACCGGCGAGCCAGCTCGTGCGGCCCTCCTCCAGGGCGGCCTCGAGCGCGGCCGTGGCGAGGGCGTCCTTGCTGGCGAAATGGGCGTAGAAGCCGCCGTGGGTCAGGCCGGCGGCGGCCATGATCTCGAGGACCCCGGCGCCCTCCAGCCCGGCCGTGCGGAAGCGCCGGCCGGCAGCGGCCAGGATCCGCTGCCGCGTCTCCGCCTTGTGCCGCGCAGTTCTGGGCATGGCGATCTCCTTAAATATGATGATTATCATCATATAATATATTAAATATGTCAATTATCATATCTAGGAGCCGCAGGACCCCTCGAACCCACGCCTGGTTCCGGCGGTTGGGTATAAAAAGGGCGGGCAGCGCTTGCGCGCTACCCGCCGAAGTCACCACAGAATGGGCGCCTCTGTGCATTGCCATCATGGCGGGGCAGGGGGTCGCCTGCTATGACCGCGGTCACAGCCCCCGCGTTAAATCGCGCGCCTTCGCCTGTGACGGCCGTCACAGGGTCTCGACGTTGCCGCACACGCTCAAGGCTTGGCCCGAGATGTTGCGCCCCGCAGGCGAGGCGAGGAAAAGCGCCATGTTGGCGACATCCTGGGCCGAGACCATGCGGCGGAGCGAGACCTTGCTGAGGCTCGCCTTGCGCTCGGCCTCGACGGTCGTGCCCGACAATTTGGCCTCGGCGGCGAAGACGCGCTCGATGCGCGGGCCGGCGACCACCCCGGGCAGGATGGCGTTGACCCGGATGCCGTGGGGCCCGAGTTCCTTGGCCAGCGACTGGGTCATGCCCACGATCGCCCATTTCGTGGCCGCATAAGGCAGGCGGTTGACGAAGCCGAGCCGGCCCGCGACCGAGGAGATGTTGATGATCGCACCGTCCGTCACCGCCTTGAGAAGGGGGACCGCGCGGCGCGTGCAATAGAAGTGGCTGCTCAGGTTGACGGCGAGGGTGCGGCGCCAGTCGGCGGGCGCGATGTCCTCCACGCGCGCCGTGGGCCCGGCAATGCCGGCATTGTTGACGAGGACGTCGAGGCCACCGAGCCGCTTGACCAGATCCTCGAACATGCGATCGACCATGGCCTCCTCGGCCACGTCCACGGGCATGCCGAGGACGCGCGGCTCGGCCGCGAGGGTGCGCTCGAGCGCCTTCTCGTCGATATCGCAGACATAGACCTTGGCGCCGTGGGCAAGGAACGTATCGGCGATGACCTTGCCGATGCCGGCCGCCGCCGCCGTCACCAGCACGCGCAGCCCCGGCTTGACGCCGGCGATGATCGTTTCGCTCATGCGCTTGTTGCCCTTTCTCGTAGCTGCGCCGGCCGAAGCACGGCCTAGAACTGCTCCTCCGCGAGCGCCATCACGCTCGCGCCGACGCGCGTTATGGGATGGAGGAAGGCTGGCGCGCGCGCGAGCGCGCTTTCGGCATAGAAGCGCGCCGAGACGAGCTTGGCCTCGAGGAAAGCGGGATCGCCTTCGCCTTTGGCGAGGCGCGTACTTGCCTCGATGGCACCGCGCGCGAGCAGCCAGCCGCCGGTGACCGTGCCGAAGAGGCGCAGATATTCGACCGCCCCGGCCGCGGCATGGTGCAGGTCCCGGGCCAATGCCGCCACCATCCACTCTGTCGCGGCGGCGAGCGCATCGAGCCCCAGTCGCAAGGGCGGCGCCAGGCCCGCGAGGGCCTCGAGCTTGGCGCCGGCCAGCACGCCGTCGAGCTCGCGCATGGTGGCGATGAAGCGGCGCGCGGTCTCGCCGCCGTCGCGGCCGAGCTTGCGGCCGATGAGGTCGTTCGCCTGGATGCCGTTCGTTCCCTCGTAAATGGGCGCTATGCGCGCATCGCGATAATGCTGGGCGGCCCCGGTCTCCTCGATATAGCCCATCCCGCCATGCACCTGGATGCCGATGGAGGCGATTTCCACACCCAAGTCCGTCGCCCACGCCTTGCACACCGGAATGAGGAGGTCGACGAGGCGCTGGTGGGCGGCACGCTCCGCACTGTCCGGGTGGCGCTTGGCGAGGTCGAGGAGGGCGGCGGCATAATAAACGAGGGCCCGCATGGCCTCGCCCTGGGCGCGCATCGCGAGCAGCATGCGGCGGACGTCGGGGTGATGGATGATGGTGACGGGCCGCTCGTCCGTGCCGGCGATGTCGCGGCTCTGCACGCGGCTTTTGGCGAAGTCGCGCGCCTGCTGGTAGGCCCGCTCGGCGATCGCGACACCCTCGAGCCCGACGCCGAGCCGGGCGTTGTTCATCATGGTGAACATGTAGTGGAGGCCTTCGTTCTCTTGGCCCACGAGGTAGCCCACCGCCCCGCCCTTGTCGCCGAAGGCCATGACCGCGGTCGGGCTCGCCTTGATGCCGAGCTTGTGCTCGAGGGAGACGCAGCGCAGGTCGTTCGCCGCCCCGAGCGTGCCGTCCGCGTTGACCATGAGCTTGGGCACGATGAAGAGCGAGATGCCGCGCGTGCCGGCGGGTGCGTCGGGGGTGCGCGCCAGCACGAGGTGAATGATGTTCGCGCTGAAATCGTGATCGCCGTAGGTGATGAAGATCTTCTGTCCGGTGATGCGATAATGGCCGCCTTCGCGCACGGCGCGGGTCTTGATGAGGCTCAGGTCGGAGCCGGCCTGGGGCTCGGTCAGGTTCATCGTTCCGCACCAATCGCCGGAGATCATCTTGGGGAGATAGAGCGCCTTCTGCTCTGGCGAGCCATGGGCATTGATCGCCTCGACGGCACCGAAGGTGAGGAGCGGGCAAAGGGCGAAGGACATGTTCGCGGCGTTCCACATCTCGCTGAGCGCGATATGGATGAGCGTGGGCAGGCCCTGGCCGCCGTGCTCGGGGGCGAAGGGGACACTGTTCCAGCCGCCTGCGGTGAAGAGGCGATAGGCCTCCTTGAAGCCCTTGGGCGTGTAGACGATACCGTTCTCGAGCCGCGACCCCTCCTTGTCGCCCGGCTGGTTGAGCGGGGCCAGCACTTCGGCTGCGAGCTTGCCGGCCTCGGCGAGGACGGCATCGACCAGGTCGGGTGTGGCCTCGCCCACGCCCGGCAGGCGCGCGACCTCGGCGAGCCCTGCCAGGTCAAGGGCAAAGCGCATCTCCTGGAGCGGTGCGCTGTACATGGGCTCCTCCTGTATCAGATGTCAGGTATCAGGGATCAGATGTCAGAAAGCACCTCGCTTTATTTCTGATACCTGATACCTGTCATCTGACATCCGGCCTAGATCACCTTCCCCGGGTTCATGATGCCGCGGGGGTCGAGAACGCTCTTGAGCTTGCGCATGAGCTCGAGCTCGAGGGCCGGCGCATAGCGCTCGAGCTCTCGGCGCTTGAGCCGGCCGATGCCGTGCTCGGCGCTGATGCTCCCGCCCATCCCGGCCACGATATCGTGGACGATGCGGTTGAAGGCGCCGGCACGCGCGTCGAACGTCTTGGCGTCGCTGCCAAGCGGGCGGCAAAGGTTGAAATGCACGTTGCCGTCGCCCACGTGGCCGAAGGCGAGCACGCGCACGCCCGGTGCCGCGGTACCGCAGGCGGCAGTCGCTTGGGCGATGAAGTCCGCCACGCGGCTGACAGGCACCGACACGTCGTGCTTGATCCCCCCGCCGTCCGCCTTCTGCGCCTCGGTGATGCTCTCGCGGATGCGCCAGAGCGCTTTCGCCTGCGTCGCGTTGGCGGCAATGACGGCATCGAGCACGAGACCTTGCTCGAGCGCCTCGCCGAGGGCCGTCTCCATGCGCGGGCCGAGGCTTGCCTTGGCGTCGGCCGAGCTCATCTCGAGGAGCACGTAATGCTCGAAGGCCTTGCCGAGCGGATCGACGATCCCGGCAATATGCGCGAGATCGAGCTCGAGGGCCAGGCGCGGCATCAGCTCGAAGGCGGAGAGCTGATCGCCCGAGCTTTGCCGCGCATGGGCGAGGAGCGCGATCGCCGCCTGGGGCGAGGGCACCGCCGCCAGCGCCGTCACCACGTGGCAGGGGCGCGGGAAGAGCTTGAGCACGGCCGCGGTGATGATGCCGAGCGTTCCCTCGGCGCCGATGAAGAGCTGCTTCAAGTCATAGCCCGTGTTGTCTTTGCGCAATGACGTGAGCCCGTCCCACACGCGCCCGTCCGGCAGCACGACCTCGAGCCCGAGGGTGAGCTCGCGCGCGTTGCCGTAGCGCAGGACCGCAACCCCGCCCGCGTTGGTCGAGAGATTGCCGCCGATCATGCAGCTCCCCTCCGCACCGAGACTCAAGGGGAAGAGGCGGTCGACCTCCTCCGCCGCCTTTTGCAGATTGGCGAGGATGCAGCCCGCCTCGACCGTCATGCTGTAGTCGAGGGGATCGATTTTGCGGATGCGGTTGAGGCGGGCGAGAGAGACGAGGAGCTCGCCGCCGTCCTCGTGCGGGACAGCGCCTCCGACCATGCCGGTGTTGCCGCCTTGGGGGACCACGGGGATGCCGTGGCGGTGGCAGATGCGCAGGATGCCGGATGTCTCCGCGGTCGTGGCAGGGCGGACGACGGCCGGCGTGCGGCCGCGATAGAGGCGGCGCTCGTCGACGAGGTAGCGCTCCATCTCGCCCGCCTCCTCGAGCCAGCCCTTGGGGCCGACCACGGCCTTGATCTCGGCAAGGGCATCGGCGGGAACGAGCTTGGCAAGGGCGGTCAAGGCGGCACTCCCAGGTGGCGGCATCGCTTATGCGGATCCAGCCTAGCTCCGCTGCGCACGGAAAGAAACGGTAAGGCGTGCTGGGCGCGGGGCCGCGGCGCGGCGCAGGCGGTCATTGATGGCGCGCCCGAGCCCGCGCTCGGGGATCGGCATCACCGCGATCGCCGCAGGCGAGGCGGCGTCGAGCGCGCGCAGCATCGCGAAGAGATTGGCCGCCGCCTCGACGAGATCGCGCGTGGGCGAAAGATTGAGCGTCGCAATGAAGCCGGCCGGCGCCCTCGGGCCGAAGGCGAGCAGCGCCTCGCCACTCCTCGCCCCCTTCGAGACCGCGAGGCGCAACGGCGCCTTGGGCGCATAATGGCTCGTGAGCTGCCCGGGCGAGCGGGGCATCTTGGTCCGGTCGCGGCGGGCGGCGAGCGGTCCGATGACCGCCTCGAGGGCTTCGAGCGTTACTCCGCCGGGGCGCAGCAGCTGCGCTTCGCCGCGCGAGAGATCGACCACGGTCGATTCGATGCCGACCGCCGCAGGGCCGCCGTCGAGGACTAAGGCCACCCGAGCTCCGAGCGAGTCGGCGACGTGGGCGGCCGTGGTCGGGCTGAGTGCCCCCGAGCGGTTCGCACTCGGTGCCGCGATCGGGCCGGCAAAGGCGGCAAGGAGGGCCAGGGCTACCGGATGGGCGGGCACGCGCACCGCAAGCGTGTCGAGCCCGGCGCTGCAGAGGAGCGAGACGCCGGCATCCGCGCGCCGCGGCAGCACGAGCGTCAAAGGTCCGGGCCAGAACTGCCGCGCCAGCTTGCGCGCGCGCGCGTCGAAGGCGACCGCGCGCGCGGCCGCGGCCGCGTCCCGCCAATGCACGATGAGCGGATTGAAGCGCGGCCGGCCCTTGGCCGTGAAGATCGCGGCCACCGCCCGGTCGTTCCGCGCATCCGCACCCAGGCCGTAGACGGTTTCCGTCGGGAAAGCGACGAGCCGGCCCGCGCGCAGGAGGCGTGCCGCCGCGGCGATCGCAGCGCGGCTCGGCGCGCGGACGGGGGGCTCGGCCATGGCAGCGATACCTCTGGCAATCGCGGGGCAATGCGCCGGGCGAAGCTAGTCTTGCGGGCGGACGCCGTCAACGCGACGGCCGGCATGCCGAGAGCCGCGAGCAAATAGAATTTGAAATGGCCGCCGGGCCGCCCTAGCGTAGCCTGCGTGCGCGCGCGGGTGTGGTCTTAGGAGGAGTCTGTCGATGCCGGGACAAGCGGACGGGGCCAAGGAAATCAAGATGTATTCCGACTACAAGAGTCCCTACGCCTATCTCGCGTTCGATCCCGCCTTTGCCCTCGAGGAGCGCTATGACGTCCGCGTGCGCTGGAGGCCCTTCCAGTTGCGCCTCAAGGGCAAAGGCCAGCGCAGCGTCTACTCCGAATACAAAGTCAAATACTCCTATCTCGACGCGCGCCGCTGGGCGAAGCCGCGCGGGCTCTGGATCCGCGGGCCGCTCAAGATCTACGACAGCACGCCGGCCCTCGTCGGCGGGCTCTTCGCCGAGAGGCACGGCCGGCTCCTCGACTATAGCCGCATCGTCTACAAGCGCTTCTTCCTGCGCGAGCTCGAGATCGATCAGCCCGAAGCGGTCGCCGCGGTCATCGCCGAGCTCGGCCTCTCCGAGCGCGACTATCTCGCTTATCTCGCGGGTGAAGGGCTCGCAGCCTACGAGCGCGCCCAGGAGGAGGCGGGTGCGGACCACATCTTCGGGGTACCGCTCTTCCTCTTCGAGGGCGAGCCCTTCTGGGGCTACGACCGCATGGCGCTCCTCGAGGCGCGCCTCCAGGAGGTCGGGCTCGCGCGCGCGGCACTGGCGGACGCGCGATGATCGATCTCTATTTCTGGCTGACACCCAACGGCTACAAGGTCACCATCCTGCTCGAGGAGCTCGGCTGGGGCTACAAGGTGATCCCCGTCCGCATCGGCAAGGGCGAGCAGTTCGCACCCGAGTTCCTCGAGATCAGCCCCAACAACAAGATCCCCGCCCTCGTCGATCACGAAGGTCCCGGGGGCGAGCCCATCGCGATCTTCGAATCGGGTGCCATCCTCATGTATCTCGCCGAGAAGAGCGGCTGGCGCTTCATGCCCCAGGAGATGCGGCGGCGCTACGAGGTGGTGGAGTGGCTCATGTTCCAGATGGCGAGCGTGGGTCCGATGCTCGGCCAGGCGCACCACTTCCGCCGCTACGCGCCCGAGCCGATCCCATACGCGGTCGAGCGCTACACCAACGAGGCGCGGCGCATCTACGGCGTGA
>DATJAC010000220.1:0-4898 GCA_035516655.1 Alphaproteobacteria bacterium | reverse complement strand
AGGGCTCCCTTGATGCTGGGCGTGCTCTCGGCGAATTCGGCGAGTTTCTCGAACACCCTGATCGACTCCCGGATGTTCCCCGCACGGGCTTCGGTCAGTCCGAGACTGTTGGCGAATTTGACATAGTCGTCGGTGTTGCCGCTCTTGAGCGGCTCGATCAGCTCGACCGCCTTGCGGTAGTCGGCGAGCTCCTGGGCGGAGCGGCCCAAGTCGCCCGCGGACGTGCCGCGGTCGAAATAGAAGTGCGCCGCGGCAGCGCCATCGAGACCCGCAGGCGGGGCCTTGTCCGCGACCGCGCGCGCGGCCGCGACCTTGGCGGGATCGGGCTTCTCGCGGTCGAGTACTGCGGTGATGTCGGAGATCGTGCGCGGCGGCAGCGCCAGAGCCTGGCCCTCCTCGCTCGAGGTGATCTTGCGCGCGTCCTCGAGCGAAACCGGCGGCTTGCCCGTCTCCGTCGGCGACTGCCCCGTTTCCGGCGCCGGCGCGCTCGGACTGAGGTAGGTTCCGCCCGAAGGCCCGCTGCCGCTGTCCGCTCCCCTTGGTCTCGCGTCGCACAAAGCGGGGAGCATGGCGGCAACGAGGGGGAGGACTGCTATAGCGGCAGACCTTCGCCACGGCCGCATGCGCGTTCGCGAGAAGGGGAGCCGAAGCTTGCGCATCATCGCTCCTGGATAGGCGTGAATTCTACTGCCGGAACGTCGCAATGCAAGCGACGATCATGACGGCGGAATCCAAATGCAGCACCGCGATCGGCAGCGCGTGACCGGCCGGAGTCGGCCCGTCATGCGGGGGCGGACTTGCGTGCCTCGAGCGCCATGGCGATGAGCGTTGCACCGCCGAACACCATGTCGATGCCGACGATGAGGCCGAGCGCCCAGACGAGCGTGCCCGGCAAGCCGGAGATGACGATAGCGGCGAGGATCAGATCGATGACGCCGTTCACCATCATCCATTCCCACTTGCCCGAGAGCTCGCGGCGATGGGCGATGGCAAGGGCGATGATGAAAATGCCGTCGACGATGAAAAAGGCGACCAGGACGTAAGTGAGCGTGACCAGGCCTTGCAGGGGGTTCCACAGCAATACCCCGCCCGCGGCCACGGCCGCGAGGGCCGAGAGGAGCGCCCAGCCGAACCCGGGAGCCTGACGTGCCCTGAAGGTGGCGACGAGGCCCACGATGCCTGCGATGAGGAAGAGCCAGCCGAGGAAGACGGTGGCGACGAGGCCGGCAAGCGGAGGTACCACGATCGCGGCGAGCCCGAGCAGGACCAAGATGATGCCCTCGCCGAGAAACACGCGCCAATGGTCGTGGATCGATTTCTTGAGTGCGGCGGACAAGGTGGAAGCGGTCGATGGCTGCGTCGGGGTCACGGCCTTCTCCTCCTCCGTTGCTTGCGACGACCTTAGCACGCCTGCCGGCGGCGAGGCCATGCATTACCCGCTTCGGCGGCAAGGAGTTCTGTCAACGATGGCGGCCCGCTTTGGTTCCTCAACCGCCGAGCGCCTGCGGCAGCTCAGCATTGTCGGGGCCGAAGCCGTTTGCTACTTTCGCTCACGACACCTGCCGTCAATAGCGATTCACGGGAAACGATGGCCAAGCTCAAGATCTACGGCGTGCCGATCTCGCGCTCGATCAGCAATATCTGGGCGGCCCTCGAGCTCGGCATCAACTACGAGAACGTGCCGATCGGCTGGCACGACGATTCGATCTATAGCGAGGCCTATCGCGCGATCAATCCGAACGCCCGCGTGCCCGCGATCAAGGACGGCGATTTCATCATGTGGGAATCGCTCGCCATCAACCTCTATCTCATCAAGAAGCACGGCGGGCCCTTGGCTCCGACGACACTCGAGGAAGAGGCGCTGGCCTTGCAATGGACCCTGTGGGCGGCAACCCAGCTCGAGCGCCCGGCCATGCAGTGGGCATTCCACAGCCACATCCTCGAGGCCCACGAGCGCCAGCCCGAGCTGGCGGCAAAGGCGCGCGAGGAGCTCGCCCCGCTCCTCAAAGTGCTGGACGGGGAATTGGCGAAGACGCCGTTTCTCGCCGGCGAGCGCTTCACCGTGGCCGATCTCAATGTGGGCTGCGTTCTGCTGCGTCCGCGCCAGCATCTCGATCTCGTCCCCTTCCCCAAGCTCGCCACCTGGGACAAGGCCGTCTTCGAGCGGCCGGCGGCACGCCGGGCTTGGGCCATCCGGGTCGAGGCGGCGGCGCGCGCGTGACCCCGCCCGCTGATCCGCCGACGCCGCGGTCGCCCGCAGGGCCTGCGGAGAGCGATGACACCGGGCCGACAAGCAGGCTCCGCATAACCGACAGGATTGCGATCGACGCGCGCGAGCTCGAGGAGAGCTTCATCCGCGCCTCCGGTCCCGGCGGGCAAAACGTCAACAAGGTCGCGAGTGCGGTCCAGCTGCGCTTCGACGTGTACCGCTCCCCCTCGCTGCCGGCGGCGGTCAAGGCGCGGCTCGCCCGCCTCGCCGGCAGCCGCCTGAGCAAAGCGGGGGTCCTGATCATCACGGCCGAGCGCCACCGTACCCAGGCGCGCAACCGGGCGGAGGCACGGGCGCGCCTGATCGAGCTCATAGCACGGGCGGCGGTGGTCCCGCGCGTGCGCAAGGCGACGGCACCCTCGGCCGGAGCCCGCCGCCGCCAGCGCGAGGCGAAGGCGCGCCGTTCCGCGCTCAAGCGCCAGCGCGCAGCACCGCCGGAGGAGTGAGCGAGCGCTCACGCCGGAAACAGGATCTCCTCGCGCTCGTAGAGCCGGAAGCCGAGGGCCAGGAGGGCCGCGGTGAAGACGAGGGTCGCCAGCACCGCAACCCCGATGAGCGCCCAGCTGACCTCCTCGCTGCGCACGATCTGGCCCATGAGCAGCGTCTGCCCGAAGGTCGGGATCGCGGCCAGGAGCGAGTGCACCTTGACGGGCACGAAGACCAGGATCATGCCGGCGATGCCCGGCACCAGCGGCAAGAGGCCGAGGTAGGTCTGCGCCTCCTTCATGCTGCGCGTCACCGCCGTGATGATGAGCTGCGTCGCCACCGCGAAGAGCGCGAGCGGAAAGCAGACCGGCAGCAGCAGCGCCAGATGCAGCACGCTCGGCAGCTCGCCGATCCCGAGGGCCTCGCTCGGGACCGAGTGGAGCATGACCCAGAAGGCGACCACCTGCACCGCGAGTGCCACCAGGGTGAAGACGACGGCGGCCCCGAGCTTGCCGATCAGCACCTGCGAGCGGGTCACCGGGTTGATCATCAGTGGCTCGAAGGAGCCGCGCTCGCGCTCCCCGCTCGTGGCATCCAAGGTCAGATAGACCCCGCCGATGAAGAGCGTGAACATGAGGAAGGGCGGGATCATGTTGAGGAACATGAAGCCCAGATTGCCGGCCCGGCCGACGTTCTCGTGCACGACCGTGAGCGAGCTCATCATCTTGGGGTCGACCCCGGCCGCACTCAGCCTCGCCGCCGTCGTCTCGCGCTCGTACGCGCTCAGGATCTCGAGCACCTGCCCGCTCGCCACGATGCTGTCGAGGCGTGCCGGGTCCGTCACCACCTTGACCTCGAGGGGGCCGCCTGCGGCACCCACGGGCCGGTCGGGGAGGATCAGCACGTAGGGTACCTCGTCGCGCCGCACGGCACCCACCGGGTCGTCGGGCGCTGCGCGGATGATGACGCCGTGCGCCTTGAGAAAGGCGGCGAACTCCGGCGCGTTCTCCGCGTGCGCCACGTCGACCACCATCGCAGCACCGCCCCCGCCGACGCCGTGCTGGATCTTGAGCATGCTGCCCACGAAGGTGAAGAGCAAGCCGAGCAGAAGCGGCCCCATGAGCGGGTAGATCATGGCGACCAGGATGCTGCGCCGGTCGCGCAGGTTGTCGATCATCTCCTTGCGAAAGACGATGCCGATGATCGACATGGCTCAGTCCGCCACCAGCTCGAGGGCCGGCGGGGCCACGTTCTGGGCCGCGGTCGCCCGCGTGGCCGCCATGAAGACGTCCTCGAGCTCGCCGAGGCCGGTCGCGGCCCGGAGCTCCTCGGGGGTGCCCTCGAGCGCCACGCGCCCGGCCGAGAGGATGACGATGCGGTCGGCGAGGGCCGCCACCTCCTGCATGATGTGGCTCGAGAGCAGCACGCAGCGGCCCTCGCTGCGGAAGCGGCGCAGGAGCTCGCGCACGGCGCGGCTCGTGCCCACGTCCAGTCCGTTGGTCGGCTCGTCGAGGATGACGTTGTGCGGCTCGTGCACGAGGGCGCGAGCAAGGGCGACCTTCATCTGCTGGCCGCGCGAGAAGCCCTTGGCGCGCCGATCGATGAACTCGGACATGGCGAGGGTGTCGACGAGCTCGCGCGTGCGCCGCTCGATCTCGGGCAAGCTGAGGCCCTGCAGCTCGCCGAAATAGCGCACATGCTCGCGCGCGGTGAGGCGCGGATAGAGGCCGCGCACGTCGGGCATCACGCCCAGGCGGCGCTGCACCGCGCGCCGGTCGCGCGCGGCGTCGATGCCGTCGACCAGCGTCTTGCCGCTATCCGGGCTGAGCACCGTGTAGATCATGCGGAGAATGGTCGTCTTGCCCGCACCGTTCGGCCCGATGATGCCGGTGATCTCGCCGTCGCGGGCGATGAAGCTCACGCCCTGCACCGCACGCACGCCGCCAAACGATTTGTAAAGCTCTCGCGCCTCGATCATGCGCCTCCACCACGCCTTGCCGGCCCAGCACCCATGCCCGCGCGGATGCCGGGGAAGTTCGCCCTTTTGCCGCCGGAGCACGAGGATATCATAGCCGGACGGAACGCGCGCCCCGGACGCCTGCCTGGCAGCCCGCAGCAGCACTCCGCGCCCGAGTCGCGGCAGGGGCCGAGTCGGCAGCACCTGCTGCCGACTCGGCCCCTGAGTGAGCTTGTGCCGATTTCG
>DATJAC010000219.1:0-3773 GCA_035516655.1 Alphaproteobacteria bacterium | reverse complement strand
GCCGTCCGCCCTTGCCGGGCGAGCAATAGAGCCCGACGCGGTCCCGCGCATGCACCATCTGGCGGTAGACGCCGACGTTGATCCTCCCGCTCGCGGGGTCGCGGGTGAAAGTCACGTCGCCCGTGCCGATGTAGCGCCCGCCGTCGCCGGGCCAGAACTTGGGTGCGGGAAAGCGCTGGAGATCGACGTCCTTGCCGCGCATGACGGTCTCGTTGACGGGTGCCGCCTCGGGCGGGATCAGGCGGGGACGCACGCGCCGGCGCATGATGGCGCGCGTCGCCCGGATCATCTCCGGCAGGGGAAGTGCCGGCTCGAGTCCGAAGGCAAGGGCAAAGCGCTCCTTGCTCGCTCCCAGCATGTTGGCGAGGATGCGGCTCCCCGTCGCATCGCCCTTGAGGCGCTCGAAGAGAAGGGCGGGCGCATCCTCGCGTCGAGTCGCCATGAAGGTGATCGCCGCGAGCTCCTCCTCGGGATCGACCTCGCCGGCGATGCGCTTGAGCTGCCCACCGCACTCGATGAGGGCAAGCCACTCGCGCAGATCGCTCCAGGCCGGGCCGCCGCCGGACGGCGCTTCCGCGGCCGCCGCCGGCCTCTCAGGGCTTGCGATCTCTTCCACGCGACACCCCCTTTATCAGCCGTATCCGCATTATAGGAGGCGTGCCGCGCAAGTCTCAATCCGCGCAGCCCTATTCGGCGGCTTCTCCCGCCACCTTCGCCTTCCGCGGCGTCTTCTGCAGCAGGGCTGTGGCGGCGTCCTCGACCACCGTGCCGCGGAAATAATCGGGGTTCATCGAGAGGTGCATCATCGCCGGGTTGACGAAGGTGAGGTCGCGGAAATTCTCCTCGGTCAAAAGCTTGGCCCGCACCAGGCTCCAGGCCTCGGTCAGGATGCTGGCGGCGTCGAGCACGTCCCAATGGCCGATATCCGAGCCGAACACCGGCTTGAGCGTGGCGCCGAGCGGGTTGAGGCGGCGGTTGAAGGCGACCGAGACCATGCGGTCGTCGGCCTCGCAGCCGAAATAGAAGGGGTCGACGAAGAGTGCCCGCAATTGCCTGAGCTCGGTCAAGGCGCAGGCGGCGAATTCGTCGAACGTGTCGGGCCGCTCGATCATGAAGTTGCCGTGCGGGTTGGCGCGGATGCGCTCGGGGCTGAGCCGCGGGCTGCCGAACTCGCGGAAGAGGCGCTCGAGCAAGTCGACGTCCAAGAGGGCCGGATCGAGGTTCTTCGCCATCGCCTTGACGTTGCGCTTCTCCCAATGCTCGACGATGTCGTTGAGGAGATTGACCGCCCAGCCCACCCCGCCCTCGAGGAAGCCGAAGCTCAGCTCGGGGAAGCGCTTGGTGACGCCGCTGAAGAGCAGCGAGCGGCAGAAGAACTCGGCACCGGCCGCGAAGTCGCCGAGATGGTTGAAGACGTAGTTGCTCGGCGAGGCACGGTCGCCGATGCCGCGCGAGGAGGTGTGGCAGACCGGCGTCACCTTGAGCTCGATGCATTTCCGCCAGAACGGATCGTAGTCGTGGGGCGAGTCCATCACGATCGAGCGCGTCGACTGCGTGGGCGAGAGGAAGGGATCCTTGCCGCTTGCCTGCCGGCCGGGCCCGCGCAGCTCGG
Organism: Alphaproteobacteria bacterium; assembly: GCA_035516655.1. Lineage (GTDB taxonomy): Bacteria > Pseudomonadota > Alphaproteobacteria > JACZXZ01 > JACZXZ01 > DASPPM01. The sequence continues at coordinate 2,161 of DATJAC010000219.1, read as the reverse complement.
TGCCGATCATCACCGCCTTGTGGCCGAGCTTCGTCACGGCGAACTCGAGCTCCTCGATCGCCTCCCGCGGCGTATAGGTCGGGATCACCGCGACCGGCCGCATCCGGTCGCCGACGTCGGCGAACATCTCGGCGTAGAGCATGTTGAGCGCGCGGCAGCTCGCCCGCCGCGCCGCCTCGTCCTGCAGGTAGACGTGGCTCAGGCCGCGCGTGGTGTAGAAATGCGCGAAGTCGATGCCGAGCTCGTCCATCCGCGAGCGGAAGTAGCGCGGCAGCTGCGCCAGGGCGCGGTCGCCGGTATGGGCACCCGACGACAGCCCCCACCAGAAGCCGCGGACGGTGGGGCCGTGATGGGCGCGGGTCGCGATCACCGTCTTGACCACGTCCTCGCCCGCGAGCTGGCGCACGAAATCGAGGTGCGCGAAGTCGCACTCGACAATGTGCGCGTCGGCGTCGATCACCGGATGGTCGAGCTTGGCGCGGACATCGGCTCCCGGAAAGCCCTCGAAGCCGGACATGGCCTTTTCTCCCTTCCGCCGTGGGAATCATTTCCCCCGACGCTAGCACCGCCCGTGCCGCCTGTCACGCGCGCCCCCAATTTCCTGGACCGCTGGGGCAGCATGGCTCTAAATTTATCGGCGTCCGGTCCCGTCTCGCGAGCAAGGGAGGCATCCCATGAGCCTGCGACATCCGGTATCCTGCCAATGCTGTGGCGATCCACGGCACAGCACCTTCGCCCGCCGTCGTTTCATGCTGGCCGCAGGTGCGGCCGTGGCAGCGCTGGCCCTGCCGCCGCGGCTTGCCTCGGCCGAGACGGTGCCGACCATTGCCTACGATTCCGTGCCCAATCCGCTCCACCTGCCGCGTGACGTCTATTTCGGCGAGTGCTCCGGGGTCGCGGTCAATTCCAAGGGCCACGTCTTCGTGCTCTCGCGCGGCAACACCACGGGACCCGCCTATGCCGCGGCCGCGACCCAGCTCCTCGAGTTCGCTCCCGACGGCCGCTTCATCCGCGAGATCGGCCGTCACCTCTATGCCTGGTCGTTCGCGCACACCGTCAAAGTCGACGCCCACGACAACGTCTGGGTGACGGACAAGGGCTCGGACATGGTGATCAAGTTCACGCCCGACGGCCGGGTCGCGATGGTGTTCGGCCGCAAGCAGGAGGCCTCCGACGAGGCGACCGCACCGCTCAAGCATCCGAACCCGCCGCTCCCGGCCGAGCCGGGCCGCTTCCGCCAAGTGACCGACGTGGCCTGGGACGGAGCCGGCAACACCTATATCAGCGACGGCTACATCAATTCGCGCGTGGCCAAGGTCGATCGTGACGGCAACTGGCTCAAGTCGTGGGGCGAACGCGGCACCGGTCCCGGCCAATTCAACACGCCGCACTCGATCGCCGTCGACGCCAAGGGCCAGGTCTACGTCGCCGACCGCGCCAACCGGCGCATCCAGGTGTTCGACGGCGAGGGCAATTTCCAGCGCCAGTTCACCATCGACGTGCCGGTTCCGCCCGACGCGCGCCCGGCGATCGGCAACGTGCCGGACGAGGCGACGATCGCCGCCGGCACCTTCGCCCCCGGCGCGCCCTGGGCGATCTGCATCTCGCCGGGGCCGAACCCGGTGCTCTACAGCTCCGACGCCTTCCCCGGCCGCATCTACAAGCTCACCCTCGAGGGCAAGCTGCTCGGCGTGCTCGGCCAGTCCGGCAAGCAGCTCAAGCAGTTCGGCTGGATCCACGAGATGGCCTGTCCAAAGGAGAACGTGCTCTTCGTCGCCGAGCTCCTGAACTGGCGCGTGCAGAAGCTGGTGCTGCACGCATAGGAAGACCTCACCCTCCAGCCCCTCTCCTCCTGGAGGAGGAGAGGGATACAGAGGGCCGTGTGCGCCCCCCTTCAATGCCCGACGAGGGCTGCCTTCACGCGCCCGGCGGTGAGGGGCACGTTGCGCAGCCGCGCCCCGGTCGCGTCGAAGACGGCGTTCGCGAGTGCCGCCGGCACCGGGGTGGTGGCCGCCTCGCCGGCACCGAAGGGCGGCAGCTCGGGATGGTCGAGGAGGGCGATCTCGACCGCCGGCACCTCGGGGAAGGTGAGGATCGGATAGCTCGCCCAATCGATGCTGGTGACGCGGCTCTTGTCGAAGGTGACCTCCTCGTGGAGCGT
>DATJAC010000218.1:0-6077 GCA_035516655.1 Alphaproteobacteria bacterium | reverse complement strand
CAACCGGCTGCGCGGCGGGATCGAATCGGCACTCTCCGGGCTGCAGATTTTCAGCCGCGATCCGCAGCAGCGCCTGGCCGCGGCGCACGACGCGGGAAAGACCGCGACGCCTGCGATGGCGGCGACGCTCGAGAAGGCGCTGGCGAACGAGGCCCTGCCCGAAGTCAAGGCGGCGATCGCGGCAAGCCTCAGTACCATCAAGCTCAGGACCGGCTCACCCGAGGAACGCCTCAAGGCGATCGCCGGCGTCGCGGACTCCATGGATCCCGACGTGCGCAGCATGCTTTTGGACGTGGCGGCAGCCCCCGATGCAACGCCCGAGGTGCGCGCGGCCGCCGAGGCGGCGGCGAAGCGGATCGAGCGGAAGCTCAAGTTCGTCGAGCTCGGCGGCAATATCGTGCAGGGCATCAGCTTGGGCTCGGTGCTGCTCCTCGCCGCGATCGGCCTGGCCATCACCTTCGGCCTGATGGGCGTCATCAACATGGCCCATGGCGAGATGATCATGCTGGGCGCTTACAGCGCCTACGTGGTGCAGCAGGCCTTCCGCGCCTTCCTGCCGCCGGGACTGTTCGGCTACTACCTCATCGTCTCGGTCCCGGTCGCCTTCCTGGTGGCGGGTGCCATGGGGGTCGCCCTCGAGCGGGGCATCATCCGTTTCCTTTACGGCCGCCCGCTCGAGACCCTGCTGGCGACATGGGGCATCAGCCTCATCCTGCAGCAGCTCGTGCGTTCGGTCTTCGGCTCGCCCAACAAGGAAGTGTCGAACCCCGACTGGATGACCGGCGGCTTCGAGCTCATCGGCGGCTTCACGGTGACCTGGAACCGGCTCTATATCGTGATCTTCTGTTTCCTCATCCTGGGCGCCCTGGCCCTCATGCTGAAGCGCACCTCCTACGGCCTCAACGTCCGCGCGGTGACGCAGAACCGCGAGATGGCCTCGGTCATGGGCATCCGTGTCGCCCGCGTCGATGCGCTCACCTTCGGCCTTGGCTCGGGGATCGCCGGCATGGCGGGCGTGGCCTTGAGCCAGATCGGCAACGTGAGCCCCAACCTCGGCACGATCTACATCGTCGACAGCTTCCTCGTCGTGGTGTTCGGCGGGGTGGGCAGCCTCATGGGCACGCTCGTGGGTGCGATGGGCCTCGGCATCGCCAACAAGTTCCTCGAGCCCTTCGCCGGGGCCATCCTCGGCAAAGTCGTGATCCTCGTGGCGATCATCCTCTTCATCCAGAAGCGGCCGCGCGGGCTCTTTGCACTCAAGGGCCGGGCGGCGGAGAGCTAGGCCATGGGGTATGCCGCACGCCGCTTCACCACGCTCCTCGATCTCCGCGGCTGGGGGTGCTTTCTCGGCCTCGGCCTGGTGCTCGTCCTCGGCGTACCGCTCCTCAACGCGGCGGTGCCGCAGCAGTCCGCCTTCCACCTCGGCGACTATCTCGTGCCCCTCTTCGGCAAATACCTCTGCTACGCCATCCTCGCCCTCGCCATGGATCTCGTGTGGGGCTATGCCGGCATCCTGAGCCTTGGCCACGGCGCCTTCTTCGCCCTCGGCGGTTACGCCTTCGGCATGTATCTCATGCGCTCGATCGGCACCTTAGGGGTCTACAAGAACGCGATCCTGCCGGACTTCATGGTCTTCCTCAATTGGAAAGCGCTGCCCTGGTATTGGTACGGCTTCGACCACTTCGCCTTCGCCGTCGCCATGACCTTCCTCGTCCCCGGCCTCTTGGCATTCGCATTCGGCTGGTTCGCCTTCCGCTCGCGGGTGACCGGCGTCTACCTCTCGATCATCACCCAGGCCATGACCTTCGCGCTCCAGCTCGCCTTCTTCCGCAACGACATGGGCTTCGGCGGCAACAACGGCCTGACGGATTTCAAGACGCTCCTCGGTTTCGACCTGCACGCGCCCGCGACCCGCATCGGCCTCTATCTCGCGAGCGTCGTGGCCTTAGGTCTCGCCTTCCTCATCTGCCGCTTCATCGTCACCTCCAAGCTCGGCCGCGTGCTGCGCGCCATTCGCGACGCCGAGCCGCGCGTGCGCTTCCTCGGTTATTCGGTCACCAACGCCAAGCTCTTCGTCTTCACCCTCTCGGCCATGCTCGCGGGGCTGGCGGGAGCGCTTTACGTGCCGCAGGTCGGCATCATCAACCCGAGCGAGTTCTCGCCGGCGAGCTCGATCGAGGTCGCCGTCTGGGTCGCGGTCGGCGGGCGCGGCACGCTTGCGGGAGCTGCCCTCGGTGCCGTGCTCGTCAACCTCGCCAAGACCTATTTCACGGACGCAGCGCCCGAAGTGTGGCTCTTCTTCCTGGGTGCCCTCTTCATCCTGGTCACGCTCACCTTCCCGCGCGGCATCGCCGGCCTGGCGCGGCAGTGGCGGGACTGGTGGGACGGCCGGCGGGCGGTGTTGGCACGGGGCGGCGATGACTGAGGCGATGGTGCTGATGCCTTCGCTCGCGGCCGAAAGCGTCGTCACGAGAGCCGCCCCGCGGCCGGCGGCGGACACGCATCTTTATCTCGATGGCGTGACCGTCAGCTTCGACGGCTTCAAGGCCCTGAACGAGCTCTCCCTCGTCATCAACAAGGGCGAGCTGCGCACGATCATAGGTCCCAACGGTGCCGGCAAGACGACGATGATGGACGTGGTCACCGGCCGGACGCGCCCCGACAAGGGCGAGGTCTTCTTCGACGGCACGGTCGACCTCACCAGGCTCGACGAGAGCGCGATCGCCAATCTCGGCATCGGGCGCAAGTTCCAGAAGCCGACGGTGTTCGAGAACCTGACGGTATTCGAGAACCTCGAGTTGGCGCTGAGGACCTGGCGCGGGGTCTGGCGCACGCTGCTCTATCGCATGGAGGGCGAGCATCGCGCGCGCATCGAGCAGGCCCTCCTCACCATCGGACTCACCGAGCGCGTGAACGCGATAGCAGGGACGCTCAGCCACGGCCAGAAGCAGTGGCTCGAGATCGGCATGTTGCTCATCCAGGACGCCCAGCTTCTCCTGCTCGACGAGCCCGTGGCCGGCATGACCGACCGCGAGACCGAGACGACGGTCGAGCTCCTCCTCGGGATCGCGGGCTCGCGCACCGTGGTCGTGGTCGAGCACGACATGGAGTTCGTGCGCCGCTTGGGTGCCAGGATCACCGTGCTTCACGAGGGCTCCGTTCTCGCCGAGGGCACCGTCGAGCACGTGCAGAACGACGCGCGCGTCATCGAAGTCTATCTGGGTCGCTGAGATGCTCTCGGTCGAGAAGGTCAATCTCTACTACGGCGCCAGCCACGCGCTCCGCGACGTGAGCGTTTTCGCCGAGATGGGCAAGATCACCTGCATCTTGGGGCGCAACGGGGTCGGCAAGACGAGCCTCCTGCGCGCCATCTTCGGGCTCAACGCCATCGCGAGCGGCAAGATCGAATGGGAGGGGCGCGATCTCGGACGGCTCAGGCCCTACGATCGCGCGCGCCTCGGCATGGCGCTGGTGCCGCAGGGTCGCGAGATCTTTCCGCGCCTGACCGTGCTCGAGAACCTGAAGACCGGCCTCGGTACCTTGCCGCGGGCGATCCGCAGCATCCCCGGCGAGATTTTCGAGCTCTTCCCCGTGCTCCAGAGCATGGCGGCGCGGCGCGGCGGCGACCTCTCGGGCGGGCAGCAGCAGCAGCTCGCCATCGCGCGCGCCCTCGTCATGCGCCCGCGCCTCCTCATCCTCGACGAGCCGACGGAAGGCATCCAGCCCTCGATCATCAAGGACATCGAGCGGGTCATCCGCAAGCTCGCCGAGCGCGGCGACATGGCGATCCTCCTGGTCGAGCAATATTTCGAGTTCGCCCGCCGGCTCGCCGACCATTTCGCCGTCATGCAGCGCGGCGAGGTGGTCCTTGCCGGCACTGGCGAGAGCATGGTGGAAAGCGAAGTGCGGCAATACCTGACCGTGTAGCTTTGGTTTGCGCCAAAGTGCAGATCGTCATCGCGAGGAGGCGAAGCCGACGAAGCATTCCAGCATCGCCAAAAATGCCCGGATTGCTTCGCCTTCGGCTCGCAATGACGTGGCAGGGCTCGCACGAAAGCGCCATACTGGCGTCATGCGGGATCAGGTCAGCCTCCTCCATGCGATCCACTCAAGCGAGCCGCGCCTCGAGCGCTGCCATGGTGCTGCGGAGCTCGCCTTCGCACCCGCCGAGGAGGGGAGAGGTGCCGTCCTGCGGCACCTCTACCAGAAGACGCCCTGCCGCGTGCTCTTTCCGCGCATCGAGGCAGGGGATCTCCCCACGGCGGTGCTGCTCACGACCTCGGGCGGGCTCACCGGCGGCGACAGCATCGCCCTTTCGTTCGAGGCCCTTCCCGGTGCCGCGGCCACGGTCACCACGCAGGCCGCCGAGAAGATCTATCGCGCCCTCGCGGGCGACGTCGGGATCACGCTCTCGCTCCGCGTCGGCGAGGGCGCCTGGCTCGAGTGGCTGCCCCAGGAGACCATCCTCTTCGACGGCGCACGGCTCGCGCGCCGGAGCGAGGCGGTGGTGGACCCCGGCGGGCGGCTCATGGCGGCGGAGATCCTGGTCTTCGGCCGGCGCGCGCACGGCGAGCGCTTTCTCCGCGGGCGGCTCCACGACGCCTGGCGTGTGCGCCGGGGAACGCGGCTCGTCTGGGCCGATGCGCTTCATTTTCACGGCGAGGTCGGCCGGCTCATCGCACACCCGGCAGGGGGCGACGGTGCGGCGGCACTGGCGACGCTGCTCTACGCGGCGGACGATGCGGCAAGCTGGCTCGAGCCCGCGCGCGATATTCTCGCCCGCAGCCCATGCCGGGCCGCAGCGACGGTCGTGAACGGCGTGCTGCTCGCGCGCCTCATCGGCCGCGAGGCAGCGACGGTGAGGGAAGGCCTCGCGCATCTCGCCGCGTCTCTACGGGCGGCGATCGCGGGCTTGCCGGCCATGCTTCCACGCGTATGGGCGACGTAAGGGCATAAACGGGGAGGAGAACGTGAACCTGACGCCACGAGAGAAGGACAAGCTTCTGATTGCGATGGCGGCGATCGTGGCGCGCAAGCGCCTCGAGCGCGGTATCAAGCTCAATTTTCCGGAAGCCGTCGCCCTCATCAGCGACTTCGTCGTCGAGGGTGCCAGGGACGGCCGCAGCGTGGCCGAGCTGATGCGCGACGGTGCCGGGGTCTTGAAGCGCGGGCAGGTGATGGAAGGCGTCGCCGAGATGGTGGACGAGGTCCAGGTCGAGGCGACCTTCCCCGACGGCTCGAAGCTCGTCACCGTGCACCACCCGATCCGCTGAAGGAGGCTCTCATGATTCCCGGCGAGGTGTTAACACAGGTGGGCGAGCTGGTGCTGAACGAGGGCCGCCCGACCTTGACGCTCGAGGTGGCCAACACCGGCGACCGTCCGATCCAGGTCGGCAGCCACTACCATTTCTACGAGACCAATGCGGCCCTCGCCTTCGAGCGGGAGAAGACGCGCGGGATGCGCCTCGACATCGCCGCCGGCACGGCGGTGCGCTTCGAGCCGGGGCAGACTCGCAAGGTGACGCTGGTACCCTACGCCGGTGCCCGCACCGTCTACGGCTTCAACGGCAAAGTGAACGCAAGGCTGTGAGGGGCAGCACTGACATTGATTGCGTCATTAGTAAACAAGAGGCCCCTCTCCCGCTTGCGGGAGAGGGAGGGACCCGCGGCCGCAAGGCCGTGGGAGGGTGAGGGATCGCGCCGACGTCCGGCATTCCCTCACCCTTCCCATCGCTTCGCGATGGGCCCCTTCCCTCTCCCGCAAGCGGGAGAGGGGCTTACCGCTGGCGCGTCGTTTCGCGTCGGTCTCTAAGGGGGGAGGGATGGCCCAAAGGATTTCGCGCGGCAGCTATGCCGGGATGTTCGGCCCGACGGTGGGCGACAAGGTGCGGCTTGCCGATACCGAGCTCTTCATCGAGGTCGAGGCGGACCGCACGATCTACGGCGAGGAGGTGAAGTTCGGCGGCGGCAAGGTCATCCGCGACGGCATGGGGCAATCGCAGATCACCAATCGGGCTGGCGCGGTCGACACCGTCATCACCAACGCGCTCATTGTCGACCACTGGGGCATCGTGAAG
>DATJAC010000217.1:0-7201 GCA_035516655.1 Alphaproteobacteria bacterium | reverse complement strand
GCCGGCCGCCGCATTGGGTGCGACATCGATGCGATTATTTTGTGGCCAAATGCGGCCTGGTCGTTCTCGCGCGGGGTCAATGGCTTAAGCACGGGCGGGTCGCGCTCGACGCCCCGCCTTGCCGCGGCTAGACTTCGGTTCTGCCGCCCCCTCGAGCCCCCGGAGCCCCCATGCCCGTCCTCAACCGCATCGCCGAGTTCCACCCGGACATGACCGCCTGGCGCCATCACCTCCACGCCCACCCCGAGACCGCCTTCGAGGAGCATGCGACGGCCGCGTTCGTCGCCGAGAAGCTCGCCTCCTTCGGCATCGAGGTGCACCGCGGGCTCGCGGGTACCGGCGTCGTCGGCACCATCAAGGGCGGGAAGGGGCCCGGCGGTGCGATCGGGCTGCGCGCCGATCTCGACGCGCTCCACGTCGCCGAGAAGAACGGCTTCGCGCACCGCTCCCAGAACGCGGGGCGCATGCACGCCTGCGGCCACGACGGCCACACCACCATGCTGCTAGGTGCCGCGCGCTATCTCGCCGAGACGCGCGCCTTCGCCGGCACCGTGCATGTCATCTTCCAGCCCGCCGAGGAGAACGAGGGCGGGGGCCGGGTCATGGTCGAAGAGGGCCTCTTCGACAAGTTCCCCGTCGATGCCGTCTTCGGCATGCACAACTGGCCGGGCCAGTCGGTCGGCACCATCGCCGTGCGCCCGGGCCCGATGATGGCGGCCTATGACGTCTTCGAGCTCACCGTGCAGGGCCGCGGGGCCCATGCCGCGATGCCGCACAATGGGGTCGATCCCGTGGTGGCCGCTGCCCAGATCGTGACGGCGTTGCAGACGATCGCGAGCCGCAACACCAACCCGCTCGATTCCGTCGTCGTCTCGGTGACCCAGGTCCACGGTGGGGACACCTGGAACGTGATCCCCGACGAGGTGGTGCTGCGCGGCACCTGCCGCGCCTTCCGCCCCGAGGTGCAGGACGGGGTCGAGCCCGCCATCCGGCGCATCGCAGGCGGGGTGTGCTCGGCCCTCGACGCGAGCTTCGCCCTCAAGTACGAGCGGCGCTATCCCCCCACCATCAACAGCGAGGCCGAGACCGCGCGCGCACAAGCCGCCGCCGCCAAGGTGGTGGGGGCCGAGAACGTCATTCGCGACCCTGTGCCGAGCATGGGCTCGGAGGATTTCGCCTTCATGCTCCAGGCCAAGCCCGGCGCCTATGTCTGGATCGGCAACGGCCCGCAGGCCGGCGGCTGCGGCCTCCACAACCCGCACTACGACTTCAACGACGAGATCCTGCCGCTCGGCGCCAGTTACTGGGTGCAGCTCGTCGACACCATGCTTGGCGACGGGACGGCTAAGCGCGCGTAACGCGCAGTCACGAGCGACCCGCGTCACGGCGTGACGCCCGCGGGTCGAGGGCCGACTGCAGCCCATCGCCGATCAGGTTGAAGGCGATCACGGCGAGGAAGATGAGGGCACCCGGATAAAACGCCAGGGCGGGTGAGGTGGTGAAGAGCTCGAGCCCGCCCGAGAGCATGTTGCCCCAGCTCGCCTGAGGGGGCTGGATGCCGAGGCCGAGGAAGCTCAAGACACTCTCGAAAAGGATGATGCCGCCGATCGAGAGCGTGGTTGCCACGATGATGGGCGAGACCGCGTTCGGCAGGATGTGCACGGTCATGATGCGGAGGGCACCCGCCCCCTCCGCACGGGCGGCCAACACGAATTCGCGCTCGCGCAAGCTGAGCGTCACATTGCGCACGAGCCGGGCCGTGCGCGTCCAGCCGACGAGGGCGATGATGGCGATGATGCGGTAGAGTCCGAGGCTCGCGGACTGGGCGATCGCTGCGGGCAGCCCGAGCTTCGCCGGGTCGACGGCGGCGAGCACGATGAGGAGCGGGAGGAGCGGCAATGCTATGACCCCGTCGGTCATGCGCATGAGGAAGGCATCGATCAGCCCGCCGCGATAGCCGGCCAAAAGCCCGATCGCGGTCCCGAGCACGGCGGAGGCGAGCGCCGCCGTCAGGCCCACGAGGAGCGAGACGCGCCCGCCGTAGAGCAGGCGCAGGAGCTCGTCGCGGCCGAGCTCGTCGGTGCCGAAGGGGTGGCCGAGGCTCGGCGGGGCGAGCCGGCTCAGGAGATCGACGTCGTTCACCCTGTGCCCGATGAGGACCGCCACCAGCGGGGCTGCGAGCACGAGGAGGACGAGGGCGAGGAGGAGGGCGAGGCTCACGAAGGCGAGGCGATCGGCGACGAGGCGCTCGGCCATGAGGTGCCATGGCCCACGCCCGCGATCTTCGTTCCCCGCCCTCATGCGAGGCTGATCCTGGGATCGAGCCAGCCGACCGCCAGGTCGGCGAGCAGGTTGGCGGCAAGCGTCATGAAGGTGGCGAAGAGGAGGGCCACCATGGCGAGGTTGAAGTCGTTGCCCATGATCGAGTCGTAGATGAGCTTGCCCATGCCGGGATAGGCGAACATGGTCTCGGTGATGAGGGCCCCCGAGAAGAGCGCGCCGAAATCGAGTCCGATCACCGTCACGACGGGAATGAGCGCGTTCCTGAGCGCGTGCTTGAGCAGGACGTTGCGCTCCGAGACACCCTTGGCGCGCGCGGTGCGCACATAATCCTGGCTCAGCACCTCGAGCATCTCGGCGCGCAGGTAGCGGGTGAAGCCGGCGACGGAGAGGAGCGTGAGAGCGAGCACGGGCAGGACGAGATGGAGCACGCGGTCGCCGAGCGACCCGTCGCCGACCGTCTCCATGCCGCCGGCCGGGAACCAGCCGAGCTCGACCGAGAAGAGGCCGATCAGAAGGAGGGCGAGCCAGAAGGGCGGCACCGAGATGCCGGCGAAGCAGAAGAGATTGACCGCGGCGTCGAGCCGGCCCTGGGGCCGGGCGGCGGCGCCGACGCCGACGGGCAGGGCCAAGGCGAGCGAGAGGAGGAAGCTCGAGCCCAGGAGCCAAGCGCTATTGCCGAGGCGCGGCAGCAGCACGTCGAGCACGGGCTTGGCGAAGGCGCGCGAGTAGCCGAGGTCGCCCGAGAGGGCGGCACCCAGCCAGTTGAGATAGCGCTCGTAAAGCGGCAGATCGAGGCCGTAGAGCGACTTCAAGTGCGCCACGTCGGCCGGCGTCAGCTTGGGATCGGCACTCAGCATGAGATCGATCGGGTCGCCCGGCATGAGGCCGATGAGGCCATAGATCACGACCGACATCACCAGCAGCACGAGGAGCGCCTGGAAGAGCCGGATGGCGACGTAGCGGGTCATGCCGAGCCCTCAATCCGGAAAATGGCAGGCGACGCGCCGCGTGGGTGCGGCCCCCGGCTTCGCCTCGAGCGGGGGTTCGCGCTCGCGGCAGACCGCCTGCGCTTTCGGGCAGCGCGGATGGAAGGGGCAGCCGGAGGGCGGGGCGAGCGGATCGGCGACCTCGCCCTTGGGGGCCGTGCCCGGCTTGCGCTTGCCGGCACCCAGGCGAGGGACGGCGGCGAGGAGCGCTTGCGTATAGGGATGGCTCGGCCGGGCGAAGAGCTCGGCGCGCGGGGCGAGCTCGACGATGCGTCCGAGATACATGACCGCGATGCGGTCGGCGATGCGGTCGACCGCCGCGAGATCGTGGCTGATGAAGAGCATGGCGAGGCCGAGCCGCGCGCGCAAATCACCGAGGAGCTCGAGCAGTTGCGCCTGGACCGAGACGTCGAGGGCGGAGAGCGGCTCGTCGGCCACGAGCAGCTTGGGCTCAAGCACAAGCGCCCGCGCGATGGCGATGCGCTGGCGCTGGCCGCCCGAGAATTCGTGGGGGTAGCGCTCGAGATCGCCCGCCTCGAGGCCGAGGCTCGCGAGCTGGTGTGCCGCCCGCGCGCGGCGCTCGCGCGCCCGGCCGACGCCATGGATGACGAGCGGCTCGGCCACGATGCTGCCCACCCTCAGGCGCGGATTGAGCGAGCCGAAGGGATCCTGGAACACGAGCTGGATCGCGCGCCGATGGGGCTTGAGGGCGCGCCGCGAGAGGGCGGTGAGCTCGATGCCGGCTAAGCGCACGCTGCCGCGATCGGGGCGGTAGAGGAGGCTTGCCGTGCGCGCGAGCGTGGTCTTGCCGCAGCCCGACTCGCCGACGAGGGCCAGGGTCTCCCCCGCTGCGATCGCGAAGCTCGCGTCCACGAGTGCCGTGATCCTGCCGCCGCCGCGCGCCGGGAAATGCTTGCTGAGACCCGCGACCGCGAAGAGGGGCTCGCTCATCGCCCGACCTTGAAGCAGGCGACCCTGCGGCCGGGCGCCACTTGCTCGAGCGCCGGCTCGACCTCCCGGCAAGCGGCGTCCGCGAGCGGGCAGCGGTCGGAGAAGCGGCAGCCGGGCGGCAGCCGCATGGGCGAGGGCATCTGGCCCGGAATCCGGCCGGTGCGACCGGCCCAGCGTGTGGTGCCACCACCGATGCGCGGCACGCTTGCGATGAGGGCGCGGCTGTAGGGATGGAGCGGCTCGGCGAAGAACGCGTCCGCCGGAGCGTGCTCGACGAGGCGGCCCGCATACATCACACCGACCTCGTCCGCCACTTCGGAGATCACCGCCATGTCGTGGCTGACGAACTGGATCGCCATGCCGAGCCGGCCTTGCGTCTCGAGCATGAGCTCGAGGATCTGCGCCTGGATGGTGACGTCGAGGGCGGTGGTCGGCTCGTCGGCCACGAGGAGGTCGGGCTCGCAGGCGAGCGCCATGGCGATCATGGCGCGCTGGCGCATCCCGCCCGAGAGCTGGTGGGGGTAGTCGCGCGCGCGCAAGCCGGGGGCCGCGATGCCGACCCGGGCCAAGGCCGCGATCGCTTCTGCACGGGCTTCGGCGTGCGTCATCCGACGATGGAGGCGCAGGGCCTCGGCGATCTGCTCGCCGATGGTGAAGACCGGGTTGAGGGCGGTCATCGGCTCCTGAAAGACGATGGCGACGCGATCGCCGCGCAAGGCCGCGAGCTCGTCGTCGCCGAGGGACGCCAGCTCGATGCCGTCGAGCCGGACCGCACCGCGCAGGATGCGGCCGGGCGGGGGGATGAGGTTGAGCAGCGCAAGTGCCAGGACCGACTTGCCCGATCCGCTCTCGCCCACGATGCCGAGGGTGCGGCCGCGCGCGAGGCGGTAGGAGACCCCGTCGAGGGCCGTAAGCGGGCCGGCGCGCGCGGGGAAGACGACGGCGAGCTCCTCGACCGCGAGGAGCGGCGCCGCCGCGGGGCGAGCCTCGCCGGCTACGGGCTCGAGCGCCACGTTTCCACCCAGAGCGTGCTCGGGTCCTCGTGCCCGGTCGGCACCACGCCGTCGAGCCATTTCGGAATGATGAAGGGATCGGCGCGATAGAAGAGCGGGATCACGGGGAGGTCCTCGAGGTAGGTCTCCTGGATGCTGTGCCAGAGGGCGCGGCGCTTGTCGCGGTCGAGCTCGACTTCGATCGCGTCGATCAGCGCATCCATCTTCGCACTCTTGTAGTCGGTGACGTTCTGTCCGCTCCAGCCGTTGGCCTCGTCCGGGATCTCGTGCGAATGGAGGGTCGAGCGCGGCACGTTCTCGGGCGCGCTCACCCAGGCGTACATCGCCATGGCGGGGAAGCGGCGCTTCTTGACCGTCTCGCCGAAGAAGACGCGCGCAGGCTCGTTCCTGATGCGGACGTCGACGCCGAGGGCCTTCCATTGGCTCTGCAGCACCTGCTCGACGAGCTCGCGGATGCGGTTGCCCGCCGTCGACATGAGCTCGAGCGTCAAGCTCTCGCCCTTCGCGTTGCGGCGCACGCCGTCGGCATGCATCGTCCAGCCCGCCTCGTCGAAGAGCTGGGCCGCCTTCTTCGCGTCGAAGGGATAGCCCGCGAGGTCCTTGGCATAGGGCCAGTCGAGCGGGCTCAGGAAGCTGTTGGCGGGCGGCTGGCGTCCGCCGAAGAGCCGCGCGTTGATGGCGTCGCGGTCGAGCGCATAGGCGAGCGCCTTGCGCACGCGGACATCGGCGAGGATCGGATTGTCGAGATTGAGATCGACGTGTTCGTAGGTCAGGCCCGGCTTGTAGATGTAGCGATACTGGCCGCGGTGGCTCGCTTCGAAGGCGAGGGCCTGGTCGAGCGTGAGCCCGAGCTCGCCCGCGATGTAGTCGACCCCGCCCGAGAGGAGATTGGCCTCGAGGGCCGCCGTATTCTCGATGACCTTGACGACGATGCGCTTGAAGAAGGGCTTGGCACCGTACCAGCTCGCATTGGGCTCGAGCACCACGAAGGCGCCGGGCGAGACTTGCGTGATCCGGTAGGGGCCGAAATAGAGCCCCGGGTTCGTCGTGTCGGTGTCGAAGCGGGTGCGCGTGCGATATTGCGCGGGCTCGGCGAAGGCCGCTTGCTCGAGGTGCTCGGGCAGCACGCGCATGTCGTTGATGGCGTTGTAGTCGAAGGTGACGCGGTCGGCGTGGAGCACGAAGGTCTTGTCGTCGATCACGTCGATCTTGAGGATGCGCCGGTAGAGCTCGAGCTCGCTCACCCCGCTTTGAGGCTCGCGCCCGACCTGCCAGGTGAAGCGCACGTCCTTGCTCGTGACCGGGACCCCGTCGCCCCAGACAGCCCGGGGCTGGATCTTGTAGGTGAGCGCCACGCCGTCCTTTCCCGCCGGGGTCTCCTCGCGCTTGGCAAGGCCGTTCTCGAAGGTCGGCAGTTCCGTGCACAGCATGCAGACGAGCCGCCACTCGGCGTCATAGGCGGTGAACGGCCGCGCTACCATGGCGAGGATGTAGCTCTTCGCCACCATCTCATCGATGTCCGGGTTGAAGGTCGAGGGGAACTGGGTGATGCCGATGGTGAGCGTGTCCTTCGCGGCCGCGGGGGCCGCGAGGATAGAGGACAGAAGACAGATGACGGACGCCCATTGCCTCAAGCGATCGAACAACACCCGGCGACTCATGAAACGAGCATTACGCATCCCCTTGTCTCTAATCCGTCGTCCGTCTTCTGTCATCCGCCATCCGCGCGCCCGAGTCCGCAAAAAAGGTAGGGCAGATAGCCGATGTTGGAGGGCACGAGCTGGCAGTCGTTCTTGGCGATGGCGAGGCCGTAGGCGGCGAGATGCTTGGCCGCGAATTCGGCCTCGTTGGGATTGTAGAGCACGAAGAGCGGGCCGCGGTGCCGGGCCACGATGCGCTGCATCTCGATATTGAAGCGCACCTCGGGCTCGTAGGGGCCGGTGAAGCCGCTGTGGATGCGCAGGAAGC
>DATJAC010000216.1:0-13640 GCA_035516655.1 Alphaproteobacteria bacterium | reverse complement strand
AGAAGCGAATGAAATACGCTATTCTGATGCCGCATGGCGCTGATCCTCCGTTCGTGTCCCGGAACGCTTGCACACGTCCGGGACCGAGTAGAATCAACGCCATGCACCTTGTCCACAAAATCTAAACCGGACAGCCGTGGGTCAAGCCCGAGGGTGACGAAGAGTGGAGCGATTCGTCCGAGTGCTCAGTGCGCGATGAGCACCGGCAGCTTGGCGGCCTCGAGGACCGCGCGCGTCGCCCCGCCGAAGATGGTCTCGCGCAGCCGGCTATGGCCGTAGCCGCCCATCACCAGGAGATCCGCCCCCGCCGCCGCGGCCTCCGCCACGAGCGTGCCGCCGACGGGCCAGCCCTTGAGCGCCACGCGCTTCGGCTTGCCCTTGACACCGTGACGGGCGAGCCACTCGGCCAGGGCGGCGAGGCCGGGCCTGCTGGCAGCCCCCCGCACGCCCTCGAGCAGCAGCACCTGCTTCGCCTTGACGAGAAAGGGGAGTGCCCCGCTCGCGGCCCGCGCGGCCTCCGCACTGCCGTTCCATGCGAGTGCCACCACCTTGCCGAAGCCGGCGGCGTCCGCCGGCAAGAGCAGAATGGGCCGTCCGCTTTCCATGAGGGTCGCCTCGAGGGTGAGGCGCCAATCGATGTCGCTCGCCCCGGGCACGCGGATCATGACGACGAGGTCGCGCACGCGCGCGGTGCGCGACACTTCATCGGGGGCGCGGCCGGTGACGGTGCGGAAGCCGGCCACCGCCTTGGCGCCGGCAACCGCGACCTTGGCCTCTTTGACGGCTGCCTTGAACAGGCGCCCCGCCGCCGCGGCACGGGCATTGGCCTCCTTCTCGGCGAGTGCCATGATCTGCTCGATGACGGGGGCCGAGGTCCCTTCGGCGACGAGCGGTACCGCCTCGCGCGCATCCGGCTTCACGTGCAGGACGTCGACGTAGGCACTCATGCGCTGTGCCAGTGCCAGTGCCGCAACGAGGGCCGTCGCGTCCTTTTCATAGCCCGAGAGGGGCACCAGCATGCTCTTGATCGACATCCCTTCCTCCACCTTGGCACTTTCCCCGCCGCCGACGCGGCAGGCTGGCCCGCTGCCGTGACCTAGTCAAGTGTGCGCAGTTTTCCGCACTGCGTCAGTTTCACCCCATCCTTCGAGACGCCGCCTGCGGCGGCCCTCAGGATGAGGTGAAACCTAAAGACGGGTCCTCATCCTGAGAGTCCGACTCAAAACGTTCCGTTCACTTTCAATGCTCTATTCGTCACCCCGGCGAAAGCCGGGGTCCATGCCCGAAGCCCGGCTCGGCGCCGACGATGGCTTCCCGCTTTCGCGGGAATGATGATGTGTGGCAGCTGATGCATCGAAGATAGCGCGTTCATTTCCGGCCAGCCTCTGAGGGGCGTCGCGGACGTCTCGAACGATGAGGATTCAGCGCGCGTAGCTCCGTCGCGGCTCGGGCAGCCCCGCCGGGTCCTCGTGGATCATCACCTCGGCCTCCGGGAAGGCCTGCTGCAGCCGAGCCTCGACCGCATCGGCGATCTCGTGGGCGCGGAGCAGCGTGATGGCCGGATCCATCTCCAGGTGGAGCTGGATGAATTGCATCGGCCCCGAGGCGCGCGTGCGCAGATCGTGGAGCGTCACCACGCCGGGATGTGCTAGCACGATCTCCCGGATGCGTTGGCGCGCCTCGTCGGGGAGCTCGCGGTCCATGAGCTGATCGAGGGACTGGCGCGCGATGTACCAGGCGCTCACCACGATGTAGACCGCGATCACGATGGCGAAGACGGGATCGAGGACGTACCAGCCGAATTCCACGCCGAGGAAGAGTGCGAGCATCACGCTCCCGTTCACCATGAGGTCGCCCAGGTAATGGAGCGCGTCGGCCTTGATGGCGAGCGAGCGGGTCGCGCGCACCACGTAGCGCTGGTAGCGCAGGAGCCCGAGGGTGAGCGCCACCGAGAGCGCCATGACCGCGATCCCGACGGTTCCGTTGTGCACCGGCTGAACGTCGAACAGCCGGTGGCCGGCGATGAAGATGAGGAAGACGGCGGAGCCCGCGATGAAAGCCGACTGGCCGAGCCCTGCCAGCGCCTCCGCCTTGCCGTGGCCGAAACGGTGCTCGCGGTCGGCCGGCACCAGCGCGTGGCGCACGGCCACGAGATTGATGACGGAGGCGGCCACGTCGAGGAGCGAGTCGATGAGGGTCGAGAGCAGGGCCACCGAGTCGGTCACCAGGTAGGCGCCGATCTTCACGACGATGAGCGTGGCGGCCACCGTGACGGAAGCGTAGGTGGCGCCGGTCATCAGCTTGGCACTCTCGCGGCGCGTGGCGGCATCGCTCATGGCACCCTCGGACTCTCGGGGCAGGCTCACGGATAGAGCCGCTCGGTACGCCAGCCGCCCTCGCTCCGCGCATAGATCAGGCGCTCGTGCAGCCGGAACGGCCGCTCGCGCCAGAACTCGATGCGCTCGGGCCGGAGGCGGAAGCCGGACCAGAAGGGCGGGCGCGGCACCTTGCCGAGCCCGAACTTGGCACCGTACTGCGCCACCCTCCGCTCGAGCTCGAAGATGCCCGCGAGCGGGCGCGACTGCTGGGAGGCCCAGGCGCCGAGCTGGCTTTGGCGCGCGCGGGTGGCGAAGTAATCGTCGGCCTCCGCGTCCGAGACGCGCTCGACCGGACCCTCGACTCGCACTTGCCGGCGCAAAGATTTCCAATGGAAGCAGAGCGCTGCGTGCGGATTGGCCGCGAGCTCGCTGCCCTTGCGGCTCTCGAGGTTGGTGTAGAAGACGAAGCCGCGCGCGTCGGCGTCCTTGAGCAGCACCATGCGCGCAGACGGCACCCCGCGCGCGTCCGCGGTCGCGAGTGCGACCGCGTTCGCCTCCATGGGCTCGCTCGCCTCCGCCTCCTTGAACCAGGCGTGGAAGAGCGTCAAAGGATCCTCGCTCGAGCCTTCGTTCATGGCGGATTCGGGCTGCCTCCATCCCTCCGGTGAGAGTGATATAATTCCATTATGGCACGCGCGCACGGCAAAAAGCGGGGGCGCAGCTGCGTCCGCCTTCACGGCCGGAGCCGGCCATCGGCGGGCTCCGCGCAGGATCGGGGTCGGGGCACCGTATTAGGCTCCGGTCGCCGGTCGTGGCGCGGCCAGTCACGGCGCCATTGAAAGGTCTCGGTGAGCTATCCTGGTTTCGATGAGCGGCCCAAGCATCTTTTTTTCGTCACTTTCCGGTGGTACCGGTTCCGAGGCCGCAGTCGGCGGCGTCCCATGTACTGATTTCCCAACCGCAGCGAGGCAGATGCCGTGAAGAAGAAGCTGAAACAGCTCGCCCTCCTCGTGCCGCTCGGTATGGCCGTGGCGGGACTCGCAACCTCGGCCAATGCGCAATTTTCGCCGGGCGGGCCACCCGGACAGCCGGGCGGCCCCGGACAGCCGGGCGGCCCCGGGCAGCCAGGCGCCCCCGGAGCGCACCCAGGCCCGCACCCAGGCGCCGGACCGGCACCCGGGGCGCAACGCAGCTTCCGCGATCGCGACCCGCGCCATTTTGCCGAGCATGACTTGGGCGTCTGGCGCGGCGGAGGCTGGCATCACGAATGGCATGACGGCCGCTTCGGCTGGTGGTGGGCGGTGGGGCCGGATTGGTACTTCTACTCGGAGCCGGTCTATCCTTACCCGGACCCCTACATTCCTCCGGCAGCACTTGTACAGCCCGCCCCGCCAACGAGCGGCGCCCCGCCTGCGCAGTACTGGTACTATTGCGACAATCCCGCGGGGTACTACCCCTACGTGGCGACCTGCACGACCGCATGGCGTCCGGTGCCGGCCACGCCGCAGGCGAATTGACAATGAGGAGAGCCCATATGACGCGAACCGCACCGTTGATCGCCGCATGGGCGGCGGTCGTGCTGCTCGGCGGCTGCGGCCCCCAGCCGCTCGCGCCGAGCGTGCCGGTCATGCCTGCAGCCAACAAGCCCTTCGACGCCTTCCAGCAGGATCAGGCCGTCTGCCGCCAATTCGCGCAGTCGCAGGTGGCGGGCCAGGAGAACGCGGGGAGCAATCAGGTGCTGGGCAGCGCCATCGTGGGCACCGTGCTCGGTGCCGGCCTCGGTGCCGCCGTCGGCGGCGCCAGGGGGGCTGCCATCGGCGCTGCCTCCGGTGCGGTCGCCGGGACGGCCTATGGCGCCGGCTCGGGCGGGGCCGTGCAAATGACCGTGCAGCAGCGCTACGACAACGCCTACATGCAATGCATGTACGCCCGCGGCAACCAGGTCCCGGGCTACCAGCCCGCCGCGGCCCCGCCTCCGCCGCCGGCGGCGCCGATGGGAGCACCCCCGCCGCCACCGCCCGGCTCGCCGCCGCCGAAGCCGCCGGGGAGCTGATCCGCCGGCGCGCGGCACGTGTTCGAGTGCGGTACCTCGGGTGCCGCGAAGCTGGCCCTCCGGCACGCGCCTCGCCGCAGCCGGGCAAGCTGCGGCCGTCATCGTAGCGCTCTCGGCTTGCGCGCAATCGCCGAACGCGAGGAGCGCGGCGAGGGCGGCCGAGCGCGCGTCTGCGGGCGGCACTTTGTCCGCCGCTGCGGCGGAGTCCGCGGCCGGGACTGAGCTCGTCGGCGCCCTCGAAGCGACGGACTTGGATTTCGAGCGCCATGCCGTCGCGCGCACGCTCGAAACCCTGCCCTCCGGCGAGACCGGCGGCTGGAGCAATCCGCAAAGCGGCCATGCCGGGAGCGTCACGCCGCTCACGACCTATCGGGCGACCTCGGGCGAGTTCTGCCGCGAGTTCCGGGAAACCGTGTCCACGGATGCCGAGACCCGCGCGGGCCGCCGCATCGGCTGCCGCTTGCTCGACGGCAGCTGGAAGATCGTGCGCGGCGAATGAGGCGGCTTTGCCCTCCTCCGGCTTTTGTGTAGGATTCCCGAGGGGCCGAGCGTAAATCCCAAGCGAACCCCGCCCAGGGCAACCCCGATGAGGCCAAAATGACAGATGCACCCGCGCTCATGGCCGGCAAGAACGGCCTCGTCCTGGGGGTGGCGTCCGAGCGCTCGATCGCATGGGGCATTGCCAAGACCCTCGCCGCCCACGGGGCCAAGCTCGCCGTCACCTACCAGGTCCCGCAGCTGGAGCGGCGCGTGCGCCCGCTCGCGGAGTCGATCGGGGCGTCCCTCTTCCTGCCCTGCGACGTATCGGACGGGGCGAGCGTGGATGCCGTCTTCGCGGCCATGGAGAAGGAGTGGGGGGCGATCGATTTCCTCGTGCACGCGATCGCCTTTTCCGACCGGACCGAGCTCACCGGCAAATATCTCGATACCAGCCGGGACAATTTCGTCCAGACCATGCTGGTCTCCTGCTTCTCCTTCACCGAGCTCGCGCGCCGCGCCGACAAGCTGATGCCCCGCGGCGGCAGCCTCTTGACGCTCACCTATTACGGGGCCGAGAAGGTGATGCCCCACTACAACGTCATGGGCGTCGCCAAGGCGGCCCTCGAGGCCAGCGTGCGCTACTTGGCCGTCGACCTGGGTGGGCGGCAAGTGCGCGTGAACGCCATCTCGGCGGGGCCGATCAAGACGCTCGCGTCCTCCGCCATCGGCGACTTCCGCTACATCCTGAAATGGAACGAGCTCAACGCGCCGCTCAAACACAACATCACGATCGAGCAGGTGGGGGCTTCGGCGCTCTATCTCTTGAGCGATCTCGGCAAGGGTGTTACCGGCGAGATCCATCACGTCGACGGCGGCTATCACGTGGTCGGCATGCTCGCGGTCGACGCCGCGGCCGAAGTCAAGGAGATGCTGCAGACCTTCAAGGCCGGTCTCTGATCATGCCGGGCAACAGCTTCGGCCGCGCCTTCCGCTATACGAGCTGGGGCGAGAGTCACGGGCCCGCGATCGGCTGCGTCGTCGACGGCACCCCGCCCAGGATCCCGCTCGCGGAAGCCGACATCCAGCAATGGCTCGACAAGCGCCGCCCCGGCCAGTCGCGCTTCACCAGCCAACGGCGCGAGCCGGACCAGGTGAGGATCCTCTCCGGCACCTTCGAGGGGCTCACCACCGGCACGCCGATCTCGCTTCTGATCGAGAACGTCGACCAGCGCGCCAAGGATTACAGCGAGATCAAGGAGCTCTTCCGCCCCGGGCACGCCGATTTCACCTATCAGGCGAAGTACGGCATCCGCGACTATCGCGGCGGCGGCCGGGCGTCGGCGCGCGAGACCGCCTGCCGCGTCGCCGCCGGCGCCATCGCGCGCAAGGTGCTGGGCGGAAGCGTGCTCGTGCGCGGGGCCATGGTGCAGATGGGCGGCCACGCGATCGCGCGCGAGCGCTGGCGCTGGGAGGCGACCCAGGAGAACCCCTTCTTCTGTCCCGACGCCGAGACGGCCAAGGCGTGGGAGGCCGAGCTCGACGCGGTGCGCAAGCGCGGCTCGTCGGTCGGCGCCATCGTCGAGATCATCGCCTCCGGCGTGCCGGCGGGCTTGGGCGAGCCGGTCTACGACAAGCTCGACGCCGACCTCGCCAAGGCGATGATGAGCATCAACGCGGTCAAGGCGGTCGAGATCGGCGACGGCTTTGCGGGAGCGGCGACCCCCGGCGAGGCGGCGCACGACGAGATGCGCATGAGGGACGGCAAGCCGATCTTCCTCACCAACCGCGCGGGCGGCACGCTCGGCGGAATCTCGAACGGCGAGGAGGTGGTCGTGCGTTTCGCGGTCAAGCCGACGAGCTCGCTCCTCATCCCCCAACGCGGCGTCAACCTTCGCGGCGAGGAGGTGGACGTGGTCACCAAGGGCCGTCACGATCCCTGCGTCGGGATGCGTGCAGTTCCCGTCGGCGAGGCCATGATGGCGATCGTGCTGGCGGACCATCTCTTGCGCCAACGCGCCCAATGCGGCGCCTGAGGCGAGCCGTCCGGGTGCAGGATACGATCGGGTTGAGGCACCGCGACCGTCGCCCCCGCGCAAGCGCTGGCCGATGCACACAAGTCGAAAGATCGCCGGCAAGTCGCGATGTTGCGCTGTGCAAAGGTGTCGCGGACGAGCTGTGGTGCGTCCTTCGAGACGCTCGCTGCGCTCGCTCCTCAGGATGAGGTAAAGTCATTATGCCACACACAAATCGACCTCATCCTGAGGAGCGCCCGAAGGGGCGCGTCTCGAAGGACCCACGGCGGTGCTGCAAGCGTGATTGAGATGTGTGAATGCCGTAGCGCGCACGTGGGGGTCCAAGGTCTGATGGATACCCGCTCTCGCGGCAATGACGATGAGATACCTGAGTCGACTTGATCGCATTCCGCGGTAGCTGCTGTTCGATGGAGGACCGAGAGTCATGCGCTGGCTGAAACGGATCGTCTTCGGCTTCCTCGCCCTCGTCGGCTTCATGACCTTGGCACTCGCCGCCTTAGCACTCTGGGCCGGCATGAGCCTGCTCGCCCCCTCCTCGCGCGCGGTCCCCGAGGCCACCGTCCTCGAGCTCGATCTCACCAAGGCGCCGGCCGAGGCCGGATCGAGCGACGGCATCATCGACCTCCTCGCGCCCAAGCGCTTGAGCGTGCGCCAGATCGAGGAGGCGCTCGAGCGCGCGGGCGGCGATGAGCGCGTCAAGGGCCTTCTCGTGCGCCTCGGCACAAGCTTCAGCTACGCGACGAACGAGGAGCTGCGCGATGCGATCACGGCCTTCCGCAAGCAGGGCAAATTCACGCTTGCCTTTGCCGAGAGCTATGGCGAGGCCAGCAGCGGCAGCGGGGGCTATCCCATCGCGGCCGCGTGCCAGGAAATCTGGCTGCAGCCCTCGGGGGAGCTCAATCTCACCGGCGTCGTGGCCGAGACGCCGTTCCTCAAGGGCACGCTCGACAAGCTCGGCGTGGTCCCGCGCATCGACAAGCGCGAGGAGTACAAGACCGCCGCCGACGAGCTGACCGAGACCGGCTATAGCCCGGCCTTCAAGGAGTCGCTCGAGAGCATCCTCGGCTCGCTCTACGACCAGCTCGCCCGCGCCGTGGCCGACGGCCGCGGCTTGAGCATCGAGGCGACGAAGGCGCTCATCGATCGCGGGCCGTTCCTCGCGGAAGACGCGATAGCTGCCAAGCTCGTGGACCACCTCGGCTATCACCACGAGGCGCGGGCCGCAGCCCGGCGGCGCGCGGGGCCGGGCGGCAAGCTGGTGCAGCTCGGCGACTACTACCGTGCCACGCGCGAGAGCGGCGGCGAGGGGCCGGTCATCGCGATGATCGCCGCGAACGGGCCGATCGTCTCCGGCTCGAGCGGCCTGGACGAGCCCTTCGGCGTCACCCGGATAGGTGCCGACACGCTCTCGGACACGATCGAGGAGGCGGCACGGGCGAAGGACGTGGCGGCCATCCTCTTGCGCATCGACAGCCCGGGCGGCTCCTACGTCGCCTCCGACACCATCTGGCGCGCGGTCAACGACGCCAAGGCGGCGGGCAAACCGATCATCGTCTCGATGGGCGAGGTCGCCGCCTCGGGCGGCTACTTCATCGCCGCCCCCGCCACCAAGATCGTCGCCGAGCCGGGCACGCTCACCGGCTCGATCGGCGTCTTCGGCGGCAAGATGGTGCTCAAGGGCCTCTTCGATAAGCTCGGCGTCAACATCGAGGCGGTCAAGTTCGGCACCAACGCGACACTGTGGAGCTCGAACGAGGACTTCACGCCCGAGGGGTTGAGCCACCTCGAGGCCTCGCTCGATGCCGTCTACAAGGACTTCACCACCAAGGTGGCAACCGCACGCGATATCGCGGCGAGCCGCATTCCCGAGATCGCCAAGGGCCGCGTCTTCACCGGCGCGCAGGCGCGGAAGCTGGGCCTGATCGACGCGTTGGGCGGCTTTCCCGAAGCCCTCGAGCTCGCCCGCGCGGCGGCGCACATCAAGGCCGGGGAACCCGTGCGCCTGCGCGCCTACCCGACCCACGGGCGCGAGCTCCACGAGCTGGTGCAGCGCCTGCTCGCCGGCACGGGTGTTGCCGCGGCCCCGCTCGCGAGCCGCCTCGCCCGCGAGCTCAGCACCTCCGTCACGGCCCTGGCACCGCTCATGGCCGAGCTCCCGGCCTTGGCCGAGCCGGGCGAGAGCTGGCTCCTCCTGCCTCCCATCGCGGTGCGCTGAGGCCCCGGGCACGCGCATTGAACGCAGGCGGACACGCAGGAGACGGGCGCATGGCGATGATGACCACCGCCGAGGCCACGGTCGAGAGCCTGCTGCGTCACGGCATCGACACGGTCTACGGCCTGCCGGGCCTGCACAACGATCCGCTCTTCGACGCCTTCCATGGGGCCGACGGGAGGCTGCGCGTGCTCCATACGCGGCACGAACAGACCGCCGCCTATATGGCGCTCGGTGCCGCCTTGGCTACGGGAAAGCCCCAAGCCTTCGCGGTCGTCCCCGGCCCGGGCTTCCTCAACGCCGGTGCCGCCCTCCTCACCGCCTATGGCATGAATGCGCCGGTCCTGGCCCTCGTCGGCCAGATCCCGCAGACCGACATCGATCGCGGCCACGGCCACCTCCACGAGATCGCCGACCAGATCGGCCTGGCGCGGCACATCGCGAAATTCGCCGCCCGCATCCGCGCACCGCACGAGGCACCCGACCTCCTTGCGCAGGCACTCGAGAGTGCCGTATCGGGGCGGCCGGGTCCCGTCGTGCTCGAATGCGCGATCGACGTCTGGGGCCGCAAGGGTGCCGTCGAATTTCCAGCCCCGGCGAGGGCCGTCCTGCGTCCGCCGGTCGACGAGGACGCGGTCGAGGCTGCGGCGAAAATTCTGGGCGCGGCCGAGCGCCCGCTCATCGTGCTCGGCGGCGGGGCGCAAGGGGCTGCTGCCGAGGTGCAGGCCCTCGCCGAGCTCCTCGAGGCGCCCGTCGTCGCCTACCGCCGCGGCCAGGGTGTCGTCCCTGCCACGCACCGGCTCAACGTCAGTTTGCCGATCGCGCACCGCCTCTGGGCCGAGGCAGATGCGGTGCTCGCCATCGGAACCCGACTCTTCATGCAGCAGAGCCAATGGGGAACCGACGACAAGCTCAAGATCGTGCGCCTCGACATCGACCCCGAGGCGGTTGAGCGCTTCAAGAAGCCGGCAGCCGCCCTCGTGGGCGATGCGGCGGATTACGGCAGGGCGCTCATGGCACGCCTGCCGGCCCACAACCGCGCGCGCGCATCGCGCGCGGGCGAGCTCAGCAGCCATCGCGCGTGGCTCGGCGAGCGGCTCAAAGAGCTCGAGCCGCAGGTGGGCTTTCTCAATGCGATCCGGGCCGCGCTCCCGCAAGACGGCATCTTCATCGACGAGGTGACGCAGGTCGGCTTTGCTTCCCGCCTCGCCTTTCCGGTCATGGCCCCGCGCACCTACCTCTCGCCCGGCTACCAGGACAATCTCGGCTGGGGCTTCGGTGCCGCCCTCGGCGTCAAGGCCGCACTGCCGGACCGAGCCGTCCTGGCCATTGCCGGTGACGGCGGCTTCCTCTACCAGGCAGGCGAGCTGGCGACGGCCGTGCTGCACGATCTCGCCGTCGTCGTCGTCGTCTTCGACAACGCGGGCTTCGGCAACGTCCGGCGCATCCAGGAGGAGCACTACGGCAACCGCACGATCGCCTGCGATCTCGCCAATCCCGATTTCGTGAAGCTCGCCGAGGCTTTCGGCGTCGCCGGCTTCCGCGCGCGGCAGCCGGGCGAGCTCGAGCGCTGTATCCGCGACGCCTTGGCCCTCGGCAAGCCCGCCCTCGTCCACGTCCCCTGCGGCCCGATGCCGAGCCCGTGGGACATGATTCTCATGCCGCGGGTGCGCGGCTGAGCGCTTCTTGATTCAAAATCGTCGCCATACCACATTATAAGGGTGGTAGAATGGGTGTTGGCGACCGGAGGGCGCGACGTTTGCGCCCCTTGGGCACCGGGAAGAGGAGAGTTGCCATGCGCAAAATCGCAATTTCCCGACTCATGCGCGCACTCGGGCGCTTAGCACTCGTTCTCATGCTGGGCGGCGGCGCGCTCGTCCTGGCCCTTCCCGCGCAAGCGGCGTGGCACGGCGGGCACGGCGGCTGGCACGGCGGCTGCTGCGGTTGGGGCTGGGGCCCCTATCTCGGCTTCTACGGCTGGCCCGGCTATCCCTATCCCTATTATCCCGACTACGCCTACTATCCGCCCGCGGCCCCCGTCGTGGCTGTTCCGGCGGCCCCGGCCGCGCCAGCCGCCGCACCGGCCGCGGCGAACACCTGGTATTACTGCAGCGATTCCAAAGCCTATTATCCCTACGTGCAGACCTGCGCCTCGGCTTGGAGCCAGGTTCCGGCGACCCCGCCCAAGTAGCGCTGCGGGGCCGGAGCGGCCGCCTGTTCCATGCGCTCACGCCTGAACGCTTGAGGGCGGCAGCGCTCTGATCTTCTCGAGCACCGGCAGGATGTAGCCGCGAAAGCGCGCCGGATTCTCGCTCATCGGGAAATGCCCGACCTCCTTCATGATGGCGACCTCCACGCCGGGAATCTGTGCCGCCGTGCGCAGGGTGTCGGCGGGCTCGCACGAGTAGTCGTACTCGCCGGTCAGGAGGAAGAGCGGACAGCGCTTGGTGTCGATGCGGCCGATCCGGCCGCGCAGATCGCCGTCGACCCGATAGAAATGGAGATCGCCCTTGAACACGCCTGGGCCTCCCTGCATGTAGTGCCACAGCGTCTCGTGACGGAAGACAGCCGGGCTCTGCGGTGCGATGAGCCCCGAGACGAGGGCCGCACAGAGCCGGCTGCCGTGGATGTCGGGCCGGTCGAGCCAATCGGTGTCGTACCAGGGGGCTTGGAAGTCGGCGGCCTCGAGACCGACGAGGGCGCGGAACTCCGCCGCATGCTCGATCGCAAGATGGAGAACCAGGCGGCCGCCGATCGAGCAGCCCATGACGACCGGCCGCTCGAGCTCGAGGGTGCGGCAGAAAGCGCGCACGATCTCGGCGTAGCCGACGGTGGTGAGGCGGTACTCGGCACCTTCCCAACCCTCGGGCGGGGTCGACTTGCCGTGCCACGGCATGTCGAAGGCGAGCACGCGGAAGTGCCGGGTGATCTCGGGGTCGCACATGAGGTGGCGCCATTGCCGCCCGTCGGCACCCGCCGTATGCAGGCAGACGAGCGGAATGCCGGCGCCGCTTTCCTCGAAATAGAGGCGCTGCCGCCGCCCGCCGATCTCCATGCGCGCGTAACGGCCCTGGATGGGCTCGAGCTCGACCGTCATGACCCTACTCCCCCGAAGAGGCGGCGCGGGGCCGCGAGCAGATCCTTGAAGTACTGCAGGTTCGCCATCAGCGGTGCCAAGTCGCCTTCCAAGCGCAGCTCGCCGCGCTTGGCGAGGGCGAGGAGATCATGCGAGCCCGGTAGCGGGACCGGCTGCCAGAAGCCGAGCCAGCTGCGCGCCGAGGCGCGGATCGCAAAGCGCCAGGGGCGCATCAGCTGCGGTCCGCGCTCGAGGGCAGCGATGCGGCCAGCCGCGATCGAGGCGTAGAACGGCACGGCGCCGATCTCGATCAGGCACTCGGTGCTGAGATGCCGCCCGCGCTGCACGAGCCAGGCGTCTGCGTTGGCGAGTGCCGGCAGTTGCGCGAAAGTGGCCGCGGCATGGGCATCGGCATCGGACGCGGCACCGCCGCCGCTTCCGCCGCTCTTCTCGCGATCGTCTGCCATGTCGATAACCCTCCTTCGTCAGTACTTTTCAATGCTTAGAGCGTGATCCGGTCAAGTGGGAGCGCTCTCCTTCCCGCCACTCCGCGCAAGCGGGGGTTCATGGATGCCCGCTCGCGCGGGCATGACGAACAAGGAATGGGCAGGCGATTCAACTTGGGTGAATTCCTCTCAGTGCCGCCGGAACGCCGCCGCGAGCTCGAGATGGGGCGACCAGAGGAATTGGTCGACGGGCTGGATCCAATCGAGGCGATAGCCGCCCTCTGCGAGGAGGCGCGCGTCGCGCGCGAAGGTCGCGGGATTGCAGGAGACGAGGGCGATGCGCGCGACCTTGCTCGCAGCAAGGGCGGCTGCCTGGGCCTTGGCCCCGGCGCGCGGCGGATCGAGGATCGCACCATCGCTCCGTCGAAGCTCCTCGGCATCGAGGGGAAGGCGCTCGAGGTCGCGCGCCTCGGCCGACAGGCGGAGCCGACCGGCCGAGGCACGCGCCGTCGAGGCGAGGGCGGCCACGAGGTGCTTGTCCCGTTCGAAGGCGCGCACCTCGCGTCCCGCGGCGGCGAGCGGCACGCCGAAAGTGCCGCAGCCGGCATAGAGATCGGCGATGTGCCGGACCTGGCCGAGGGCCTCCTCGACGGCAGCCCGCAAGGCCGCCTCGCCCTCGCGCGTGGGCTGCAGGAAAGCGCCCGGCGGCAAGGGCACGGCGACACCCCCGAAAATCGCGCGCACCGCGCGGCGCTCGAGCAGAACCTCGACCCCCCGCGCTTTCGGATGGCGCCGGGCGATCCGCGCCAGATCGTGAGCTCCGGCAAAATCCGCGAGCCGCTCGCGCTGCCGGAGACCCAAGGCGGCGTCGGTCGTGAGCAGCAGGTCGAGGCCGCTGTCGCTTTCCGTGATCATCGCCTCGGCGCGGGCACCGGGTACCAAGAGCGCGGCGAAGAGCTCGTTGAGCGGCGTCAACAGGGCCGCGATTGCGGGCAGCATCACCGGGCATTCGGCGAGCGCTA
>DATJAC010000215.1:0-7425 GCA_035516655.1 Alphaproteobacteria bacterium | reverse complement strand
CCGATCAAGTAGAACATCTCTTTCGTCACCCCGGCGAAAGCCGGGGTCCAGGGGCAACGGCCCGTCACCTGGTCCTGGGTTCCCGCTTTCGCGGGAACGACGATGTGGATTGATTCCACTTGATCGGACCGCGCTCTAGCGTCGCGATAGTCTTAGGCTTTCCGGCTGTACCTGACAGGCCAATGGCTCCGGCGCAGGCCGGCTTGACGACGGTACCGGTCGTTTTCAGCGAACTGGGCGGGAATACTTAGCTCGACTAAGAAATACGTTATTTAACGAGTTGAAATAGCTTACTGATACTGTGCAGCCGAAGTCGTAGCCCTCCTGCCCCTCTGCCTCTCAAAACGCTTTTTTCTTTGCTGTTAGAGCGAGTTACGCCCGACAATCTCGCTTTGACTGTGACCGGGTCGGCTAAACTCTTTACATGCAATGGTCCGACGCGCCGCTTGCTCTTCGTGCTCCGGCACCGCGGTCGGGAGCCGCCGTCCAGAGCTTGCGCGACAAGAAGATTTTTCCTCCAAGTCCCGGTAGTTATGGGGTATAGTTCCTTCCGCTAGGGAGCTTTCCTCACCAAGTACAGGCCACAATTGCCACATAAAGCATTGAGCGGACGAACATTCCCACGCCGTGCGACTCGGTTGACGCGCGAGTCGCTTGCTTCGGAACAAAGACCAAACAGTAAACTCCGCCTGCTTTCATTTGTAGAGACGATCGCGAACGACCCCGAGATGCTGTGTACCCTCTCGGGCCACGCGCTTGTCTCGCATCCGGCCTGCCGGTACACTCGTTTACCTTTTGTACCGAAACCAAGCGGCCCTTGTCCGGCGAGGAGCTGAAGCCATGGCGCGCGCCGCGGCCCACCGGTCCAACCGGCTGACCCTGCTACCGCCCGAAGCGGCGCTGATCCTGCGTCGCCGGCTGGCCGAGCTCGGCGGTGCCGCCCTCTGCCTGCTCGGGCTTGCCGTGCTGCTCGCCCTCGCGAGCTACGATCCCGCCGACCCGTCCCTGAACCACGCGACCGTGCGGGCCGCGCATAATCTCGTGGGTGCCGCCGGTTCCTACGGCGCCGACCTCCTGCTGCAGCCCTTCGGCCTCGCTGCGACCCTCCTCGGTGTGGTGGCAGCACTCTGGGGCTGGCGGCTCGCCGCGCACAAGGGTCTGCGCCATCCCTTCCTGCGCACGGCAGCCCTGGCACCGCTGCTGCTCTTCGCCGCGATCGCGTGCGCCGCCCTCCCCCCGCCCGTGGGCTGGCCGATCCGTACCGGGCTCGGCGGCCTGATCGGCCTCATCGGCCACGGCAAGTTCGCGAGTGCCGCGGAGATGAGCGGTCTCTCGCTCGGCTCGGACCTCCTCGGCCTCGCCGCGGCAGTGCCGGCCGCAGCCCTCTTCCTCTACATCCTCGGCTTGAGCTGGGCCGAGTGGAAAGCCTGCGGGCGCGCCGTCCTTTGGCTCGCGAGCGACGGGCCGCGCGGGCTCGCGCGCGGTGCCGCCTTTCTCGTGAGGTCCTGCACGGCACTCCTGGGCGGGCTTGCCGGCCGCCGCCGGGAGCCGCTCGTCGACCGCGCCCACGAGCCGAACCTCGAGCGCGCGGCGTTGCGCCGCAGGCGCGAGCCGGCCGAGCTCGGCACCGGCAAGGCCGCACGCGACTCCGGCGCACCCGCCATCGAGCCGCGCGCAGCGACGCCGGCCGGGCGCAAGCGCGCCGCGTCCTTGCGCCAGACCAGCCTCGGGCTCGACAGCGAGGAGCACTACGAGCTGCCGCCCGCCGAGCTTCTCACCGCACCCCCGCCGACCCGCCACGAGGAGCGGCTCGACGAGGAAGCGCTCGCGGCCAATGCGCGCCTGCTCGAATCCGTACTCGAGGATTTCGGCGTCAAGGGCAAGATCGTGAAGGTGCGCCCCGGCCCGGTCGTGGCCCTTTACGAGCTCGAGCCCGCGCCCGGCACCAAGTCCTCGCGCGTGATCAGCCTGGCCGACGACATCGCGCGCTCGATGAGTGCGATCTCGGTGCGCGTGGCCGTGGTCCCCGGCCGCAACGTGCTCGGCATCGAGCTCCCGAACGCGCGGCGCGAGACGGTCTATTTGCGCGAGCTGCTCGCCTCGGAAGCCTACGAGCGCACGGCCGCCAAGTTGACGCTCGTGCTCGGCAAGGACATCGGCGGGGCCCCCGTGATCGTCGACCTGGCGCGCATGCCGCACCTCCTGATCGCGGGCACCACCGGCTCGGGCAAGTCGGTCGCGATCAACACGATGATCCTCTCGCTGCTCTACCGCCTGCCGCCGAGCCAGTGCAAGTTCATCATGATCGATCCCAAGATGCTCGAGCTCTCGGTCTACGACGGCATCCCCCATCTCATCGCCCCCGTGGTCACCGAGCCCAGGAAGGCGGTGGTGGCGCTCAAATGGACGGTGCGCGAGATGGAGAACCGCTATCGCGCCATGTCGATGCTGGGCGTGCGCAACATCGCGGGCTATAACCTGCGCCTGGCCGAGGCCGCGCGCAAAGGCGAGGTGCTCAAGCGCCGCGTGCAGACCGGCTTCGATGCCGAGAGCGGGAAGCCGCTCTTCGAGGAGCAGCCGCTCGAGACGGCGGCCCTCCCCTACATCGTCGTCGTCGTCGACGAGTTCGCCGACCTCATGCTCGTCGCCGGCAAGGACATCGAGGCGGCGGTGCAGCGCCTCTCCCAGATGGCGCGCGCCGCCGGCATCCATCTCCTCATGGCGACCCAGCGCCCCTCGGTCGACGTCATCACCGGCACCATCAAGGCCAACTTCCCGACGCGCGTGAGCTTCCAGGTCACTTCCCGCATCGACAGCCGCACCATCCTCGGCGAGTCCGGCGCCGAGCAGCTCCTGGGCCAGGGCGACATGCTCTACATGGCGGGCGGGGGGCGCATCAGCCGCGTGCACGGCCCCTTCGTGCGCGACGACGAGGTCGAGGCGGTGGTGAATTTTCTCAAGGAGCAGGGCGATCCCGACTACCTCGAGGAGGTCACCCTCGAGGACGACGAGGCCTGGATGCCCGATCTCGAGGGCGGCGGAGCTTCGGGCGACGACCTCTATGACCGTGCGGTGGCACTCGTCTGCCGCGAGCGCAAGGCGTCGACCAGCTTCGTGCAGCGCTATCTGCAGATCGGCTACAACCGTGCCGCCCGCATCATCGAGCGCATGGAGGCGGAGGGAGTGGTGAGCACGGCCAACCACGTGGGCAAGCGCGAGGTCCTGGGGCGCAACATCGAGGATGACGAGTGATCGCTTGAGGGCGGCGCGTCCCTGGGCCGGGCATTTGGTGTTGTGGATCCGACTCCCGATCCCCATCTTTCCGTCGGAGCCCAAGCCGGCCGGGGCGGGGGCCCCGCGGGGGTGCGGGCGGAGCGCAAGGCGGGACCGCGGAACTGCGTAGAAGGGGCGGCGTTGAGGAGCGAGAAGGGTGCTAAGGGCATGAGGTTCATCAAGGCGGCGGTCGTGGCGGCGGGCTTGGCGTTGCCGCCGTTCGCGGCACTCGCGGCGGCACCGGTGCCGAGCCTCAGTGCCGCCGATCAGGCGGATATCGCGCGCATCGAGAGCTATCTCGACGGCATCCGCACGATGCGCGGGCACTTCCTGCAAAGCAGCGAGGGCGACGTCTACGCCGAGGGTGCGTTCTACATCGATCGGCCCGGCAAGATGCGCATCCAGTACGATCCGCCCACGCCGTTCTTCATGGTGGCGAGCGGGTCCACGCTGTCCTTCTACGACGGGCGCCTCAAGAAATCGAGCTTCGTGCCGATCGACATGACTCCGGCCTACTTCCTCATCAGGGACAAGGTCGGGCTCGGCGATTCCATCGTGGCGAGCCACGTCGAGCGCGGCGACGCCTCGCTCCGCATCACGGTCTACGAGCGCGAGCACCCGGACCGGGGCCGCATGATGCTCACCTTCAGCGACCGGCCGCTCGAGTTGAAGAAGTGGAAGTTGATCGACAAGGACGGCACCGAGACCGACATCTCGATCGTCAATACCGAATACAACGTGAAGCTCGATCCGAACCTCTTCCGCTTCGTCGATCCGGCACCGACCGCGATGGGGCACGGCTCGAACAATTGAGCCGGCCCGGCCGCCGCCTTCGGTTGTGGGTCAGTTTCACCCCATCCTTCGAGACGCCGCCTGCGGCGGCCCCTCAGGATGAAGTGAAACCCTGAACGCGGAGTCCTCATTCTGAGGAGCGTCGCGCTTGCGACGCGTCTCGAAGGATGAGGCTTCAGCCGACTTGGCCCGGCGCCCCGCCTGATGTTGTGCCCGAGGGAAAGAGTCGCCATATTAGCCCTCTGCGGGCAACGCCTCCGAGGCACCGGGCGGCCGCGGGCGGGGCGTGACGGAAGGAATGGCGCAATGAGAGTCTTCAGGATAGGGGCCTTAGCTGCGGCCCTCGCGTGCGGGCCGCTTGCGGCCTCGGCGGCGACGCCGGCCCCGAGCCTCAGCGCCACGGACCGGGCGGACCTGGCTCGGGTCGAGCAATATCTCGATTCGATCCGCACCGTGGCCGCGCACTTCATGCAGAGCTCGGGCGGCCGCATGGCGCTCGGCAGCTTCTATCTCGAGCGCCCGGGCAAGATGCGGATCCAGTACGATCCGCCCGACTCGCTCTTCATGGTGGCGAGCGGCATCTATCTCTCCGTCTACGACCCGCAGCTCAAGCAGACCACCTACCTGCCCATCGATTCGACCCCGGCCTATTTCCTCGTCCAGGAGAAGATCGGCTTCGGCGACAACGTCACCGTCGCCAAGGTCGAGCACGGCAGCGACGCGATCCGCGTGACCTTGCACGAGAAGGGCCATCCCGACCAGGGCCGCATCACGCTGGTCTTCAGCGACAAGCCGCTCCAGCTCAGGAAATGGACGGTGATCGACCGCGACGGCAAGGAGATCGACGTGGCCCTGCTCGACGCCCAGTTCGATACCAAGCTCGATCCGAACCTCTTCAAGTTCGTCGATCCCTCGCCCTCGGGTGCGGGAGTGCGCTGAGCCGCGCAACCGGCACAAGGTTCAACGCACATTCATCCTCGGTCCCGTCATTCCGGACAAGCAAGTCATCGCATATGCAATGATTTGCGCGATCCGGCATCCATGGACAGGCCTGCGCGGACCCAACCATGGATTGCGGATAGCAAGGCTCGCGACCGGGAAAAGCTCGGCTTTTCCCGGGCTCGCCTAAGCTTCCGGAATGACGGCGAACTGAATGTCGATTTGACCTCGGGCCGCGTCAGGACCGCCCGACAAAGGGCTTGAGGAGGAGGGCTCCGAGCGCGAGCTCCGCTTCCCGCTCGACCCCGATCTCCATCTCCGGCGTGCGCGGACGCCGATTGCGCGATCCGAACAGCATATCCCAGACGCTGAGGACGGTACCGTAGTTCGAGTCCGTGTCGCGCTTGAGCGCGTGGTGATGCACCCAGTGGAGCGAGGGCGTGATCACGAGGCGGGACAAGGGACGCTCGAGTGCCGGCGGCAGCCTCAGGTTCGAGTGATGGAAGAGGGCGGCGATCAGCACCAAGGTCTCGAACGTCAGCACCGAGGCGAGGGGCAAGGCCAAAAGCACGATGACGAGGGCGCGCGCCGCCGCCGCGAGCAGCACCT
Organism: Alphaproteobacteria bacterium; assembly: GCA_035516655.1. Lineage (GTDB taxonomy): Bacteria > Pseudomonadota > Alphaproteobacteria > JACZXZ01 > JACZXZ01 > DASPPM01. Next base: position 1,812 of record DATJAC010000215.1, on the reverse strand, counting down.
CGCCGAAGTGGAAGCGCAACGCCGTGGTGGTGTCGAGGAAGCGGTCGAGATGGTGCACCTCGTGGAAGCGCCAGAGGAAGGCCACCCGGTGATTGGCGCGATGCCACCAATAGATCAGGACGTCGAGGAGGAGGAGGTCGAGCGCCAGCCCCGGTGCTCCCGCCCACCAGGCCGGGCGCCAGGCCAAGCCGTGCCGCGCGGCGAGGAGGGTTAGGGGCAGGACCACGAAGAGCGACCCCATGAGGGTGACGAGCCAGAGCCCGCCGTTGCGCCCGAACCGGGCCCCGTCCCAGCGCCAGCTGCCGCCCGGCCGGGCCATAGCGAAGGCGCGCTCGCCGGCGAAGAGCAGGACGAACCAGGCGAGCACGGCGTAGCTCTTGTAGGCGAGAAGCGTGCCGGGGGCAGCACTCATGGGGGGCTTATAGCAGTTGTCGTCCGTCGCATGCCATGGCGCGATGCGCCAGAGTGGCAGTTTGACGGGCGTCTGCTTTGTGCCGTGAGCGGATGTTATGGCGGGCAAGCGGAGCGGGTGATTCTGCCGACGCAGTTTGCCGCCGCCGTTAATCGGTTACCGCAACCGCGTTGATCTCGATCAGACAACGCGGGTCGGTCGCGAGCCGCACGACCTGCACAGTCGTAGTGGCCGGCTTTGCGTCGCCGAAATACTCGGCCCAGACGCGGTTCAGTGCGTCCTGGTCGGCAAGATCCGTCACGAAGCGGTCGGCCTTCACCACATCGGCGAAGGTCGCCCCGACAGCGCTCAGTCCCCGCTTGAGGTTTTCCAGCGCCGCTCGCGTCTGTCCCGCCATGTCATGAGGCATCGATTCAAATTCCTCAGGACGGTGCGGATGATGGTGATACACCGGCGCCGCGGTCACGCCCGCGAGATAGACCGTCGTGCCACCCTTAACTTTGATGGCGGGTGCGTAGGGCATCCACATATTCGGCGCCTCGGGCCAATGCACGTGCTTGATGGATTTTCGCATGGCCATCTCCTATCGCGTAAAAGCCTAGCACTTTGTGACCGCACGGTGAGTGAGAATTGGCGCACAACCGGCCTGAGATGGTGGTCAGGCCAAATGTCCGAACTGGGGTCAAAGTCGGACACTCCCCGCGCCGCGGCCGGCGGGCAGGGCAGACCTGCGCCGAATCCCCTTGCCCGCGGCCCCCGACCCATGATTCCCTAGGGTTTCAGCGACGCCACGACGCGAGCGGATGCCATGGCAACGACCCTCCCCCGGCCCCTCATCGGGCTCCCGGCCTGCGTGCGCGAGATCAACGGCTGGCCCTTCCATAGCTGCGGCGAGAAGTACCTCGCCGCCGTGGCCGCCGGTGCCGACGGCATGGCGGTCATCATTCCGGCCCTGGGCGAGGCCCACGACCTGCCGACCCTCGTCGCCCGCCTGGACGGCCTCATGCTGACCGGGAGCCCCTCCAACGTCGAGCCGCACCATTACGAGGGTCCGGCCAGCCTCCTCGGCACCCGGCACGACCCCCATCGCGATGCCACCACCTTGCCGCTCATCCGCGAGGCCGTGCGCGCGGGCCTGCCGCTCCTCGCCATCTGCCGCGGCATCCAGGAGCTCAACGTGGCGCTCGGCGGCACGCTCCATCAGCGCGTGCAGGAGCTTCCGGGCAAGCTCGACCACCGCATGCCGCAAGGCGAGACGCGCGAGGTGCAATATGCCCCGCGTCATGCCGTCAGGCTGACCGCCGGCGGCTTTCTCGCCGAGCTCGCCGGGGCGAGCGAGCTCCTGGTCAACTCGCTCCACGCCCAGGCGATCGACCGCCCCGCCCCCGGCCTCGCGGTCG
>DATJAC010000214.1:0-7626 GCA_035516655.1 Alphaproteobacteria bacterium | reverse complement strand
GTGCGCCATGTCGTAGAGGCGCGCGCGTAGGGACACGATGGGCTTGAACGCGGGATGCGTGGTGACGTCCTTCACGCGCTCGCCGTTGATCCACACCTGCCTGCCATCACGCAGCGAGTCGAGATACTGGGCGCCGGTTCGCAGCATGTTGGCTCCTATGGATTGGCCGCCCAGGGCAGCAGCCAGTTGCGCATCAGCTTGAAGAGCTGGTCGGTGATCAGGCCCAACAGGCCGATCACGATGATGCCCAGGAAAATCTGGTCGGTGAACAGCCCGCGCATCGAGTTGAGGATGAAGTAGCCGAGCCCCTTGTTGGCGGCGACGAGCTCGGCCACCACGAGATAGGTCCAGGCCCAGCCGAGGGTCACGCGCAGCGTGTCCATCACCCCCGGCATGGTCGCTGGTATGAGCACGCGGGTGACGACGGTGCGCCGGTCGGCACCCAGGGTATAGGAGACGTCGAGCAGATCGTGGGAGACGCCGCGCGAGACGTCGGCGATGAGGATGAGCTGCTGGAAGAACGTCCCGATGAAGATCACCGTGACCTTCTCCCACATGTCGATGCCGACCCAGAGGATGAGGAGCGGGATGAGCGCGCTCACCGGCAGGTAGCGCACGAAGTTGGTGACCGGCTCGATGCCGGCCTCGACGACCTTGAAGCTGCCCATGAGGATGCCGAGGGGTACGGCGAAGAGCGAGGCGAGCACGAAGCCCGTCATGATCTCGGTGACGCTCACGCTCGTATTGACGAGGAGCGAGCCGTCCTCGGCCCCGGCGATCGCCGCCCGTGCCACCGCGACGGGGGTGGGCAGGAAGTCGGGCCGCACCAGCCCGCCGTAGGCGAGCAGGCACCAGAAGGCCAGACCCAGGACCCCCACGAGCGTGCTTACCGAGAGATAAACACGCCGCGGGATGTCCTTCTTCGGAGCGAAATAGGCTTCGATGAACGAAACCATCACCCGTTGACGAAGCTGTAATTGATCAGATCGCCCGGAGTGACCTTGACCTGCAGCTTGCCGTGGCTCGCCCAGATTTTGATGGCGGCCTCGGTGGTCTCAAAGAGCGGGCCGGGCTTGGTGGCGGTGCCGAAGAATTTCTTGTTCGCCGGCCCGTCGTAGAACTTGATCCCGGCGAGCGTCTCCTTGAACGCCTTGGGGTCCTTGAGCCAGCCGCCGACACCCTTGGCCATGATCTCGATCGCTTCGTCGGGGTGCTCCTGGTAGTACGCGACCGCCTCTTCCCATGACTTGACGATCGCAGCTACCTCCGTCGGGTGGGCCTTCACCCAGCTCGACTTGGCGATGATGACGTCGGTGATGAGGCCGGGGGTCGAGGAGCTGTCGACGAGAAGGTGGCCGTGATCGGTCGCCTTGCCCTTGCTGAGCCAGGGCTCCCAGGTGACCGCCGCATCCACCCGCTTGCTCACGAAGGCGCTGCCCGCGTCGCCGGCCGTCATGTTGACGACGTTGAGATCCGACTCCTTGAGGCCGGCCCGCTCGAGCAGGACGTTCAAGTAGAACTCCGAGACCGAGCCCTCGTTGACCGCGACCTTCTTGCCCTTGAGTGCTGCGATGGTCGTGATGTCCTTGTCGGCGACGATGCCGTCGCCGCCGTTCGAGTCGTCGATCGCGACCACGTATTGGAAGTCGTCGCGGCTCTTGAGATAGAGGAGGGCCGTATCGACCGTGCTGGCGATCATCTGGATCTTGTCCGCCATGAGGGTCGGGAAGCGCTCCTTCGGGTCTTCCATCAACACGAGCTCGACGTCGACGCCGTTCTTCTTGAAGATGCCCTTGTCCCGCGCGATGTAGAGCGGGCCGTAGCCGACCCAAGTCGAGTGCGCGATCTTGATCGTCTCGGCGGCGGCCGATCCCGGCAAGGCCAAGCCGCCGATGAGAATGCCGGCGGAGAACGCCAGCAAAGCGCCTAGAAGTTTACGCATTCTCGATGCCTCCCTGAGCTTGAACGTTCGCCCGACGGGCCAATGCCCTCGGTTGCGCCTGGGGCGCATTGTGCGGAGATCGCATCTTATTGCACCGCGCCCGCCGGAACAAGCCAAGGGGTGCTGGTGCCGCGACCGCACGACGTTCGGCGGCGGCACTTTCCCAGCCGGCGGCGAGCGGCTAAGTTAGCTCCCGCATCCGCGCAACACATCGCACGCGAGCCGACCCCGCGATGGCCGCAGCCAAGCGACTTCTCGCCAAGAGCGTCCTCCTGCCGGCCGGCTGGGCGAGCGAGCTCGTCATCGAGGTCGATGCCGGGGGGCGCATCGCGGGGCTCGGCACGGACGTTGCCGCGGCGGGGGCGGAACGCCTCGAGGGGCTCGTGCTCCCCGGCATGCCCAATCTCCATTGCCATGCCTTCCAGCGCGCCCTCGCCGGCTTGGCCGAGCGCGCCGGACCCGCGGGCGACGACTTCTGGAGCTGGCGCGAAGTCATGTATCGTTTCCTCCGCACCCTCTCGCCCGACGACATCGAGGCGATCGCGGCCGAGCTCTATCTCGAGATGCTCAAGGCCGGCTATACGGCGGTGGCCGAGTTTCATTATCTGCACAAGGATCCGGCGGGTCGGCCCTATGCCAACCGCGCCGAGCTGGCCGAGCGCATCGCGGCGGCGGCGGCGGCGACCGGCATCCGGCTCACCCTCCTTCCCGTGCTCTACCAAAGCGGCAATTTCGGAGGGGTGCTGCCCTCGGAAGGGCAATGCCGTTTCGTCACCTCGACCGAGGAATTCGTGAGCCTGCTCGAGCGGCTCCACGGCGGTGCCGCGGCCCTCGGCGGCTTCCGTCTCGGCCTCGCCCCGCATTCGCTGCGCGCCGTCCCGCCGGCGGCACTGCAAGCGGCCGTGGCGGCCCTCGACCGCCTCGATGCCGCCGCCCCCGTCCACATCCATGCGGCCGAACAGGAGCGCGAGGTGCGCGACTGCCTCGCCTGGGCCAACACGCGCCCGGTGCGCTGGCTCCTCGACAACATGGCGATCGACGAGCGCTGGACCCTGGTGCACGCGACCCACATGGAGAGCGACGAGTGCCTGCGCCTGGCCCGCTCGGGGGCCACGGCCGGCCTCTGCCCATCGACCGAGGGCAATCTCGGCGACGGGCTCTTTCCCTTGCGCGACTACCTCGCGGCGGGCGGGCGCTTCGGCATCGGCACCGACAGCAACGTCACGATCGATCCAGCGGAGGAGCTGCGCTGGCTCCACTACGGCCAGCGTCTCCGTGCCGAGCGGCGCAGTTTCGAGCTCGAGCCGCCGGGTACCTCGCTCGGCACCGAGCTCTGGCGCCAGGCGCTCGCCGGGGGTGCTAAGGCCTTGGCCCAAGGGACGGGCGGCATCAGCGTCGGCGAGGCGGCCGACCTCGTGGTGCTCGACGAGAGCCACCCGGCCCTCGCGGGCCGCCGCCACGCCGCCGCCCTCGACAGCTTCGTCTTCACGAGCGCCCGAGGGGCCGTGCGCGACGTCATGGTCGCCGGGCGCTGGGTGGTGCGCGACGGGCACCACGCGGCGGAAGCGCGGATCGCGGACACCTACCGCCGCACCGTCGAGCGGCTGATGGACGCATGACGTATGTTCACCACGGAGACACGGAGGATACGGAGAAAAGATCTCTTGTCGTTGCGAGGAGGCGAAGCCGACGAAGCAACCCAAGACTCCCGGCCGCAGGCTGGATTGCTTCGCCTTCGGCTCGCAATGACGAGGCCTGCCTTCTCCGTGCCCTCCGTGTCTCCGAGGTGAATGCTTGCTATGCCCACGGAGAATGCGATGAGCCAGGCAGCCCGCGTCGACAACTCGCGCCGCATCCGCGCCCCACGGGGCACCGCACTCAACGCGCGCTCGTGGCAGACCGAAGCTCCGCTCAGGATGCTGATGAACAACCTCGATCCCGAGGTGGCGGAAAAGCCTGAGGAGCTCGTGGTCTACGGCGGCATGGGGCGTGCCGCGCGCGATTGGCGCTCCTTCGACCGCATCGTCGAGGTGCTCAAGCGCCTGCGCGAGGACCAGACGCTCCTCGTGCAGTCCGGCAAGCCCGTGGGCGTCTTCGAGACCCACCCCGATGCGCCGCGCGTGCTGATCGCCAACTCGAACCTGGTCGGACATTGGAACGACTGGGCGCACTTCAACGAGCTCGATCGCGCCGGCCTCATGATGTACGGCCAGATGACCGCCGGCTCGTGGATCTATATCGGCAGCCAAGGCATCGTGCAGGGTACCTACGAGACCTTCGTGGCCTTGGCACGCCAGCACTACGGCGGCGAGTTCGCGGGCAAATGGGTGCTGACCGCCGGGCTCGGCGGCATGGGCGGCGCCCAGCCGCTCGCCGCCACCATGGCCGGCGCCTCGCTCCTCGCCGTCGAGTGCCAACCGAGCCGCATCGAGAAGCGCCTCGAGACCGGCTATCTCGATCGCTGGGCGAGCAACCTCGAGGAGGCCCTCGCCGTCATTGCCGAGGCCGGGGCGCGGCACGTGCCCGTCTCGGTCGGCCTCCTCGGCAATGCCGCCGAGATCATCCCGGCCCTGGCGGCGCGTGCTGCGGCGGGCGACGCGCGCGCCCGGCCCGCGGCGGTCACCGATCAGACGAGCGCGCACGACCCGAGAAACGGCTATCTCCCGCTCGGGTGGACGCTCGCCGAGTGGGAGGCGCGGCGCACCGGCGATCCCGAAGGCGTCGAGCGCGCGGCACGCCGCTCGATGGCAATCCACGTGCACGGCATGCTCGCCTTCCATCGCCTGGGCGTCCCCACCTTCGACTACGGCAACAACCTGCGCCAGATGGCGAAGGAGGAAGGGGTCGCGGACGCCTTCGACTATCCCGGCTTCGTGCCCGCTTTCATCCGCCCGCTTTTCTGCCGCGGCGTCGGGCCCTTCCGCTGGGCGGCCCTATCGGGGGAGGCCGAGGACATCTTCAAGACCGACGCCAAGGTGAAGGAGCTCATCCCGGACGACCGGCACCTGCACAACTGGCTCGACATGGCGGCCGCGCGCATTCGTTTCCAGGGGCTGCCCGCCCGCATCTGCTGGCTCGGCCTCGGCGCCCGCGCCAAGGTCGGCCTCGCCTTCAACAGGATGGTGGCGCGGGGGGAGCTCAAGGCTCCCATCGTGATCGGGCGCGACCATCTCGATTCGGGCTCGGTCGCGAGTCCCAACCGGGAGACCGAGGCGATGCGCGACGGCTCCGACGCCGTCGCCGACTGGCCGCTCCTGAACGCGCTCCTCAATTGCGCGAGCGGGGCGACCTGGGTCTCGATCCATAACGGCGGGGGGACGGGGATCGGCTACTCGCAGCACGCCGGCATGGTGGTCGTCTGCGACGGCAGCGAGAACGCAGCCCGGCGCCTCAAGCGCGTGCTCACCAACGATCCCGCCTCGGGGGTCATGCGCCACGCGGACGCGGGCTACGAGGACGCCATCCAATGCGCGCGCGCGGCCGGGCTCGATCTGCCGATGCTGGAGCAAGGGTGAGCGGGCGGAGGCGGAGGTGCCTCATTCGCGGGACGCGAGACGTGCTATACTGTGCGGGGAAATGACCCGGGGGAGCTGAATGGCGGGCACGGGCAGTTACGATCGACCGGCTTCAGGCAATATCTTGCAGCGCTCGGCAGGGCCCGCGAGCTTCAGGTGCCCGGACCTCCCCCCACCGGCCGCGCGCGGCACCCGGGCCGCTGACCGAGGGTCGTGATGGCAGACGGGGGCGGCTGGTTCGAGGCGAAACGCGAGGGCGGGCGTCTTGTGGTCGCGGCCGGCGGGCGCTGGACCGTGACCACGTTGGCGGCCCTCGACCAGCCGCTCCGGGCCCTCGCCCCGGGCGGCGCTGAGAGCGTGGCGATCGATCTCGCGGCCCTCGAGGCGCTCGACACCGCGGGGGCCTGGGTGCTCCACCGCACGCTCAAGCAGCTCAGCAGCAAGGGGATCGCCGCGGATTTCGCGCACGCGCGTCCGGAGTATGCCACCCTGCTCGACCAGGCGGCACATGCCGACCGCCGGCATGCGCCGGAGGCGCCCGCCCGGCACCCTTTCACCGATCTGCTCGTCCGCATCGGCGAGGCGGCCTACGAGGCGCGGGACGCGGCTGCAGGCCTCCTGAGTTTCTTCGGACTGCTCTGCCTCACGATCACGCGCAGCATGCTGAAGCCGGCGCGCATCCGCTTCGTCTCCGTCGTGAGCCATATGGAGCGCACCGGTCTTGACGCCATGCCGATCGTCGGCCTCTTGAGCTTCCTCATCGGCATCGTCATCGCCTATCAGGGTGCGGACCAGCTGAAGCGCTTCGGCGCCCAGGTCTTCGTCGTCAACCTCATCGGCATCTCGGTCCTGCGCGAGATGGGCATTCTGCTCACCGCGATCATCGTCGCCGGCCGTTCGGGCAGCGCCTTCACCGCCGAGATCGGCACCATGAAGGTGAACGAGGAGGTCGACGCCATGGTGACGCTCGGCCTCGACCCCGTCGAGGTGCTGGTGCTGCCGCGCACCTTGGCCCTCGTCCTCACGCTGCCGCTCCTCACCTTCTATGCCGACATCATGGGGCTCCTCGGCGGCTGCATCATGTCGGTCTCCACTCTCGACCTGACCTTCAGCCAATTCCTGAAGCAGCTGCAGTCCGCGGTCCCGATCCAGCATTTCTGGGTCGGCATGATCAAATCCCCGGTCTTCGCCTTCGTGATCGCCATGGTCGGCTGCTACGAGGGGCTCAACGTCGAGCGCAGCGCCGAGAGCGTGGGACGCCTCACCACCAAGTCCGTCGTCGAGTCGATTTTCCTCGTCATCGTGCTGGACGCGCTCTTCTCGATCTTCTTCACCTCGATCAACTATTGAGCGCGGGCGCCGTGACGTACGATTCTCCGCTTCCCGATCCGCACGCCGCCAAGGGCGCGGCAGCGTCGCGGCAAACCGCAGCTTCGCGCGAGCCCGCGACCGTCATCCGCGTCAGCGGTCTCGTCACCCGCTTCGGTGCGCAGGTGGTGCACGATCAGCTCGACCTCGAGGTCCGGCGCGGCGAGGTGTTGGGCGTGGTCGGCGGCTCGGGGACCGGCAAGTCGGTGCTGCTGCGCACCATCATCGGGCTCAACCGGCCTGCCGCCGGGCGCATCGAGGTGCTGGGCGAGGACACGAGCAGGCTCGGGGACGAGGCCCTGCGCCGGCTCGAGCAGCGTTGGGGGGTGCTCTTCCAGGATGGCGCCCTTTTCAGCTCGCTCACCGTGACCCAGAACATCGGCGTTCCGCTCAAGGAGCATACCGATTTGCCGGTCCCGCTGATCGAGGAGATCGCGGCCGTCAAGATCGACATGGTCGGATTGCCGCCGGACGCGGGGGGCAAATTTCCCTCGCAGCTCTCCGGCGGCATGCGCAAGCGCGCCGGCCTCGCGCGCGCGTTGGCACTCGATCCCGAGATCGTTTTCCTCGACGAGCCGACGTCGGGGCTCGATCCGATCGCCGCGGCCGGCTTCGACGAGCTCATCCGCGCGCTGCAGCAGAGCCTCAATCTCACGGTCTTCATGGTCACCCACGACCTGGACAGCCTGGTGGCGATCTGCGACCGTATAGCCGTGCTCGTCGACAAGAAAGTGCTCGTGGGCAGCCTCAACGAGCTGCTCGAGAACCCCCATCCTTGGGTGCAAGAGTATTTTCACGGTC
>DATJAC010000213.1:0-2840 GCA_035516655.1 Alphaproteobacteria bacterium | reverse complement strand
TGCGCGCATGGGCACTCCGCCCACGAGGCGATGACCGAGGCCCTGGAACATGGCCTGCATGATTGCAGGCACGCCCGCCATGACGAAAACATTGCCGATTTGGAAGCCGGGTGCCCCGCTCACCGGGTTGTTTATGAGGACGCCCCCTTCGGGGACGTTCGCCATCCTGAGGCGCGCCTCGTTCAGGTCGGCCGGGTTCTTGAACCGGCTGGCCAGGACCTTGACCGCCTCGGGATGGCGCCGCAGCGGCACGCCGAAGGCCTTGGCCACGCACTCGGCGGTGATGTCGTCGTGGGTCGGGCCGATGCCGCCGGTGGTGAAGACGTAATCGTAGGCGCCGCGCAACGCGTTGAGGGCCGCGATGATGCGCTCCTCGATGTCGGGGACCACGCGCGCTTCCATGAGCCGCACGCCGAGCTTGTTGAGCTCGACCGCGAGATAGGGAAGGTTCGCGTCCTTGGTCCGGCCCGAGAGGATCTCGTTGCCGATGACGAGGACCGCGGCGGTGACGGTCTTGGCGGGCTTGGTCGAGGCTTCGCTCATGGCAGCCTTGGTCGGGACGGCGGGCAAGAACCGAGACGCGAAGCGCCCCGACCGGCCCCAAGGGCTGCCCTCCGCTCGCCCGTGCCGGCGGCGGACCGGGTCGCGATCGCTTCATAATCGAACGCCATCGCGTCAAATTTGATAATCGGTTGTCAAGTGTGATCGCCGTCACTTAACATTACCCCAAGATTACGCACTATGCGCACGTGGATTTTGCAAAAAGCCGCGGCGCAGGAATGCGACATGGGTCGAGCAGCCAGAGATCAGCGACCGAGTCGCAGCTGGGACCGGCGCGGGTGAGGAAGCCCATCCGCTTGGTGCTTGCGGAGGACCACCGGCTGGTGCGCGCCGGCCTGCGCGCGCTCCTTGCGACCATGAGCGACATCGAGGTGGTCGGCGAGGCGGACGACGGGCGCCATGCGCTCGAGCTCGTGGCCCTCCATCAGCCGACGATCGTCCTGATGGATATCTCGATGCCGAGCCTCGACGGCCTCGAGGCCACGCGGCGCATCGCGAAAAAGCACCCGGACGTGCGCGTGATCATGTTGTCGATGCATGCTGACGACAGGCTCGTGGTCCAGGCGCTGCGCGCCGGGGCCAAGGGGTACCTGCTCAAGGAGGCAGTGCCTCACGAGCTCGAGCTGGCCTTGGCCGCGGTCGCCCGCAACGAGATTTACTTGAGCCCGGCGATCTCGAAGCGCGTCATCGAGGAATATTTGAGCCACGCCCAAGGCGAGGCGAGCCCCGTCAAGCCACTCTCGCCGCGCCAGCGCGAGATCCTTCAGCTCATCGCCGAGGGTAAGTCGACCAAGCAGATCGCCGCCTTGCTCGCGACCAGCGTCAAGACGGTCGAGACCCATCGCGCCGCCCTCATGGACAAGCTCGACATCCACGACATTGCCGGCCTCGTGCGCTACGCCGTCCGCCACGGCCTGGTGTCGACCGAGCGCTGAGGCCGGCCGCCGCGGGGCCGCTAGCACCTTCCACCGGGTGCCGGGGGGAAGACGCCCTAAGCTTGCGTGCTCGCATCGCTCTCGAGCAGGTGCCGGAGCTTGGCGCCGAGGCCCGCGCTGGTGAAGGGCTTGACGATGAGCTCGACGCCGGCTTCGAGCCTCCCTTGATGGACGATCGCGTCGCGGGCGTAGCCGGTCGTGAACAGCACCTTGAGCCCCGTGCGCCGCCGTTGCGCTTCGCGGGCGAGCTGACGCCCGTTGAGGCCGCCGGGCAAGCCCACGTCGGTGAAAAGCAGGGTCACCTCGGGCTCCGCCTCGAGCAGGCGCAATGCGGCACGGCCGTCGGCGGCTTCGAGCACGCGATAGCCGAGCTCGCGCAGCATCTCGATCGCGGCGGCACGGACGGCCGCATCGTCCTCGACCACCAGAATCGTCTCGCCTCGCGCGCGTCCGACCGGTGTGAGCGCGGCGTGGGGCTGGGCCGCCTCCCCGGCGGCGCCGAGAAGCCGCGGCAGATAGAGCGTCACCGTCGTACCGGCACCCGGCTCGCTGCTGATCTGCACATGCCCGCCCGATTGCTTGATGAAGCCGTAGACCTGGGAGAGCCCGAGGCCGGTGCCCTGGCCGACGTCCTTGGTGGTGAAGAAGGGCTCGAAGGCCTTGGCGGCGACCTCCCTGGTCATGCCGAGTCCGGTGTCGCTCACCGAGATCGCCACATATTGGCCCGCCGTCACCTCCGCATGGGCCGCCGCGTAGGCCTCGTCGAGGAGCGCGTTCGCGGTCTCGATGGTGAGCTTGCCGCCCCCGCGCATGGCGTCGCGCGCGTTGATGACGAGGTTGAGGAGGGTGTTTTCGAGCTCGGTCACGTCGGCGGAGATGCGCCATATTCCGCCCGCCAGCATGGTCTCGATCGCGATGCTCTCGCCGAGCGTGCTGTGCAGCAGCTCGGACATGCCCGCCACCAGCCGGTTCGGATCGATCGGCTTGGGCGCCAAAGGCTGGCGGCGGGAAAAGGCGAGCAGGCGCCGCACCAAGGTCACGGCCCGCCGCGCCCCTTCCATGGCCGCGTCCGCCAGGCGCGCCATGTCGGCGAGCTCCGGCGGCAGGCGGCGCCTCAAGGCCTCGAGGTTCCAGAGGATGACGGTGAGCAGATTGTTGAAATCATGGGCCACGCCGCCGGTGAGCTGGCCGAGGGCTTCCATCTTGTGCGCCTGGCGCAGCGCCATCTCGGCCGCGTCGCGCTGCTCGATGGCCTCATGCGCCCGCAGCAGCGCCTCCGCCTCGCTCTTCGCCTTGCGCACGGCCGTGAGGCAGAGGAGCATCACACCGATGGCGAGCGGAACG
>DATJAC010000212.1:0-9284 GCA_035516655.1 Alphaproteobacteria bacterium | reverse complement strand
GCGCAGACCGAGCAGGCCTTCGCCAACCTCAAAGCCGCCCTCGCGGCCGCCGGCATGGGCTTCGCGGACGTCGTCAAGCTCACCTATTATCTGACCGACGCGGCGAACGTGGCCCTTCTGCGCAAGGTGCGCGACCGCTTCATCGTCGATCCGCCGCCCGCCGCGACGCTCGCCGTGATCAAGGCGTTGGCGGCCCCCGAGCTTCTCTTCGAGATCGAGGCGGTGGCGGCGAAGGTCTAGAGCGGAATTCGATCGAGTTCGATCGCTTGCCCATTCCTTATTCGTCATGCCCACGGAAGCGGGCATCCTTGGACCCCACTTGCGCGGGGGTGACGGAAAGGAACATGCTCTCGCGCTGCTGACTACTCGCCCGCCTTGAGCCGCCCGGCGCGCGGCGGCGCCGGCTTTTGCGCGTAGCCGTCGCGCGTCTGCGGCAGCTTGCGATCGAGCAGGCGCGAGGCCACCACGGTCCTCAGGATCTGCGCCGTACCCCCGCCGATCGTGAACATGCGCGCATCGCGCACCATGCGCTCGAGCGGACGGTTGCGCGAGTAGCCGGCGGCACCGTGGAGCTGGAGGGCGTCGTTGGTAACCCGGATCGCCGTCTCCGAGGCGAGGATCTTGGCCTGGGCCGCCTCGAGCACGTCTGGGAAGCCGCTCCCGGCGTTGGCGGCCGCCTTGTAGACGAGCGCCTCGGCCGCGGCGAGACGCACCGACATGTCGGCGAGCATCCACTGCAGGCCCTGGAACTCGGCGATCGGACGGCCGAACTGTTCGCGCTCCTGGCAATAGGCGAGGGCCAGCTCATAAGCGCCCTGGGCGATGCCGAGGGCGACGGTCGCAGCACCCACGCGCTGACCGTTATAGGCGTTCATGAGATCGCCGAAGCCCTTGCGCAAACCGCCGGGCGAGGGCAGGAGGCGCTCGGCGGGAAGCTCGAGGTCGCGGAAGATGATCTCGGTCTCCGGGAGGCCGCGCAACCCCATCGCCGGCTCGCGCGCGCCGACGATGAGCCCGGGATGCTCGCCGCGCACCGCGATGAAGCCGCCGATGCCCTCCTCGTTGCCCTTCTCGTCGAAGACGCGCGCGAAGATGAGATGAAGCCGCGAGACCCCACCTCCGGTGATCCAATGCTTCTTGCCGTTCAAGACGTAATGCGAACCGCGCCGGTCCGCGCGCGTCGTCATCTCGTTGGCCGCACTCCCGGCCGCGGGCTCGGTGATGCAGATGGCCGGCTTGTCGCCCGCCAGCACGAGCTCGGCCGCCAGGCGCTTCTGCGCCTCGCTGCCGTAAGCCATGATGGCGCCGATGGCCCCCATGTTGGCCTCGACCGCGATGCGGCCGGTGACGCCGCAGCGCTTCGCCAGCGCCTGGATCACCAGCACGGCCTCGAGATAGCCGAGCCCGCCCCCGCCATAGGCTTGGGGGATGGTGATGCCCATGAAGCCCGCCGCCTTGAGGGCGGCCGCGTTCTCCCAGGGATAGGCCTCGCTGCGGTCGACCTCCGCCGCGCGCCGGGCGATCTCGCCGTCGGCAAGGGCCTCGGCGCGGGCCTTGAGCTGGCGCTGGGCCGAGGTGAGTGCCCAATCCATGGCGGTCGCCCTCCTTGCTCGAGTGCAGGCGAGTATGGTCGCGCGCCGGGTGCTAGACAAGATGCCGCACCCGGGCGCGAGCGAAAGCGCGCGATTGACTGGGATCGACCTGTGCCGCTAGTTTGCCCGCCGGCCGGGTCACCCTGCGACGATGTCCGATGACGAAACCGAAGCTGTTGGGGATTTTGGCGAGCGTCATCGTCGCCGTCTCGAGCGCCGCGCCGGCGCGCGCCAGTTGCCTCTCCGATTGCTTGTCCGGCTACGGCTGCGGCCCTATTCCGGAGGCAAGCGGCCAGTCGAGATCGTGCGGCACCTTCGCCAGCACCTGCCGCGCGGAGTGCAGCCACAAAAGCAGCGCCGAGCGGCCGACGGTCTCGCACGGCGCCATCGCCTTCAGCACCTCGACCGGTGCCAACGGCTGGTCCCATGACTATGCCGACGCGGTCGGCGCCCGCATGCGCGCGCGCGACGAATGCAGCCGCTACGCTAAGGACTGCGTCATCGCGGTCGAGCTCACCAACGAGTGCGGCGCGGTGGCCACGGCCGAGGGTGGTGCGGTCTATTGGGGTCGCGGCACCAGCGAGGCCGAGGCGAAGGGCCTCGCCGAGCTGGCCTGCAGCAAGGACGGCGGCAGGAATTGCGCAATCAAGGTCTCGGCCTGCGCGCTGCCGTAAGCGGCCGAGGCGGGCGCCTGAACCGGAGGATCCACCATGCGGGTTTCGCGATCGGTCGAGTGGGGCGTGCTCGCGGGCATGCGCAAGCTCGAGACGGCGGAGCAGATGACCGAGGAATACCGCTCGGTGCTGCTCAAGATCGTCTATGCGCTCGCCTCGACCGAATTCGCCTCGGTCGAGCAGCACCAGCCCTGGATCAACCAGGGACCGACCGCCGAGGACCGCTTCATCCAGGCCCAGATCGCCGCGGACGAGGCGCACCAGGGCTTCATCGATTGCCGCCTCCTGCGCACGTTCGGCGCCGAAGGCGAGCGCCTCGCCGACGATCTTCTCGCCAAGCGCATGGGCCAGCACCCGATCGATGCTTTCAACGTGCCGTTCGAGAGCTGGGTCGATGTGGTGGCCTTCTGCTTCCTCATGGACCTCGTCGCCTGGTACCACCTGCGCGCGCTCGAAAACTGCAGCTACGCCCCGCTCGCGCGCGAGATGACCTCGATGGTGCATGAGGAGCGCTTCCACGCGTCCTTCGGCGCGCGCCGGATCAAAGACCTGCTCTCGGAGGAGGGCTACGCGGCTCTCGCGGGCGCGGGCCGGGCCGAGGTGCAGAAGGCGGTCGACAAATGGTACCCCAAGGCGCTCGACACCTTCGGCAAGTCCGACTCGAAATTCTCCGCGCTCGCCGTCGGCTACGGCATCAGGCGCTGGGGGAACGCCGAGCTCCGGGAGATGTACAAGGCCGACATCGACGCCCAGATCGCGGCTCTCGGCCTCGAGCTGCCGCCTGCCGAGCGGGGACGCCGGGTGCTCTGACGGCTCGGCTGCTTCGCCCCTCAGGGATAGATGAAGCCGTAGACCGGGTAGACCTTGCTGCCGTAGCCGTTGACCGGGCGGTACCAGACCCGCACCTCGCTCCAATCGTTGGCGGGCGATTCGTCGACCACGGCGACGTTCCTCTCGACACCACCCTTGCGGCCCCGGATGCGCGACCAGTTGGCATGCTCGACCATGATGACGCGGGCGTTCACGACCGCGGTCACGATCGCGACGTGGCCTGCGGGCATGCGGCGGCTCGGCTTGAAGACGAGGGCAGCCCCCGGCTCCGGCTGATGGCCGCGCGCGTACTGACCGTCGGCCGAGCGCCACCAGGTCCAAGCAGCGCCATAGAGATTGAAGCCCGAGACCGCGCGCGCATAGGGTGCGCATTGGATGGCCCAGGCCGATGACAAGATCAGGAATAACGATAAGACAACACCGATGCTGGCTGTGGCCAGTCTTCGCCCGGTCATGCCGCCCCCGTGCTGCGTACGCTTTGTTACGCCACTTCCGCTTATTTTTCCCGATCGTGTCGCAAAAAGCGGCCGAGTTCAAGAGCTAGTCGCCCGCGGCGCGCGCGCCTGCCTCGGCTGCGCCTGCTTGCGTGCCCCTCGCGCTTTATGGGATTTTTATCTCCGCTCAAATTAGCTCTTGCGCGGCGGCAAAAACGGCGTAGAAGGGAAAACGACGCATACGCACGTGCCGCTGGCCCTCCGAGGTTATGCAACGACGGTCGCGTCTCTTTTGGCAACGCCGGCATGATGCCGGTTCCGAGAGGGAGCAATCGATGTTCGTAGCCAATAAGGGTGGCCCGGCCACCCGCCGTCGAATGACCCACGCCGCAACCACCGGGCGCCCCGCCTTGCGCGGAGAGCTGGCACTCGAGCCGGATGCGAGCGCGCGTTCCGCCGGCGCGCCCTCGCCGCAGCCGGAGCCGGGCCGCGCGCGCCCGCAGCAGCGGCGCCGAGCGAAGCAGCACTTGCGCGTGGTGGCGCCCGAGATCGCCCGCGGCGACGTGACCGCGAAGATCGCCGAGTTCCTCGCCACTCAGCAGCCCCCCACGCCCTGCCTCGTCGTCGATCTCGACATGGTCGAGCAGAACTATCTCGCCCTTGCCCGCTCGCTCGAGCCGGCGCAGATGTTCTATTCGGTCAAGGCCAATCCGGCACCCGAGATCCTGCGTTGCCTGGCGCGCCTCGGCTCCGCCTTCGACGCGGCGAGTCCCGGCGAGATCGAGCTCTGCCTGGCGCACGGCATCGACCCAGCTAGGCTCTCCTACGGCAACACCATCAAGAAAGAGGCCGACATCGCCGCTGCTTTCGAGAAGGGCGTGCGCCTCTTCGCCTTCGACGCCGAGGCCGAGGTGAGAAAGCTTGCCGCCGCCGCACCCGGCAGCCGGGTCATCTGCCGCGTCCTGGTCGACAACGAGGGGGCCGAGTGGCCGCTCTCGCGCAAGTTCGGCTGCTCGCCCGCCATGGCGACCGAGCTGATGCTGGCCGCCAAGGGGTTGGGACTCGATGCCTGCGGCTTCTCCTTCCACATCGGCTCCCAGCAGACCGACCTCGCCCAGTGGGACAAGGTGATCGAGCAGATTGCCCGCCTCACCCAAGAGGTGCGGGCGCGCGGGGTCGAGCTCCGCCTGATCAATCTCGGCGGCGGCTTCCCCAGCCGCTATCACCAGGAAGTGCCCACGATCGAGACCTACGGTGCCGCCGTCATCGCCGCCGTGCGCAAGCATTTCGGCGAGCCCCTGCCCGAGCTCATCGTCGAGCCCGGGCGCGGCGTCGTGGGCGATGCCGGCGTCATCGAGAGCGAGGTCGTGCTGATCTCGACCAAGGACGTGGGCGAGCAGACGCGCTGGGTCTATCTCGACGTCGGCAAATTCTCCGGCCTCGCCGAGACCATGGACGAGGCGATCAAATACCGCCTCACCACCGTCCACGACGGCGGCCCGAGCGGCCCCGTGGTGTTGGCGGGACCGACCTGCGACAGCGTCGACATCCTCTATGAGAAGGCGGGCTATCGCCTGCCCCTTGCCCTCAAGGCGGGCGACAAGGTGCGCCTGCTGTCCTGCGGGGCCTACACGACCACCTACTCGTCGGTCGGCTTCAACGGCTTCGCCCCGCTCAAGGCCTATTACATCTGATTACATTCGAGGTGTGCCGCCCCGCCCGGCGGGCGCCCCGGCGCTCGGGGGCGCGGCTTCGGCCGCTCGCGCGCCCGCCCTCCCGTGGGCAGGGCAGCGCTCGGCGAGGGCTTGCAGCAGCTCGGCAGGCTGCGCGATGGCGTCGGTAAAGGCGTGCGCCATCGTGAGCTTCACCCCGCGGCTGAGCGCCTCCCAGCCGCGATCGCGCAAGTGCCGTAAGATCTTGGCGCGAAGATGTTCGGCGAGTGCCTGCTTGCCGGCCTCTCCGGGAGAGTGCGGACCGAGATAGAGGAGGCCGATGCGCCCGTCCGGCAGCCGGCCGACGACGCCAAAAGGGAGGAGGGCGGCACTCACGCACTCGTCGGCCTCGATCGCTCCTGGCACCGGAAGTTGCACCGCGAAGAGCGTTATCGGCACGTGGATGCTACGCAAGAGCCGCAGGCTGTGGGCGAGGGCGGCGACAAAAGCATGGCGCGGCAGCAGATAGCGGGCCTCGCGCTCGCGGGCCGGATCGCCGTCGCTCGTGCCCCTTGCCCTGAAGAAGCGAGACATGCCCATGCTCCCCACCCAATTGCCCGCCATAAGGGGCTGCGGGCGGCCTCCGGCGGGACTTCCTTTCTATCTAACTAATGGAAGCTGCGGCCGCGGAATGGCGACAATATTGGGACAATAAGGGGTGACTCCCGCCGCCCGCCCGCCCGCGTTTTCCTTATCCGCACCCCTTGCGAAGTGCGGGGCGGGCCTTATGATGATAGGCGGCGTTCCGGAGGGCTCAGGCCCTGCCGCCCCAGCCTCATGGAGGACGAGATGATCAGGAGTATGATCGGCGTGGCCCTCGTCACCCTGCTGTTCGCGGGTGCGGCGGCGCTCGATGCGTCGGCACAGTCGACGAGCGGCCAGCCGGGCGCGTCCGCGGCTCCGGCCAAGGCTGCCGCCCCCGCCAAGGCGCACATGGCGGCCAAGCACAAGGCGGCACCGGAAGAGAGCACTGCGGCCACCGGCCTGGACTATCCTCCCTGCAGCAGGACGGTGAAGGACCAGTGCATCCAGCTCTGGCAGCGCAATCTCTCCAAGGCCTATCCGCAATGCTCGAAGGTCAAGGGTTCCGTCAGCAAGGCGGCCTGCATCGAGGACGCCTACAAGCAGCAGAAAAGCTGAGCTCACGCGGCCGGCAGCGCCGCCCATGCGGCAGTGCGCGCCGGCTCCGCCCCTTGGCGTCTTGTAGGCTGACCGCGCACCCCTGATGGGGAGCGGGGGAGAGGGCCTAGGGGCGCAACCACGGTGAGACAGTTGCGAACCAGATCCCTGCTGATCGCCCTAACACTCGCCGCTTGCGCCCCCCCTCCGGCAGAGCGTGCTGCGGTCGTGCAAGCGGCGGCTCCGCCTACGCCGCCTCCGCGGGCGGCGGCAATGTCGGCAGCACCCACACAGGCCCCGCCGCAAGAGGCGGCTCTCGCACCCGTCCCCGTGCCGCCGCCGCGCGAGCGGCCGGAGCAGCCGATTGCACCGGAGCATCTGGTCGGGCTCAGCGAGGAGGCTATCAAGCAGCTCATCGGCGATCCGACGGGCATCCGCGAGGAACCTCCGGCGGTGGTGTGGAGTTATAGCTCGGCGCACTGCGGGCTCAACGTCTCCTTCTACATGGACATGGCAACTCAGACCTTCCGCGCCCTCACCTACGAGCTCAAGCCCAAGGAGCCCGACGGGCTTGCCGGGAGTGCCTGCCTCGCCTCGCTCCGGCCCCCTTCGCCATGAGCGACGCCGAGCTGCAGCCCGCGGGCCGCGCGCGCGTGGTCTTGGTCGACGACGACGACCTCTTCCGGGAATCGCTCGGCCAGAACCTGAACGATGCCGGCTTTGCCGTGCGCGACTTCGGCTCGGGCGAGGCCGCCCTCGAGCATCTCCTCGCGGAGGGTGCGGACGACATCGTGCTGCTCGACTGGAAAATGCCGGGAATGAACGGCATCGAGCTTTTGCGCCGCATACGCCAGGCGGGCCTCGAGGCGCCGGTGATCTTCCTCACCGTGCTCAACGACCAGATCTACGAGGAGGCGGCGCTCCAAGGCGGGGCCGTCGATTTCGTCGAGAAATCGCGCAGCTTCTCCATCCTCTTGAAGCGCATGAACCTGATCCTTGCCGGGCGCAAGGGTGGGGAGCCTTCGCTCCCCGGCGAGGTCGTGCCGCCGAGCGGGATTTTCCATCGCGGCGACCTCGAGCTCAGGGGCGACACGAGCCGCGTGTTCTGGCAAGGCAAGGAAGTGTCGCTCTCCGTCACCGAATACAAGATGGTGGCCCTCCTCGCCACGCGCGCGGGCCAGGACGTGCGCTACCGCGATCTCTACGATCTCGTGCACGGTTCCGGCTTCGTCGCGGGCTACGGGGCCGAGGGCTACCGCTCGAACGTGCGCGCCTTCGTGAAACGCATCCGGCAGAAATTCCGCGAGGCCGACCCGGCTTTCGACGAGATCGAGAACTATTCGGGCTTCGGCTACCGCTGGCGCGAAGGGACGGGCGAAGGCACCTAGGGCGATGAACCGGCTCGAGAAGGTCTGGCGCTCGTTCGCCGCAAAGATCATCGTCCTTGCCGTCATCTTCATAGCCGTTCCCGTGATCCTCTACGACCAGTTCCGCGCCGCCGACGAGGAGAAGAACCGTCTCCTGCTCGACAGCGTCGAGGTCCAGGGCCGGCTTGCGGCCGAGACGCTCCGCCCCCTCGTCGAGAGCGTGGACGGCCCGGCCATGCGCACGATCACGCAGACGGTCCTGCGCCTGGGCGACGCCGGGGCCAACATCAAGCTTCTCTTTCGTCCCGAGACGGCACCCTCGAACCGGTCCTTCTACTACGTGGCCTCCGCACCTGCGGTGTCGGCCCAGTATCTCGAGCAGGAGCGGCAGGATCTGCTGAGCGCGGGCGTGCTCGATCGGCTCAAGGATTCCTGCGCCGAGGTGCGCGCCCTCGCCGTGCGCTACACCAATCCGGCCGGCGGGCAGGAGCTGCTCACCTCGATCACGCCGATCAAGGCGGGGACGGGCTGCTGGGCCGTGATCACCTCGAACCGTACGGCGGAGTTCCTGGTTTCCTCGCTGGGACAGCCCTACTGGCAGACCGCCGCCGTGCGCTTCGCGGCGGCGATCTATCTCGTGATGGCCGTCATCGTCACCGCCTTCTTCGTGCAGGTGGCGGTCAATCTCAACCGCTTCGGGCGCCTCGCGCGCAACTTGCGCACCGGGCGCGAGCAGCGCGGCTCCTTCGCCTCGCTCAACCGCATTCCCGAGCTCCTGGGCGTTGCCGAGGAATTCGACCGCCTCGTCGAGGCACTCCGCTCGTCCGCGCAGGCGCTGCGCTTCGCGGCCCAGGAGATGGCCCACGCGTTCAAGACCCCGCTCGGCATCATCGCGCAGAGCCTCGAGCCGCTCAGGCGCAGCGTGGCCGCCGGCGACGTCCGCGCGCGCCGGGCGCTCGAGCTGATCGACCGCTCCCTCGATCGTCTGGACGGACTCGTCTCGGCGGCCCGCAGGCTGGACGAGACGATCGCGGACTCGATCAACCCGCCGCGCGAGCGCGTGCCGCTCTCCGATCTCGTCGAGGAGACGGTCGCGGAATACCGCGAGGCGCACGCCGAGGCGCTGGCGCGCTTCTCGAGCGACGTGGCGCCGCGGCTCGCCGTGGTCGGCGCCCCTGCGCTCCTCGAGGGCGTGATGCAGAACCTCCTCGACAATGCCTTGAGCTTTTCGCCTCCCGGCGGGGAGATCAAGGTGACCCTGCGCGCGCAGAGCGGCGTTGCCGAGCTCGCGGTCGCCGATCAGGGCCCGGGCGTGCCGGCGGAGAACATCGAGCGCATCTTCGAGCGCTTTGTCTCGCTCAGGGCCAGCGAGGCCGGGAGCAAGGGCGCTGAAGCCGCCAAGGGGAAGCCTTCGGGCCGGCCCACGCATTTCGGCCTGGGGCTCTGGATCGTGCGGCGCAACGTCGAGGCGATGGGGGGCGTGGTGGCCGCGGAGAACCGCGCCGAGGGCGGCTTCCGCGTCGTGGTGGCGTTGCCGCTCGCGCGCCCGGGGCGA
>DATJAC010000211.1:0-12243 GCA_035516655.1 Alphaproteobacteria bacterium | reverse complement strand
CGGGACAAATCGAATACCACCGCGCCAATGCCGAGCGGATGCGGCGCGTCGATCACCATCTCCATCTCGCGGGCGTCGTCATGTTCCTCGTCTGCATCGCGGCCGTGGTGGTCCATCTCGTGCTGGCGGCGAGCGAGGGCGGTGCCGCTTGGCACGCCGGCGAGTGGTTGGGGCTGCTGTCCGCGGCCTTGCCGGCCTTCGGTGCCGCCTTCTACGGCATGCGCAGCCAGGGCGAGTTCGCGAGCCTCGTCGAGCGCTCGGCTATGATGGCGACGGCCCTCGGCCGCTTGCGCGAGCAGTTGCACGCACCTGCCGAGCTGGCCGACCATCATCGCTCGGTCGCCGCGGTGGCGGCCGAGATTGCCGATGTCATGCTGGTCGAAACCGCCGACTGGCACCAGGTATTCGGCGCCAAGCCGCTCGATCTGCCGGCTTGAAGGTTGCGTCCGCGCGCCGTAGCTCAAGCAAGGGGAGGAGGACGGCCATGGCGATCATCGTCTCGAAGCCTCGGGCGGGGGCTGCCGCGCGCGGCCCGGCCGCCTTTGGCACGGCCGCCCGTGGCACGGCCGCCCGTGGCACGGCCGCCCGGAGAGCGGCGCCTGCCCTGCGCTACCATTCCGGCTTCGGCAACGAGCACGTGAGCGAGGCCCTGCCGGGGACCCTGCCCGCGGGCCAGAACTCGCCGCAGCAGGCCCCGCGCGGGCTCTATGCGGAGCAGCTCTCCGGGACTCCCTTTACCGCCCCGCGGGCCGTCAACCGGCGCTCCTGGCTCTATCGCATCCGCCCCGCGGCCATGCACCGTGCGTTCCGCCGCATCGACAACGGCCGGCTCAGGAGCGCTCCCTTCACCGAGATGGCCCCCCCGCCCAATCGGCTGCGCTGGGACCCGATCGCGCTGCCGCAGTCGGGGGTGGATTTCGTGGACGGCCTCCTCACCATGGGCGGCAATGGCGACGTGGCTGCGCGCAACGGCGTCGGCATCCACATCTATTGCGCCACGGCGTCGATGGATGCCCGCGTCTTCTACGATGCCGACGGCGAGCTCCTGATCGTGCCGCAGCTCGGGCGGCTTCGCCTGGCGACCGAACTCGGCGTGCTCGAGGTCTCGCCCGGCGAGTTCGCGGTCATCCCCCGCGGCGTCAAGTTCCGGGTCGAGCTCCCGGAGGGGAAGGCGCGCGGCTATGTCTGCGAGAATTACGGCGCCTTCTTCCGCCTGCCCGAGCTCGGGCCGATCGGCGCCAACGGACTCGCCAATGCGCGCGACTTCCTTTATCCGGATGCCGCCTTCGAGGACCGCGAGGTACGGACCGAGGTCATTGCCAAGTTCGAAGGCAATCTGTGGGCGGCGGAGTTCGACCACTCGCCCCTCGACGTGGTCGCCTGGCACGGCAATTACGCGCCCTACAAGTACGATCTTGCGCATTTCAACGCGATCGGCACGGTGAGTTTCGACCATCCCGACCCCTCGATCCTGACGGTGCTCACCTCGCCCACGAGTATGGCCGGCACGGCGAACTGCGATTTCGTCGTCTTTCCGCCGCGCTGGATGGTGGCGGAGCACAGCTTCCGTCCGCCCTGGTTCCACCGCAACCTCATGAACGAGTTCATGGGCCTCGTGCACGGCGTCTATGACGCCAAGGCCGAGGGCTTCCGTCCGGGCGGGGCCTCGCTCCACAACTGCATGTCCGGCCACGGCCCCGACCGGGCGACCTTCGAGAAGGCGAGTGCGGGCGAGCTCAAGCCGCACAAGATCGCCGACAGTCTGGCCTTCATGTTCGAGACCTGCCTCGTCATCCGCCCGACGCGCGCGGCCTTGGAAATCGACGCCCTGCAGAAGGACTACGATGCGGTCTGGCTCGGCTTCAAGAAGCTCTTCAAAGGCTGAGTGCGGTGCCGGCCCTCGACGAGACCCACGATCCCGGGCGGCGGAGCTGGCTCGCCTCGGCCAATGATCCGGGCGCGGACTTCCCCATCCAGAACCTGCCGCTCGCCGTCTTTCGCAGGTGCCGTGCCGAAGCGCCGCCCTCGGGCGGCATCGGCATCGGCGACCGCATCCTCGACCTTGCGGCAGCACACCGCGCCGGACTCTTCCAAGGAAAGGCCGCGGAGGCGGCCGCCGCGGCGAGTGCGCCGACGCTCAACCGGCTGATGGCGCTCGGGCCGGCCCACGCTTCGGCCCTTCGCGTCCAGGCGGCGCGGCTGCTCGCCGCCGGCGGGGACGACGAAGGCGTGCGCCGGCTGAGTGCCGAATCCGCCCTCGTGCCGCTCGCGGAGGTCGAGCTCCTCTTGCCGGCCGCGATCGGGGACTACACGGATTTCTACGCCTCCGTCTTTCACGCGACGAACGTCGGCAAGCTCATGCGGCCGGACAATCCGCTTCTGCCCAACTACAAATGGCTGCCGGTCGGCTATCACGGCCGCGCCTCCTCGGTGGTGCCGAGCGGTACTGCGGTCATGCGGCCGAGCGGGCAGGCCAAGGGTGCGGCCGAGGAGAGCCCGCACCTCGGCCCCAGCCGGCTGCTCGATTACGAGGTCGAGCTCGGCTTCTTCGTGGGTCCCGGCAATGCGCTCGGCCATCCGGTGCCGATCGAGGCGGCGTCCGCGCACATCTTCGGGTTCTGCCTCTTGAACGACTGGTCGGCGCGCGACATCCAGGGCTGGGAGTACCAGCCTCTCGGTCCCTTTCTCGGCAAGAGCTTCGCCACCACGGTCTCGCCTTGGGTCGTCACGCCAGATGCCCTGGCCCCCTTCCGGGCACCCGCATTTGCGCGTCTGGCGGGCGATCCGGCACCGCTGCCCTATCTCGCCTCCGCGCGCGACGCCGCAGAGGGCGGCATCGACATCACGGTCGAGGCCTTTCTCTCGACGGCGCGCATGCGAGAGGCGGGTATCCCGGCCGAGCGGGTGAGCCGCGGCAATTCCCGTGATATCTACTGGACCGTGGCGCAGATGCTTGCCCATCACACGGTCAACGGTTGCAATCTCAATCCCGGCGATCTCCTGGCGAGCGGAACGCTTTCCGGCCCCGCCAAGGAAAATTGGGGGAGCCTCTTGGAGATCACCGCGCGCGGCAAGGAGCCGCTGACGCTGCCGGGCGGGGAGACGCGCGGCTTCCTCGCCGATGGCGACGAAGTCGTCATCCGCGGCCGCTGCGCGCGCGAGGGCTTCGTCGCGATCGGCTTCGGCGAGTGTCGGGGTATCGTGACGGCGGCGACGGGGGGTGGGGCATGAGGCTGGGAAGGCGCAAAGCGGCCGCACGCGAGAAGGCGGCGCATGCGCATGCACAGAAGCAACGCCGGCGTTCGCCGGCGGAGGAGCGGGGCATCCCCGGCGTGATCTGGCTCGGGATGGAGACGACGCGCGAGCGCGATCTCTATGCCCGCTTCCTCACCCTCTCCGTGCGCTCCTTCCTGGCACTCTTTGCCGCCGCCTATCTCCTCATCAACGTGCTCTTCGCACTTCTCTATCTTGCCGATCCGGGCGGCATCGGCAACGCGGGGATGGGAAGCTTCGCCGATGCCTTCTTCTTCAGCGTCCAGACCATGGCGACGATCGGCTACGGCAATATGTTCCCGAAGTCCATCTTCACCAATCTCGTCGTCACCGCGGAAACCATCGTCGGCCTGCTCACCTTCGCGGTCACCACCGGGCTCATCTTCGCCCGCTTCTCGCGGCCCAGCGCCCGCGTGCTCTTCAGCGACATAGCCGTCATCACCACCTTCGAGGGCACGCCGGCCTTGATGTTCCGCATGGCCAATGCGCGGCGCAACGTCATTCTCCAGGCCGAGGTCCGGGTGACGCTTCTGCGCCGCGAGCGAATCCCGGAGGGGGTCGAAATCCAGCGTCAGCGCGACCTCAAGCTCTTGCGCCACCAGAGCTCGTTCTTCGGGCTGACCTGGACGGTGATCCACCAGATCGACAAGACGAGCCCGCTGCACGGGGCCACGCCCGAATCGCTCAGCGCCGCGGAGACGGTCGTAGCCGTGCTCTTGGCCGGCACCGACGAGACCCTCAATCAGACGGTGCATGCGCGCTTCGCCTATTCCGCGGAGAAGATCCTGTGGAACCACCGCCTCGTCGACGTGATCACGCGCGCGCCCGACGGCCGGCGCATCATCGACCTCACGCACTTCCACGAGGCGCATCCGAGCGAGACGGCACCCGAGGCGGACCCGGCCGCGGCGCGCGCGCGGCAGGTCGCCGATTGAGGGCGGGCGAGAGAGGAGACGGATCATGCCAGACGCTCAGCCGGTCCCCGAGACCATTACCTTTGGCGGCGACCTCACGGTCAGGCGGCTCGGCTACGGCGCCATGCGCGTCACGGGCCGCGGCATCTGGGGCTACCCGCGCGACCGTGCCGCGGCGCTCGCCTTGCTCCGCAAGGTCGTCGAGCGCGGGGTGAATTTCATCGACACGGCCGACTCCTACGGGCCCGAGGTCGACGAGCTGTTGCTCGCCGAGGCCTTGCACCCCTACCCGCGCGGCCTCGTGATCGCGACCAAGGGCGGGCTCGTCCGCCCCGGCCCCGACCGTTGGGAGCCGGATTGTCGGCCGGCCCATCTGCGGCAAGCCTGCGACGGCAGCTTGAAGCGCCTCAAGCTCGAGCGCATCGACCTCTACCAGCTCCACACCGTCGATCCCGAGGTGCCGCTCGAGGACTCGCTCGGCACCCTGGTCGAGCTGCAAAGGGCGGGCAAGATCCGCCACATCGGGCTCTCGAACGTCTCGGTCCAGGAGCTCGCGCGGGCGCGGAAGCTGGCGACGATCGTCTCGGTGCAAAATCGCTACAATCTGAACGACCGCAGCCACGACGCGGTGGTCGACGCCTGCACGCGGCAAGGCTTGGCGTTCCTGCCCTGGTACCCGCTCGACGCAGGTAGCCTCACGCGCCCGAAGAAGGTGCTTGCGGAAATCTGCGCGCGGCACAAGGCAAGCGCCTCCCAGATCGCCCTCGCCTGGCTGCTCCACCGCTCGCCCGCCGTGGTGCCGATACCCGGAACCTCGTCCACGGAGCATTTCGAGGAGAACCTCGCCGCAGCCGCCATCCGGCTCTCGGCCGACGAGGTCGCGGCGCTCACGAAGCACTAAGAACGCGACGGCGCGGTCACGTCCCGACCTTGAGCGTGCTCACGAGTCCGCGCAGGGCGGCGACGGCACTCAAGGCCGTGATGCGCCCGGTGCGTGGGTTCTCATCGGAGGGGACGTTCTCGATCTCCATCGTAAAGCGCGCGCTGTCCGCCACCACCTCGATCCGGTGGATGTTGCGCGTGAGCGCGGGGTCGGCCCAGATCTCGAGCGCGGTCTCGTCCGGGCCGATGCCGGCGAGGCTCAAGGCGGCCGCGACATTGACGTTGGCAGGGAAACCGGCAGCACCGTCGCGGGCGCTGCCTTCGAAGACCTTGAGCGGACCGTTGAGTCCGACGAGCGAGATGCCGCGGGCCACGAGATAGGGGGCACCCTCGAGGCCCCGGGGCGGCTTGCGCGTCACCATGCGCACCGACTGGATCTTGCCTTCGGCCGCGGCTCGGACCGCGTCGAGGCCGATGAGCGCACCCGTCGGCACGAGGATGCGCGCACCGCACGCGCGGGCGAGCTCGACGAGCTCGGGATGGGCCAGGAGGGCGCCGACCGAGAGCGGCATGAAGATGCGCCCCGCCTCGAGGGCCGGCCGCGCCACCTCGAGGAAGGCGGCGGCGGGCGCGCATTCGAGCACCACGTCGGCGACCGCCGCGAGCTCGCCGAGTGCGAGCACGGGGACCGGCCGCTTGAAGCTCGCCATGCACGCCTCGACCTTGCTCCGGTCGCGCGCCGAGACGGCGGCGAGGCTCAAGCCCGCGATGCCCGCATCGAGCCTGCGGGCGACGGCGGCGCCGATGGCGCCGAAGCCGCCGATCGCCACGCCGAGGGGCGTTGGGGAGTCTTGTTGGGATGCCGCAGTCGTCATGCCCGCCACGCAAGCGCAATTGAGCGCCGCAATCTTACGAGGAGAGGCGCACCGCTCCAAGGGCCGCGTGGTCCATTGTCGCACGGTCCTTGAGCGTTCCGAGGATGACGTGCTTCAATGACCGCGGCGCATTCGAGACGGGCAGCGCAAGGGGGCAAATGATGGCTTCGCTTCGGGTGCGGGCAGCGCTGGTCGCGCGCTGGAGCGCGGTCTTGCCGCTGCTTGCGGCACTGCTCGGCTGTTTCGGTCCGGACGAGGAGATCTTCTCGGCAGGCGACGCGCAACTGGTGCCGGGCCTCGAGGGCCGCTACAGTTCCGACGACGGAGCGCTTACGATCTTCCGCGTGCCGGAATCGAACGACTACCGCTTCATCATGGTCCCCAAGGACGACACCCCGAGCTCCGGCTCCCTCCGCGTGGTGAAATTGGGTGCCACCCTCGCCCTTGTGCAAGCGCATCTCGACAACGAGTCGGCCAAAAACTTTTACCACCTGCTCTTCAACGTGACCTCGAGCGGCGACCGCGTCGCGACCCTCGAAGGCCTCGAGGCCGACGCGGGGGCCGCGAAGGCCTTGGCGCGGCGGCTCGAGGTGCGCATCGAGGGCTCGACCCTCGTCGGCCCGCGGCCGGCGGTTGCGCGCTTTCTCACCGCCCTCGCGAGCCTCCCGCTCGCGCACGGCTCGGGTGCCGTCTTCTCCCGCGCGGAGTAGGGCTTCGCCCTATTTCCTCGGAATATCGTAGCTGAACGGCGTGAGGACCTCGTGCCCGCTCGCGGTGACGAGCACGGTCTCGCTGCACACGGCCCCGCCCAGGCCGGCGAGCTTGAGATCCGGGATGAGATGGAAGACCATGCCCGGTTCGAGCACGGTCCCATCGTTCTCCTTGATGCTCTGAAGGCGCCCCTCGCCCCAATCGGGGGGATAGCCGATGCCGACCGAGTAACCCGTGCGGTGCTTGAAGGCGTCGGCGAGGCCGGCGCGCGCAATGAGATCGCGGGCGGCGCGGTCGACGGCACCCGCAGTCGCTCCCGGCTTCACCGCCGCGCGCGCGGCCGCAAGGGCTTGGCACGAGATCTCCGCCATGCGCGCGAGCCGGGCATCCGGTCGGCCTACGAGCACGGTGCGGGAGACCATCGCGTGGTAGCGCAGATAGGTCCCGCCCATTTCCATGTAGACGCAGTCGTCCGGCTTGATCTGCCGCCGGCCCCAGGTCTCGAACGAGAGGCCTGCCTCGCTCCCGGCGACGATCTGGAAGGAATGCCCGAGGTATTCGGAGCCCGCGGCGAAGAGTGCCCGTGCCGCCTCGGCGGCGATGGCGTGATCGTGGGTCCCTGCAACTGTGGCTGCGATGCCAGCAGCCAGGGAGGCCGTCGCCGCGGCCGCGGCATGGCGGATGTAGGCAAGCTCCTGCGGCGACTTCCTGAGCCGCACGGCCTCGATGAGCCCCGACCCGTCGAGCAACTCGCCGCGGCCGAGTTGGGCGCAGATCTGCTTGTAGTGCGCCACCGAAAGGAACCAGGCCTCGTTCTGATTGGCGATGCGCGCGCGGTCGAGCTTGTAGTGCTTGAGCACGCGCACCGTCGCCTCGGCCGGGCTCGAAAGATCGTCCCAGCCTTCGATGCGGTCGAGGCAGGAATGGATCGACGCCTTGTCGAGATTGAGCGCGCGCGTCAAGAAGACCATCTCGCCTTCGAGCGGGATGATCAGGACCTGATAGGTGAAGTACCCCATCGAGTCGTAGCCCGTGAGATAGTAGATGTTCTCCGGGATCGCCGTGACGAGGACCTCGATGCCCCGCGTCGCCATGGCGTGCCTGACGGCCGCGAGCCGCCGGCGATATTCCTCGGGTGCAAAGGGAAGCGGGGCCTTCTTCATCCTCGTCCTCGATTGTGTCGACCGAGCGCGGAAATCCTGCGGCCGGAGGTTGAACGAAGCGCTTTCCGCTGGCAAGCCTCGCTGACGCGGGTGCTTAGGGCTGCGAATTTGGCGGCTGCCGGGACGAATTCCATTGTAGGATGGCCCGCTTTGCCATGAGCCGAAAACCGCAACACTCCGCAGCCGGTCGAGGAAACCGCAAGGGCGCCCATTCGGCGCCGGAGGCACCCGCGGTCTCGGCGCGCCGCATCGCCGAGCAATTTGCGGAGGCGCTCGGCCATCATCAAGCCGGCCGGCTCGCCGAGGCCGAGCGGCTTTACCGGCAAATCTGGGCCATCGACCCCAACCACGCCGACAGTCTCCACCTCCTCGGGGTGGTTGCGCGCCAGCAAGGCCGCAACGACGCGGCGGTCGAGCTCATCGGCCGGGCGGTGGCGTTGCGGCCGGACTTCGCCGAGGCGCGCAACAATCTCGCCAATGCGCTCCGCGATCTCGGCCGCCCGACGGAGGCGGAGGCGGGCTATCGCGAGGCCCTTCGGCTCAAGCCCGATTATGCCGACGCCCACAACAACCTCGGCAATGCGCTCAAGGACCTTGGCCGCTTGGCGGAGGCGGAGGCTTGCTATCGCGAGGCGCTGCGCTTGAAGCCGGACTATGCGGAGGCGCACGGCAATCTCGGCGTGGTCTTTCAGGATCAGGGCAAATTGACCGAGGCGGTCGCGTGCTATGAGCAGGCGGTCAAACTCAAGCCGGACTTCGTGGCGGCGTACAACAACCTCGGCATGGCCCTCAAGATCCAGGGCAAGCGTGCGGCGGCGGTCAAGTGCTGCGAGCGCGCCCTCGCACTCGCCCCCGACAATGCCGATGCCAAGTTCGCCGTGTGCATGGCGCAATTGCCCATCCTTTACCGCGACGAGTCGGAGATCGCCGAGCGGCGCGCTGCCTATGCGCGGCACCTGAGGGGCCTGTGCGAGGACACTGCGCGCACGGGCCGCTATCGCGAGCTCGCCGCCGGGGTGGGATCGAGCCAGCCCTTCTATCTTGCCTATCAGGGCGATTGCGACCGGGAGCTGCAGAGCCTCTACGGTGCCCTCGTTTGCCGCACCATGGCCGAGAGCACCCCCGCAGCACCTCTGCCCCCGCCGCCGGCGCCGAACGAGCCGGTGCGCGTAGGGATCGTGAGCGGCTACTTCCGCCATCACTCCAACTGGAAGATTCCCATCCGGGGCTGGCTCGCCCGGTTGGATCGTCGGCACTTTCGCCTCTTCGGCTATCACACGGGCACGCGCGAGGATGCCGAGACCAAGGCCGCGGCCGGGCTCTGCGAGCGCTTCGTCCAGGGCCCGCTCTCGCTCGAGAACTGGCGCCGTGCCATCGCCAGCGATGCACCCCATGTGCTGATCTATCCGGAAGTGGGCATGGACCCGGTCTCGGTCAGATTGGCCGCCCAGCGCCTCGCCCCCGTGCAATGCGCGTCCTGGGGCCATCCCGACACCAGCGGCTTTCCCACCCTCGACTATTTCATCTCGAGCGAGATGATGGAGCCGCCCGACGGCGAGGAGCATTACAGCGAACGCCTGGTCAGGCTGCCCAACCTCTCGATCTATTACGAGCCGCCGGCGACGCGGCCGCTCGCGCTCGGTCGGGCGGAGCTCGGCTTGCGCGGGTCGGCCACCGTCTTTTGGTGCGCCCAGTCGCTCTCGAAGTATCTGCCCCAGTTCGATCAGGTTTTCGCGCGCATCGCGCGCGAGGCAGGCGACTGCCAATTCGCCTTCATCCAGAACGCCGGTGGGGAGCATGTGAACGGGATGTTCCGGGAGCGGCTCGAGCGCGCGTTCGCCGCTTGCGGCTTGCGCGCTGCCGACCACGTGGTCCTCCTCCCGCAACTCGATCGCGATCGCTTCGCGGCGGCCGCGGGATTGTGCGACATCGTCCTCGACAGCATCGGCTGGTCCGGCTGCAACTCGAGCCTGGAGAGCCTGGATCACGATCTGCCGATCGTGACGCTTCCGGGTACGCTCATGCGCGGCCGTCATACCATGGCGATCCTCAAGATGATGGGGATCGAGGAGACCATCGCCGCCACGCTCGACGACTACGTCCGCATCGCCGTCCGTCTCGCCCGGGACCTGCCGTGGCGCACGGCCGTCAAGCGCCGGATCGCTCAAGGCAAGCAGCAGGTCTATCGCGACGACAGCCCCATCGCGGCGTTGGCGGCATTCCTCGAGCGGGTGGGACGGTCCGGCAGCGCGGAGCGGCGGGCGCCGAGCGGTCCTCAGGCCAGACCCGCAGCCGGTCCGGCCGACCCGCAGCGCAAGAGAAATGCCGACCTTCACGGCCGGCAGCTCCCGGCCGATGAGGCGGACACCGCCCGCTCGGCCGAGCGCATCCTGGGGATCCTCTTCCGTTATTATCGTCCGAGGTCCGTCCTCGACGTGGGCTGCGGCCTCGGCACCTGGCTCAAGGTCGCAGAGACGCTGGGTGTTCGCGAGATCCGCGGCCTCGAGCGGCGCGGGCTCGATCCCGCCCGCCTTGTCGTCGATCCGGCTGCGGTACAGCTCATCGAGCTCGAGCAGGGCTTCGATTGCGGCCGGCGCTTCGATCTGGCGATCTGCCTCGAGGTGGGCGCGCATCTCGCGGACGCGGCGGCACCGGGTCTGATCGCTGCCTTGACGCGCCACGCACCGGCCGTGCTGTTTTCTGCCGCCATCCCCTATCAGGACCGCCATCCTCACGCGAACGAGCGCTTCCTGTCCTATTGGGCGGCCCTCTTCGCCGGCTTCGGCTTTCGCCCGCTCGACGTGATCCGCGGCGAAATCTGGGACGATCCGGCGATCGTCCGGTGGCTGCGCCAGAATGTCGTGCTTTTCGCGCACGACGAGCTCATCGCGGCCAACGAGCGCTTGCAGCGCCAGAGCGCCGCGGCGGCCGCACCCCACCCGCTCTCGGTCGTGCATCCCGAGCTCTATCTCGATCGGCTGCAGCGCGCCCGGCAGCAGCTCGACGAGCTCGAGCGGCTGCGGCAGCTCTTCGGCCGCGGCGGGCTCTTTCGCGTGACCCTCGACCCGCAGGGCAAAATGACCGTGTCGAAGGCCGAGTAGCCGGGTCGATCGGCCATGTGGGACCGCCTCTGGACCAATCTGCGGCTGGCGACGCTCGAGCCGGGCAGTGTGCCCTATGGCGCCGTCGCGGACGGTGCGATCGCCGCCGAGCGCGGCCGCATCGCCTTCGTCGGCACGCGCGCGGCCTTGCCTGCCCGGCCCGAGGCGCTCGCGCGCGAAGTGATCGATGCAGGCGGGCGCTGGATGACGCCGGGCCTCGTCGACTGCCATACGCACATCGTCTTTGCCGGCAACCGGGCCGAGGAATTCGAGCTCCGCCTCAAGGGGGCGAGCTATGAGGAGCTCGCGCGCCGGGGGGGCGGCATCCGCTCCACGGTCGCCAAGACGCGCGCGGCCAGCGAGGAGGCCCTCTATCACTCCGCGCGCGAGCGTCTCGCGTACCTGGCGGCGGAGGGAGTCACCACGGTCGAGATCAAATCGGGCTACGGGCTGGCCACGGACAGCGAGACCAAAATGCTGCGCGTGGCCCGGCGTCTCGGCCGCGAGCTCGCTCTCGACGTGGCTGCGACCTTCCTTGGTGCTCACGCCGTACCGCCCGAGTACGACGGGCGGCAGAAGGAATACATCGACCTCGTCTGCCGCGAGATGCTTCCCGCCGTCGCGAAGGCGGGGCTCGCCGATGCCGTCGATGCCTTCTGCGATCGCATCGGCTTCACGCCCGAGGAGACGGCCGCGGTCTTCGCGGCCGCACGGGCGCATGGCCTCCCGGTCAAGCTCCACGCCGATCAGCTCTCGGACCAGGGCGGGGGCGCTCTCGCCGCGCGCTTTGCCGCCCTCTCGGCCGACCATCTGGAGTACAGCTCGGAGGCGAGCGTCGCCGCGATGGCCGAGGCAGGTACGGTCGCCGTACTGCTGCCCGGCGCCTTTTATTTCCTGGGCGAGCGCCGCTTGCCGCCGATCGAGGCGCTGCGCCGCCACCGCGTGCCGATGGCACTTGCAAGCGACAGCAATCCCGGCTCTTCGCCGGCCCTCTCGCTCCTTTTGATGCTCAATCTCGCGGCGACGCTCTTTCGCCTGACGCCCGAGGAAGGCCTCGCCGGGATCACGCGCCATGGCGCAGCTGCCCTCGGGCTCGGCGGCGACCGCGGTCGGCTGGCCCTCGGGCTCAGGGCCGACTTGGCCCTCTGGGACATCGACCATCCGGCCGAGCTCGCCTATTGGATCGGACGCAATCCTTGCGTCGGGGTGGTCAAGGACGGCGTCCCGCAGGTGCGGCCCTAGGCAAGGGCGGGGCACTCAAGCAGAATGGAGCCTGGTGGAACGTGGAGCGGAGGAGCTGAAATGGCGCAGGCGAGCACCGTCG
>DATJAC010000210.1:0-11016 GCA_035516655.1 Alphaproteobacteria bacterium | reverse complement strand
GGGGCAACGGCCCGTCACCTGATCCTGGGTTCCCGCTTTCGCGGGAACGACGATGTGGATTGATTCCACTTGATCGGACCGCGCTCTAGGAACCTCACGGGAGGGCCAGAGGCAATCCACGCTCCCGAACCGCATCTGCTGCGTAACGCAGCGCTTCATGAATGTCCTCGCGTCGCAAATCGGCATACGCGGCCAGAATTTCCGCTTCGGCCATACCGTCGGCGACCATCCCGACCACCGTCGCTACGGGAATGCGCAGATGGCGGATGCAGGGGAGTCCGGCCATTTGCTTCGGATCGACTGTAATTCGCGTGAATTTCATGACCACAACCTCCGCCGATTGCGGCTGCACCCGTTACCGCAATACTGCAAGCAGCATGGCGTCCATAAGTGCTTTCCCAGAACGGTTCCCGTTCGAACGGAGCCACCTCATCACGTCATCGCCGGGCTTGGCCCTGCGATCCACGAACGCCCGGGGTCAAGCCCCGGGGTGACGAGAAAATCGGCGATTCCATCGGTCCGGACCCATTCTAGCGGCTGGGAGGATACCGCGCCGAAAGCGCGTTGGCGAGGCGGAGGAAACAGGGGCCGCAGTCTTGGGGCGCACCGCGGACTTTGCGGCCGAAGTCGCGGCCCGCTGGCGGCCCTGCCAACTACGTCGAATCGAGAGCGAACGGCCGCTGCGCGCCGCCCTACTCGAATTTGAGCGCGCGCGGGAAGCCGGCGGGGGGCAGGCGGCCGGCTTGGGCGCGGGTGCCGATCCAATCCTTGAGCTCGGCCTTGGTGAAGCTGCGCGAGCGCTCGCCGGTGCGGCAGGTCAAGCCCTCCTCGAGCTCGAAGCACTTCACGTCGGAGAGGCCGCCCTGCTTGTATTTCTGCAGGATGACGCCGCGCCCGCGCGCCATCTCCGGCACCTCCTCGAGCTTGAAGAGGAGGAGCTTGCGGTTCTCGCCGAGGACCGCGAGCCAATCGCCCGCGACCACAGCACAGGCCGCGGCCTCGGTGCCGGGCTCGAGGTTGAGCACCTGCTTGCCCGCGCGCGTCTGGGCAAAGGCGTCCTCGGCCTTGACCACGAAGCCGCGGCCGTCGTGGGAGGCGACGACGAGCTTCTCCTCGGGCTTGTAAACGCGCATATGCACGAGGTCCTGGTCGTTCTCGAGCTCGATCATGAGCCGGAGCGGCTCGCCGAAGCCGCGTCCGCCCGGCAGCTTGTCGCAGCCGACCGTATAGAAGCGGCCGTTGGTCGCGAAGATGAGGAGCTTGTCGGTGCTCTCGGCGGGGATGACGAACTTGCCGCGGTCGCCCTCCTTGTATTTGAGCTCGGACGCATCGGCGAGGTGGCCCTTGACACTCCTGATCCAGCCCTTCTCGGAGCAGATCACCGTGATGGGCTCGCGCTCGAGGTAGGCTTCGAGCGGCACCTCCTCGACCGCGGGGGCCGTGCCGATCTCGGTGCGGCGCTTGCCGAGTGCCGTCTTCGGCCCGAAGCGGAGCTTGAGCGCCTTGAGCTCCTCGCCGATGCGCTTCCAGCGCTTGCCCTCGTCCTTGATGAGGGCCTTGAGCTCGGCACGCTCGGCCGAGAGCTTCTTGTGCTCCTCCTTGATCGCGATCTCCTCGAGCCGGCGCAAGGCGCGCAGGCGCATGTTGAGGATCGCCTCGGCCTGCACGTCGGAGAGCTTGAAGCGCCGCATCATCACGGGCTTCGGCTCGTCCTCCTCGCGGATGAGGCGGATCACCTTGTCGAGATTGAGATAGGCGATGCGGAAGCCGTCGAGGATCTCGAGGCGCTCCTCGATCTTGCCCAGGCGAAACTTGCTGCGACGGACGAGGACGTCCATGCGATGGTCGAGATAGGCGCAAAGCACCTCGCGCAGGCTCATCACCTTGGGCGTGAGCCCGCCCTCCAGCACGTTCATGTTGAGGCCGATCCGGACCTCGAGCTCGGTCTGGCGGAAGAGCGTTTCCATCAGCACTTCGGGGTCGACGTTGCGGCTCTTGGGCTCGAGCACGAGGCGGATGTCGTCGGCCGACTCGTCGCGCACGTCGGCCAAGAGGGCAAGCTTGCGCTCCTGCAGGAGCTCGGCGATGCGCTCGATGAGCCGCGCCTTCTGCACCTGATAGGGAATTTCGGTGACGACGACCTGATAGACCCCGCCCTTGAGCGCTTCCTTGCGCCAGCGCGCGCGCAGCCGGATGCTGCCGCGCCCGCTCGCGTAGGCCGCGACGATGCTCGCGCGCGGCTCGACCAGCACCCCGCCCGTCGGCAGATCGGGGCCGGGGATGAAGCGCACGAGCGTGTCGATGCGCGCCTCGCGATGGTCGATGAGGTGGAGGAGGGCGTCCGCGAGCTCGCCCACATTGTGGGGCGGGATGCTCGTCGCCATGCCGACGGCGATGCCCTGGGCCCCGTTCGCGAGCAGGTTCGGGAAGTTGGCCGGGAGGACGACCGGCTCCTCGCCCTCCCCGTCGTAGGTCGCGCGGAAATCGACGGCGTCCTCGTCGATGCCCTCGAGCAGGAGCTCGGCGACCGCGGTCATGCGCGCCTCGGTGTAGCGCATCGCGGCCGCGTTATCGCCGTCGACGTTGCCGAAATTGCCCTGGCCGTCGACGAGGGGATAGCGGGCGGCGAACTCCTGGGCCAGGCGCACGAGCGCGTCATAGATCGCGGCGTCGCCGTGGGGGTGATACTTGCCCATCACGTCGCCCACGATGCGCGCGCATTTCTTGAAGCCCTGAGCGGGGTCGAGGTGGAGCTGGCGCATGGCGTGGAGCAGGCGCCGGTGCACCGGCTTCAAGCCGTCGCGCACGTCGGGGAGCGAGCGCGCCATGATGGTCGAGAGCGCATAGGAGAGATAGCGCTCGCTCAAGGCGGCGGCGAAGGGGGTCGAGCGAATTTCGCCCGTGGTCGTGGCGGCGGCCATCGCGTCTCCTTAATCCACCAGATATAGTATCGGGCCTGTGAACGCCGTCAATCGCTCGTAGCGGACGAGGCGGCGGCCGCAGGTACCGCGGGCGTGGCGTTGCGGCTGTGCGCGCGGCGCAGGCGATCGATGAGATGGACGCGCGCCTGGGGCAGCGCGCGGTTGAGGCTCGCGAAAACGTGCCGCTCGAGGAAGTAGCCGGTCAGGCTGAGGCCGTCGACGATGTCGCCTTCGCCCGGTGCCACGCCCGCCTCGGCAAGGAAGCGCGGCAGGGGGAGGAGCCGCTCCTTGTAGGGCTCGCCCGCGGTACGGGAGACGGCCCGTCCGGTGCGCGGCGAGACGTAGGCGAGCGCCTCGCTCTCTCCGGTCGCGGCACAGCTCGAGAGATCGAGGCCGAAGCCGAGCTCGGCGAGAATGCCGAGCTCCCAGGCGATCTGCGCGCGGCCCCAGCCGGCGACGCGGTCGCTCGCTGCGAGCGCGGCGATGAGGGCCTCGAGGCCGTCGAAGACGGCCGGATGCGGCTCGCGCTCGGCCAAGGCCGACTCGGCGAGGGCGGCACTGGCGGCAAGGGCCGCGAGCCGCAAGGGATCGTCCAGCAGGCCTGCCCCTCCGCTCCTCACGAGCTCGCAGGCGAAACTGCCGAGATGCTCGGCCAGCCGCGCGCGCCAGACGACCTGCACCCGGTTGCCGGGCTGCAGCACGGCGCGCGCCTTCGCACTTCCGCCGCCATGCACCAGCCCGGCGTGGCGCCCGTGGGCGCGCGTCAGAAGCTGCACGATCGCCGCACTCTCCCCGTGCCGGCGCGCGGAGAGCACGATCCCGTCGTCGGTCCATTCCATGGCACGGGTTTAGCGCAAAGCCGCACCCTCTGGCGAGGGAAAGCGGCGGGGCACTCTAGTTGGCCCCGGCGTAGCTCACTTTGGCGCCGAGGGTGCGGAGGATGCCGGCACTCAGGACGTCCGCGATCGGCAGTCCGCCGGGCGCATCGGGCGGAGCGTTGAAGCTTATTTTGAGAGCACCGTGGGGGGAGCGGTAGTCCTGGAGGAACGCGAGAAGCGCGTTCAAGGACGGGAGCGCCTCGCTGCCCTCCCGCATGGCGAAGAGGCCGAGCCAAAGCGACCATTGGGTGACGACGGTCTTCTCCTTGACGTTCTGCCGCCTGGCCTCGGCGGCGACCGCCTTGGCCAGGAGCGAGCGGTCCTCGTAGACGAGCCGGCCCGAGCGCATCGTGACGGTGTCGAGCGAGCCGGCATTGAGCCGCCCGCTCAGCGCCGCAGCACCGCCGAGATCGAGGGCAAGCTCGAGCCGGCCGAGGCCGGAGAGATCGAGCAGGAAGCGATCGACGCGCAACCCTTCGCCCGCGCGGACGCGGTAGTCGAGTGCGGCGCTGCCGCGATAGGGACCCGGGCCGAGGGCCGCGAGAAACGCGGGGCGTCCGCTGGCCGAAATACCGTTGAGAGTGAGGCGAAGACGCAACGGTGCATCGCCGCGGCGCAGGCCCTCGAAATCGATGTCCTCGATCGTGACGCGCGCGATGCGAACCGGCACCCCCTGGGGCCATGCCGGATTGGGTGCCAACGTCACGACGACGTCGCTCAGCACGAGGCTGCTCGGCCCCGTGGCCTTCGCGGCACCCCATTCGATCCGGTTCGGGAGGAGCGCCGGCTTGGCAAGAGCCGTGAAGAGTGCCACCGAGTCGGCGGCCCGCACCTCGGTACGCGCACAGGCCAAGGCGAGAAGGCCGGCGGCCAGTACGGTCAGGGCAAGACGGCGAGCTCCTGCCGCTCTGCCAGGGCGAGAGCCGATTTGCGGGAGAAGGGAGGCGGGGGTGGACGGCACAAGGAACTCCTTTGCTGGGGTAGTGCGAAGCTTGCGGCGCAAGGACTATGGCATGATACGGAAATCTGCCATCCTCCTAACGCGCCGCAACGTCGCTCGGTTTCCCTTCGCCCGGACCATCATGGCACAGCATGACCTCTCGCGCCGCGATGCCATCCTGCTCCTCGCGGCCGTGGTCTTCGCCTGGGGCGGCAATTGGCCGGTGACGAAGCTCATCCTCCTGAGCCTGCCGCCCCTTTGGACCACGGCACTCCGCTCGGCGATCGGCACGCTCATCCTCTTGGCCCTCGCGGCAGGTCAGGGACGGCTCATCCGGCCGCGCCGCGGCGACGTGCCGGTCATCCTCAGCATCGGCCTCCTCCACATGGTCGGATTCTCGGCACTCGTAAGCACCGGCCTCCAGTTCGTCCCCGCCGGACGCTCGATCGTGCTCGGCTATACCACCCCGCTTTGGGTCGCTCCCGGTGCGCGCCTTCTGCTCAAGGAGCCGCTCACCGCCCGGCGCTGGCTCGGTGTGGCGATCGGGCTCAGCGGACTCATGGTGATGTTCAATCCCGCGAGCTTCGACTGGGGCGACCAAGGGGCGATCGTCGGGAACGGCTTGCTGCTGCTCGCCGCCCTCTGCTGGGCCGCGAGCATTCTCTACGTGCGCGCCCATCGCTGGGTCTCGCCGCCCTTCGAGCTCTGCTTCTGGGAGGCGCTCCTCGCCACGGCCGTGCTCGTCCCGCTCGCCTTTGTCGTCGAGGGCGTGCCCGACATCCCGTGGCGGGGCAGCCTGCTCTTTCTGCTGCTTTACGGCGGCGCCTTCGGGATCGCGCTGCCCTACTGGGCGATCACCCTGGTCAATCGCAGCCTGCCCGCGGCGGCAACCTCGCTCGGCCTTCTCGCCGTGCCCCCGATGGGGGTCGCCTGCTCGGCCTTGGCGTTGGGCGAGCCGATCGGCCTCACGCTCCTCGCGGCGATGGTGCTCATCATCGGCGGCATCGCCATCGGGACCAATCTGCCGGGCGCGGGCGCGCCGGAGGACGGCACCGCGTAGTACCTCGGACGGCAGCGACGGCAGAATCAATGCTTGGCGCGTGCCTGCTGCTTCCACAGCTCCCAGGCGCGTCCCATGATGGCATCGTCGACCTTGGACGCTTTCGCCGCCTCCTCGCCGCTCAGGAAATTGACGTCGCCCAGGCGCAGCGCCTCGGCCTCGAGGCGGGCGTTGATCTCGGTATA
Organism: Alphaproteobacteria bacterium; assembly: GCA_035516655.1. Taxonomy (GTDB): domain Bacteria; phylum Pseudomonadota; class Alphaproteobacteria; order JACZXZ01; family JACZXZ01; genus DASPPM01. The sequence goes on along the minus strand of DATJAC010000210.1, from coordinate 5,032 downwards.
GACCGCGCGGAAGACGACCTGCGTGAGCGATTGCCCGACCACCACGTCGCCGTGGCCGCGCATGAGAGCGACGTTGGCGCCACCGAGCGTGCGCGCTAGGGCAGCCCCGAGCTCCGCGCTACTGACCAGCATGTCGGTCGGTGCCGGTGTCGCAGCACGGATCTCGAAGACGGGCACGCCCGCACCCAGGAAGGCGCTCATGTGGTAGATCGGCATCAGGGGCACGGCGGTGACGCCGAAAGGGATGACGGCGGGCGAATGGCTGTGCACCACCGCCTTCACCTCGGGTCGGGTCTTGTAGATCTCGCTGTGGATGAAGCGCTCGAGATAGACCGCACGGCCGCGCGGGTCGATGGCGTTGCCGTCGCGGTCGAATTCCATGATGTCGTCCGCGGTCACGAGTGCCGGCGCCATGCTGCGCGCGAGGAGGAAGCGGCTCGCGTCCTTGTCGTGACGCACGCTCACATGCCCGAAGCCGTCGACCACCCCCTGGTCGTAGAGGATGTGGTTCGCACTCACCAGGTCGTCGACCAGCGCGGGGTCGGCGGCCAGGGGTGCCACGGCCGCGGCGGCGGTCTCGATCAGGCCCGACGCGGTGGCGGCGAGCACGCCCAGCGCCACGGGATCCATTGCAGCAGTCAAGAGCCTCCTCCTCAACATGGTCGCCTCCCCGTTCTCGAGTGTCGTTGCCTGCGGCAGGTCGCGCGCCCGAGCGGCTTCCCTCACACGTCGAAATCGAGGCGCAAGGCGCGGTAGAGCTCGGGCCGCTCCTGCCAATCGGGTGCCACTTTAACATGCAGCATGAGGTGGACAGGGCGGCCCAAAAGCTCGGCGAGCTCGTGGCGTGCGGCCGAGCCGATCGCCTTGATGCGCGCCCCGCCCTTGCCGAGCACGATGCCGCGCTGGCTCTCGCGCTCCACATAGATCGAGGCGCTGACCTTGGCGCTGCCGTCGTCGAACTCCTCCCAGCTCTCGAGATCGACCGCACTCGCGTATGGGATCTCCTGGCGGAGCTGGATGAAGACTTGCTCGCGCACGAGCTCGGCGGCAAGCAGGCGCATGGGCAGGTCGGAAAGCTGATCCTCCGGGAAGAGCCAGGGCCCGGGCTGCAAGCGTGCCGCGAGGTAAGCGCGCAAGTCCCCGACGCCGTCCCCGCTCAAGGCCGAGATCATGAAGCTGTCCGTGAACACGGCTTCGCGGTTGAGCTCGTCCGCCAGCGCCAGAAGCGAGGGCTTCTTGACCCGGTCGATCTTGTTGAGCACGAGGATCGCCTTGCGCCCGGCCTGCTTAAGCGCGCTCACGATGCGCCGCGTGTCGTCATCGAGCCCGCGCGCGGCATCGACGATGAGGCAGAGGAGATCGGCATCCTTGGCCCCTTGCCAGGCGGATGCGATCATGGCGCGGTCGAGGCGCCGGCGGGGGGCAAAAATTCCCGGCGTGTCGACGAGGATGAGCTGGGCCGCACCGGCCATCGCGATGCCGAGGACCCGCGTGCGGGTGGTCTGAACCTTGGGCGACACGATCGACACCTTGGCGCCGACGAGGGCGTTGACGAGGGTCGATTTGCCGGCGTTGGGAGCACCCAGGATCGCGACGAAGCCGCATCGCTTCGCCTCCCCGGCCGGGCCGCCCTCGCCGGCACTCTCGGCAGCGGGATTGCCCGCCGACGGCATCGGCTCAACCACGCTTGGCGTCCTTCATGCTCGCGAGCAGCCGGGCCGCCGCGACCTGCTCGGCCGAGCGCTTGTTGCGGCCGCGCGCCTCGGCCGCCGGCAGCCCTTCGACCGAGACGGCGATGGTGAACATCGGCGCGTGGGAGGGCCCCTCGACCGCCACGGTGCGATAGACCGGGAGCGGCAGCTTGTGGCCCTGCGCCCATTCCTGGAGGGCCGTCTTGGCATCGCGCGGCGGGGTCGCGTCCTCCTCGATGAGCGGGCTCCAGTGGCGCTCGATGAAGGGACGGGCGGCCTCGAGCCCGCCGTCGAGATAGAGGGCCGCGATCACGGCCTCACAGGCATCGGCCAGAAGCGTGGGGCTCTTCCGCCCGCCCGCCTCCGCCTCGCCCTTGGAGAGCTTGAGGTAGTCGCCGAGGCCGAGCCCGCGCGCGACCCGCACGAGCGAATCGCGGCGCACGAGGGCGGTGTGCCGGCGCGTGAGCTCGCCCTCCTGCTCGCGCGGGAAGCGATGGACGAGAAATTCCGCGACGAGGAGGCCCAGCACGCGGTCGCCGAGGAACTCGAGCCGCTCATAGCCCTCGGGCACCTTGCCCTGCGCCTTCACGGCGCTTCTGTGGGTGAGCGATTGATCGAGCAGCTCGAGGCGCTTGAACTTGCGGCCGAGCGCTTCCTCGAGCCCCTTGAGCTTGGCGGCCCGCGCCTCGGCCACGTCTAGTGAATCGCCTCGAGAAGTCGACCGTAGCGAATGGCGAGCGGCCACTTCCAGACTTCCCAGATGGAGGCGTTGCCGTCGGTGGAGAAGAAGAGGAACTGGGCGCGGCCGACCAAGTTCTCGGCCGGCACGTAGCCGACCTGGGTGGTGCGGCTGTCGAGCGAATTGTCGCGGTTGTCGCCCATCATGAAGTACTCGTCGGGCGGTACGACGTACTCGCCCGTGTTGTTGAGCGGGCCCTCGTCGGTGAGTTTGAGGATGGGATGCTGCACACCCCCCGGCAGGGTCTCGATCAATTGCGGCACGCGCGTCTCGAAGCCGTCCTCGTTCGCCACGTAGTCCTGGGTGCGCTCGAGCTTCACGGGCTGGCCGTTGATATGGAGGACGCCGCGCACGACCTGGATGCGGTCGCCCGGCAGCCCGATCACGCGCTTGATGTAGTCGATCTTGGGGTCGCGCGGCAGCTTGAAGACGACGACGTCGCCGCGCTTGGGCGAGGTGAAGAAAATGCGCCCCGAGAGGAGCGGCAGCCCCAAGGGCAGGGAGTAGCGGCTGTAGCCGTAGGAGAACTTCGAGACGAAGAGGTAGTCCCCGATCAGAAGGGTCGGGATCATCGAGCCCGAGGGGATGTTGAAGGGCTCGTAGGCGACGGTGCGAATCACGAACGCGATCAGCACCGCATAGACGACGGTCTTGACCGTTTCCCAGAGAGTACCGCTTTTCTTCTTGGTCATGAGCTTTGATCGGTAACTCTCTGACATCGCGCAATTCTCACAAAAGCCCGCGCCGCTTCGGCCGGGTGGATCAAGCCAGGGCGTGCCTGCCCTGTCAAGCCACTTCCCGGGCGGGGCTTAGCATCATCCCCGCGCGCTCAGCCCGCCGCCGCGCGCGGCACCGCCGAGATGATCACGACCGCCTCCGCGAGCGGAGGCTCGTCGGTCAGGGTCACGTCGATGCGGGCCTCCATCCCGGCCGGGATGAGCTCGGCCAGGCGCTGAAGCGCACCCCCCGTGAGCTTCATGGTCGGCCGCCCCGAGGCGAGGTTGACCACGCCGAGATCGCGCCAGAACACACCCTTGCGGAAGCCGGTCCCGAGCGCTTTCGAGCACGCCTCCTTGGCGGCGAAGCGGCGGGCATAGCTCGCGGCCCGGGTGCGCCTGCGCTCGCAGCGCGCGCGCTCGACGTCGGTGAAGATGCGCTCGGTGAACTTGTCGCCGAAACGCTCGAGCGTGCGCTCGATGCGGCGGATGTCGATGAGGTCGCTGCCGATGCCGACGATCACGGGGGCCCTCCGGCGCAACCTCGAGCGACGCGGAACGACTCATTTGTTTTTGGTGACGTATTCGTCACCCCCGCGAAAGCGGGGGTCCATCTTTGAGGCGCAATTCTGGACCGACCATGGATTCCCGCTTGCGCGGGAATGACGACGGATGATGGGCAATGGATTGAATCCGATGCACTCATTTTCGGGCGATCATGCGCTCTTCTCGCCGCTCGCCTCGGCACGGGCCTTGTCCATGAGTGCGCGCATGCGGCGGATCGCCGACTCGAGCCCGCCGAAGATCGCCTCGCCGACGAGGAAATGGCCGATGTTGAGCTCGACGATCGTCCGGATCGCGGCGACCGGAGCGACCGTCTCGAAGGAGAGCCCGTGCCCGGCATGGCATTCGAGCCCGAGCGCCTCGGCGTGGCGCGCGGCCGCCACGAGGCGCTCGAGCTCGCGCGCGCGCGCCGCGCCCTCGGCCTCGCAATAGGCTCCGGTATGAAGCTCGACCACCGGTGCCCCGAGTGCCCGTGCGGCATCGAGCTGGCGGGGCTCGGGGTCGATGAAGAGCGAGACGCGGATGCCTCCGGCACCGAGGGCGCGGACGAAGGGCAGGAGATGATCGTGGCCGCCAGCGGCATCGAGCCCGCCCTCGGTCGTGACCTCGGCGCGCCGCTCCGGCACGATGCAGGCGGCGTGCGGCTTGTGCTTAAGGGCGATCCCCGCCATCTCGTCGGTCGCCGCCATCTCGAAGTTGAGCGGCAGCGCGATCTCGCGGACGAGGCGCTCTATGTCGTCGTCCGAGATGTGGCGGCGATCCTCGCGCAGATGTGCGGTGATCCCGTCGGCACCGGCGGCGGCCGCGAGCCGGGCGGCGCGCACGGGGTCCGGGTGGCGCCCGCCGCGCGCGTTGCGGATGGTCGCCACGTGATCGATGTTCACGCCGAGACGGAGGTGATGGCGCATGGCTCTTCCTTGTGCTCTCTCTCCCCGCTCGGACTCAGCCGCGCGCGCGCTCGACGGAGTTGATCGCCGGCGAGGCGCGCAAGGCCGCCATGATGTTGCTCAAGTGGCGCAGGTCGTCGACCGCGATGTCGACGGTGATCTCGAAGAACTCGGTCGAGCGGTTGGTGATGCGGAGGTTGGTGATGTTGCCCTTCTGCTTGCCGATGAGCGAAGTGAGCTCGCCGAGCGTGCCGGGCTCGTTCGCGACCACGACCGCGATGCGGCCGACGTGCGTATCGGGTGCCGTCATATCGGCGTTCCAGCCGACGTCGAGCCAGCGCTCGGGCGTGTCGCTGTAGCGCTCGAGGGTGGCGCAGTCGATGGTGTGGATGGTGACCCCTTTGCCGGTGGTGACCAGGCCGACGATGCGGTCCC
>DATJAC010000209.1:0-6747 GCA_035516655.1 Alphaproteobacteria bacterium | reverse complement strand
ACGCGCGCACCCGCTTGCTGATAGCCGAGTGCGATCTCGCGCCCGATGCCGCTCGAGCCGCCGATCACCAGCGCCACCTTGTTCTTGAGAGAAAATCGCTCGGCATGGGTCATGGCAAGTCTCCGTCAGTGAGCCGCGTGATAATCGCGCAAGCATGCGTCGTCGGCAACTCATCGTGATCCCTCACCCTTCCCATCCCTTCGGGATGGGCCCCTTCCCTCTCCCGCAAGCGGTCGAGGGAAAAGTGGCCGCAACCATTGCCCCTCTACCGCTTGCGGGAAGGTGAGGGATGGCGCGCTGCCTAAAGCCCCAGATACGCCTGCCGCACGCGCGGGTCGGCGAGGAGGGCGGCACCCGTGCCCTCGAGTGCGATGCGCCCCTGCTCCAGCACATAGGCGCGCTCGGCGAGCTTCAAGGAGGCGGCGACGTTCTGCTCGACGAGGATGATGGTATGCTCGGCCGCGAGCTGGCGGATGACGCGGAAGACCTCGGCCACCACCACGGGCGCGAGGCCGAGGGAGGGCTCGTCGAACATGATGAGCTCGGGATTGCCCATGAGGCAGCGCCCGATCGCGAGCATCTGCTGCTCCCCGCCCGAGAGCGTGCCCGCGGCCTGCCGGCGCCGCTCGGCGAGGCGCGGGAAGAGGGCGAGGACTCGCTCGAGCGGCCCCTTCCCCGCTTTCCGCGCGCGCGGCACGAGGCCGCCCATGGCCAGGTTCTCGTCGACGGTGAGCGAGGGGAAGAGCTGGCGGCCCTCGGCCACTTGGCCGATGCCGAGGGCCACGACCTTGTGGCTCGGCCAGCCGGCGATCTCCCCGCCCTTGAAGCGGATCGAGCCCGCGCGCGGGGCGAGCATGCCGGCGATGGCGCGGATGAGGGAAGTCTTGCCGGCACCGTTGCCGCCGACGATCGCGGTGATCGAGCGCTCGGGCACGTCGAGCGAGACGCGGTCGAGGGCCCGCATGTCGCCATAGGCAAGCTCGAGGTCGCGCAAGGCGAGGATCATGACGCCTCCTCGCCGAGATAGGACTTGAGCACCTCGGGATGGCGCACGACGGCCGCAGGCGCCCCCTCGGCGATCTTCTCCCCGTGATGCAGCACGACGATGCGCGAGGCCAGCGCCATCACGGCGCGCATGACGTGCTCGATGAGGAGGATGGTGACCCCGTCCGCGCGGTTGAGCTCGCGCAAAATTGCCACCATGCGGTCGATCTCGGTCGGCCGCAGCCCCGCCATGGTCTCGTCGAGGAGGAGGAGGCGCGCACCCGTGGCAAGGGCCCGCGCCAGCTCGAGGCATTTGCGGTCGGGCAAGGTCAGGCTGGCGGCAGGAACGCGTCGCTTCTCCCAGAGCTCGAGCCGGCGCAGCACTCCCTCGGCGCGCGCCCGGGCGGCGGCGAGCGAGCGCTCGGCCGCAAGCGCTCCGATCAGCACGTTGTCCTCGACGGAGAGCGCCATGAAGGGCCGCACGAGCTGGAAGGTGCGCGCGATGCCGGCGCGGCAGACGGCGTGGGGTGCCAACCCGGCGATGCTGCGGCCCTCCCAGCGCACGTCGCCCGAGTCGGGAGCCAAGACGCCGGCGACGACGTTGAAGAGGGTCGTCTTGCCCGCCCCGTTGGGGCCGATGAGGCCGACGATCTCGCCCCGGGCCAAGGCAAAGGAGACGTCGTTCACGGCGAGGAGCCCGCGAAAGCGCTTGCTGACGTTCTCGACGCTCAAGAGGGCCGTGCTCACCGAGCACCTCCGCCCGCACCGGGCAGAAAACCGAGGCGGCGCCGCAACGCCGGCCATACCCCGCCCGGCAGGGCGCGGATGATGATCACGAGCAGGAGACCGTGCATGACGAGCTCGAGGCCCGGCAGATCGAGCCCGGCGGCTTGGGTGACGCCGAGGAGGACTTCGCCGAGCGGGGTCAGCACGAAGGCGCCGAGGACGGGGCCGACGAGGGTACCCAGCCCGCCCACGATGGGGCCGAGGATGATGTCGATCGAGCGTCCGATCGCGAAGGTGCTCTCGGGGAAGAGGTTGTTGTTGTAGAAGGCGATGAAGGTGCCGCCCGCCGCCGTCATCGCGGCCGAGACGACGACGGCCGCCATGCGGCAGCGGAAGACGTCGATGCCGAGCGCCTGGGCCGCCGCCTCGTCCTCGCGGATCGCGAGCCAGTAATAGCCGAGGCGCGAGCGCAACAGGGCGGCACAGAGCACGAAGGCGCCGGCCGCAAGCGCCAGGCTCACGTAGTAGTAAAGTGCAATGCCGCCGCTCAAGCGCCAAAGATCGAACCCGCCGCCGCCCGTGACCGGCAGGAAGAGCCCACCCGAGGCGCCGAGCCAATCGATGTGGTCGAAGCCGATGCGGGCAAACTCCGCAAAGGCGATGGTGAGGAGCGCGAAATAGACCCCGCCGATGCGAAAGCGCAGGCCCAGCCAGCCGATCGCGGCTCCGGCAAGGCTGGCGGCGAGCATGCCGGGGACGAGGCCGAGCAGCGCCGGTACGCCGAAGTGGACGAAGAGCCCGGCCGAGACGTAGGCACCGAGCCCGACATAGAGCGCGTGTCCGATCGAGAGCAGTCCGGCGAACCCCATCATCACGTTCCACGCCTGGCCGAGATAGGCGAAGTAGAGTACCAAGATGAGGATCGAGAGCGTGTAGCGGTCGACGAGCCAGGGTGCGAGCAGGAGAAAGACGAGGAGGAGGGCGGCGAGCCACTGCACCCGCGGCAAAAGCGCGGCGCGGAGCGCGCGTATCACCGCTTGCCTCCCATGAGGCCCTGCGGCCGCACCACGAGCACGAGCACGAGGAGGGCAAAGGAGACCATGCTCTTCATCGAGGGTGCGATGAGGAGGCCGGCGAGCGCCTCCGAGACCCCGATCAGCACGCCGCCCAGAAGCGCACCTGCCATGCTGCCGAGCCCGCCGACGATGACGATGGTGAAGGAAAGGAGCGTGAAGTCGGGGGCCAAGGCCGGGGTCGCGTCGTCGAGCAGGATCATGAGCGTGCCGGCGACCCCCGCACAGGCGGCACCGATCCCGAAGGTGAGGGCGAAGAGCCGCTTGAAGTCGAGTCCCACCACCGCAGCACCTACGAGATTGTCGGCCGACGCCCGGATCGCGGTGCCGATGCGCGAGCGGCGGAAGAAGACGAAGAGCGCGAGCGCGACCGCGACCGCGGCGAGGGCCGCGTAGAGGCGGACCTTGTCGATGAGGAGCGGACCGAGGGCCAAGCTGTCGTAGGCGTAGGGCAGGTCGACGTGCTGCGCGTCCGGCCCGAAGATCATCAAGAGCGCGTTGACGATGATGAGGGCGACCCCGGCCAGGAGGATGAACTGCTCGTGCTCGGGCCGCGTCACGAAGGGATTGATGAGCCGGGCCTGGAGGACGTAGCCCGCGACGAAGAGCAGGGCCGCGACCGGGAGGAGGGAGACGAGCGGATCGAGCCCGAAGGCCTTGAACAGCACGAAGGCCGCATACATGGCGAGCACGGTCATCTCGCCGTGGGCGAAGTTGACCACCCGCACCACGCCGAAGATGACCGAGAGGCCGAGCGCCATCAGGCCGTAGACGAGCCCCGCGAGGAGTCCGCTCACGAGCACGTTGGCGACGAGGGCGGCGGGCATCGCGGGGCGGCGGCTAGTGCTGGGTACGATCGGGTTGAAACGCCGCAATCGTCACCCCCGCGCACGCGGCGGTCCAGGGGCCGCTGGATTCCCGCTTTCGCGGGAATGACGATGTCGATAGCGGATTCAACGTGATCGAACTCCGCCCGAGAGCCCAGCTTCGGAAGCTAATCTCACCCGGAGATAGCCGTCATTGCGAGCGCAGCGAAGCAATCCAGTGCCCTTGGTGAGAAAGTCTGCCTGGATTGCTTCGGCGCCCTTCGGACGCCTCGCAATGACGGGCGTTCTCCTGATGTCGCGCGTTTCTATACCAGGACACCGCCATGTTTCAGCACAGGCGGCGTCGCGAAGAGGTTCGCTCACGCGCGCTGCTGCCATCCCGGCATCGGGAAGACGGGGGCGGCCGTCGCCGCCTCTGCCGGGAGCACCACCGTGGGGGCGCCGTGGAGGTTCTCGACGCTCGCGGAGTCGACCTTGGGGTTCTGTCCCTTGGCGTCGAAAGTGATGGGGCCGCCGATCATCAAGTGCTCGGTGATGTGGGTCTGGCGCAGTGCCGCGAGGAGGGCCGCCTTGTCGGCAGTACCTGCGCGCTTGCGCGCGTCGGCCGCGACCATGATCGCCTCGAAGGTGAAGCCGGCACTCAGCACGTTGCCCGCGAAACCCTCCTTGGGGAAGGCCTTCTTGAAGGCGCTCGCGAAGGCCTGCGCGAGCTTGCTCTTGGGGTTGTACCAAGGCACGTTCGAGATGCAGTAGTCGGCGTATTTGCCGAGGGCATCGATGAACTCCTGCTCGTACATGCCCGGGCTGCCGGGACTCATGATGCCCATCGGCTCATAGCGCTGCTTGACCATCTCGCGCACGAGCTTGATCGCATCGCCCGAGCGCGTGGTGACGAGCACGAGCTCGGCGCCGGAGGCGCGCGCCTTGGCGACCTCGACCGAGAGGTCCTGCGCCTTGGGATCGTAGGAGATCTCGTCGACCAGCTTGAACGGCATCTCGAGCGTAGGGAAGAGCTTGTCGAGCGCCTGGCGGTTGGCCTGGCCGAAGGTGTCGTTGGCATGGAGAAAGACGGCCGTCTTCGGCGTGCGCCCCGTCGTCTTGAATATCTCCTTCGCGAGCGTCAGGCCGTTGGTGATGAGGTCGACGCTCGTGGGGAAATTGCGGAAGACCCACTTGTAGCCCTGCTCGGTGATTTGGGTGGCAGCCCCCAGATTGATGATGAAGGGGATGCCGCGCTGTTCGGCGACCTGCGCTATTGCCGCGGTGGCGCCTGAATCGAAAGCGCCGACGAGCACGTCGACACCCTCGTTGATCAGCTTCTCGGCCTGGGTCCGCGCCAGCTCGACCTTGCTCTCGAAATCGGCCGAGGTGAGCTCGACCGGCATGCCCATGTCCTGGAGGATGCCGGGCGTTATATCGGCACCCCGTTGGCATTGCTGGCCCGGGCCGGCGAGATAGCCCGAGCGCGGCAGGAGCAGGCCGATCTTGAGCGGCGCCTCCGCGCGCAGCGGGCGGGGAGGGAGTCCCGCGATCGCGAGGGCAGTCCCTGCGGCAAAAGCTTCGAGCAGCCGGCGGCGGCTCAGCTGGCGCCCGGGCGAGCGGCGTTTCGGTCCTGGCATGGCATGCTCCTCCCTCGTCTCGGTTTTCTCGGCCGGTCGTCGGCCAGCTTGGCGGGCAAGTGCCGCAGCGGTCAAGCGCCCGCGTGGCCGCAGGGCGAGTGCCGGGCGGAGCGGCAGGAGACGGCGTTGCGGTAGCGGGGAGAAATGCCGAGAGGCTCGCGGGCGGCCCGGCCGCCTACCAGTAGCGCACGCGGCCCACGTCGAGATGGACGAAGTCGGAGCGCGGATAATAGCCGACCCCGCCGCGCTCCAAGCGCACGGCCGCGGCGTGGAGCGAGCGCAGCGAGCGCCCGGGCAGGCGCACGTCGATCGCCATGCCCTGGACGTGGAGACTGTTCGCCGCGACCCCGCTCGACTCCTCGCGCAGCATGGCGTTGGTCTCGGGCGAGCGGTAGCCGGAGATCACCTGGAACGCCGCGCGCGTGCCGAGCATGCGCTGCAGCGCGTGGAGGAGATCGAGGAGCTGCGGATCGATCGGGTGGACGGCCCCGGTGCGGAAATCGCGCAGGTTGAAGTCGACCCGGTGGAGCGCTCCCCTCACATAGCGACCGTCGACCCAGTAATCGACCCTGATCTTCTCGCCGGTGTGGAGGTTGTCGAGGGCGAGCGAGCGGAATTGCTTGCGGTTGAGGGCAGCCATGGCGGGCGAGGCGATGCTCGCCACTGCCGCTGCCGCCCCCCCTAGAAGAAACCTCCGCCGCCCCGGATCGGCCGGTATCGCCATGCCCACCGCGCCCCTGGTCTTCTTCGCTTGACCTCTCTCATAGCAGACGAGCCCAACGGAAACAACCCCTTGCGGTTCCAGGGCCGGTCAGCCGCCCGGCTTGCCGCCGGCGGGATCGGGGAGCGCGCGTGCGAGGGAGATGAGCCGGCTATGGGCTTCGAGTGCGCGGGTGAGCCGTCCATCGCGTCCGTAGCCGTCGGGGCGGAACTCGACCCCGCCGTCGGCGGTCTCGAGTGCCGTCCAGTCGACGACGTAAACGGCGAGCGCCTTTTTGGCGTCGAGATGAAGCGTTTCGCCTTCCGCGATCTTGGCCTCGAGGTCGGCCACGGCCTCGGTCGGGTCGCCGGTCAAAAGCAGCGAGGCGAGGGCGGCGACCCGCTCGACGCGGATGCAGCCATGGCTGAAATTGCGCTGCGCGCGCGCGAAGAGACGCTTGAGCGGCGTGTCGTGGAGGTAGACGTCGAAGGGGTTCGGCATCTCGATCTTGAGGCCGCCGAGGGAATTCGTGGGCCCCGGCAGCTGCTCGAGCACGTAGGGGAAGTGCGTGTTCGAGACGCGCGTCCAATTGATCTGCTCGCCGTAGGGATCGCCCTCGGGACTGTTGAGGATGACGATGTTCTCATGCACGAGGTAGTGCCGATCGTGGCGCAGCTTGGGCAGAATTTCCTTTTGCGCGATCGAGACCGGCACCCGCCAGGGCGGGTTGACGGTCACCGACATCGCCGTCGCGCGCAGGATCGGACTCTGGTGCCGCTCGTCGCCGACCACCACCTTGGAGGTGAGGATGGGCTCGC
>DATJAC010000208.1:0-2137 GCA_035516655.1 Alphaproteobacteria bacterium | reverse complement strand
GTAGGGCATGGTCGCGCGGCAGCGGCTCGCTGTCGTAGACGTCGAGACCGGCGCCCGCGAGGCGGCGGCCTTCGAGTGCCGCGACGAGGGCCTTGGCGTCGACGATCGGCCCGCGCGAGGTATTGACGAGATAGGCCGTGGGCTTCATCAACGCCAGCTCGGCCGCACCCACCACCGCGCGCGTGCGCTCGCTCAGCACGAGATGGATGCTGACCACGTCGGCGCGGCGGAAGAGCTCCTCCTTGGTCACGAGTGCGGCGCCAACCGAGGCCGCGCGTTCCGCCGTCAGGTTCTGGCTCCAGGCGATCGCCTCCATGCCGAAGGCCTTGCCGATGCGGGCGACCTGGCTGCCGAGATTGCCGAGCCCGAGGACGCCGAGCGTCTTGCCCCGGAGCCCGACCCCGAGCGTGGTCTGCCAGCCGCCCGCGCGCATGCCGCGTTCCTCGCGCGGGATATTGCGCGCGAGCGACAGGATGAGGCCCCAGGCGAGCTCCGCCGTGGGATAGGGCAGCATGTCCGTGCCCGAGACGACGACCCCCTGCGCCGCCGCCGCCTTGACGTCGATCGCGGCATTGCGCTTGCCGGTGGTGATCAGGAGCTTGAGCTTCGGCAGGCGTGCCAAGAGCGCTTGCGGAAACGGCGTGCGCTCGCGCATGGCGACCACGATCTCGAAATCCGCGAGCCGGGCCGCCACTTGGGCGCTGTCCGCTAGGGTATCGTGGAAGGCCGTCACCTCGACCGCGGGCTTGAGGCTTGCCCAATCCGCGGCCGCCAGCGCCACGGCCTGGTAATCGTCGAGGATGGCCGCGCGCAGGCTCACCGCTTCGCCCTCCCTCGCCGGCGCCGAGCGCTCGTCGGTTTCTTCGTCTTCGCTTCGGCGGCCGCAACTTCGTCGAGCACCTCGCGCGCGACGCGGAAGCCGTCGAGGGAAGCGGGGATGCCGCAATAGATCGCGACGTGGAGCATCACCTCCTGGAGCTCGGCCGGGGTGATGCCGTTGTTGAGCGCACCGCGCACGTGAAGGCGAAGCTCGTGCGGGCGATTGAGCGCGCACAGCATGGCGAGATTGAGGAAGCTGCGCGTCTTGCGCGAGAGCCCCGGGCGGGCCCAGATCCTGCCCCAGCAATATTCGGTGGTGAGCTCCTGGAACGGCATGGTGAAGGGCGTCGCGGAGGCGAGGCTCTTGTTGACGTAGGCGCGGCCCAACACGGCGCGGCGCACCTTGAGCCCTTTCTTGAAAAGATCGGTCGCCATGGCATCTGCCTCCTCTTTCGCTGCTGCGTTCCCGTTGTCCGCAGCATGGCCTCTAATCGCCTCTGCGATCAAGCCGGACTTTGGCGGGCCCAGGGTTGACTCGCTCGGGGTGCGGTCTATGCTCAACGCAATCACCCGGCACGGTGTGCCATCCCGCGCCGGCAGCACGGTCGCCCCAAGACGGCCCGAAAGTGATCTGGGACAGGGAGGAACGCGTGACAATCCGGCAGCGAATGAAGCTCGCATTGGCCGCGCTCGCACTCGCGATTTTGACGGGTGCATCGGGGGCCTTGGCCCAGGAGAAGGTCGTCGTTTACACCGCGAACGACGACACGCTCAACAATCTCGCCTTCGAGGCCTTCAGCAAGGACACCGGGATCAAGGTCGAGCCGGTCTCGGCCGGCTCGGGTGTCATCTTCAAGCGCATCCAGGCCGAGAAGGAGCGGCCCCAGGGCGACGTGGTGTGGGGCGTGAGCCGCTCGCTCCTGCAGACCAACAAGCAGTATTTCGCGCCCTATAAGTCCGTGAACCGCGACGCGATTCCGCCCGAATTCCGCGATCCCGACGAGCTCTGGATCGGCAACAACGTCCATCTCGCCGTGATTCTCCAGAATACAAAAGCACTCCCCGAGGCGGAGGGACCGAAAGGCTGGGCGGATCTCCTGGCGCCCAAATGGAAGGGGAAGATCGCCTTCACCGACCCGGCCAACTCCGGCTCGGCCTACACCACCGTGACCTTGCTCGTGGATTTGTGGGGCGGGGGCGAGGCGGGCTGGAGCAAGGTGAAAGAGCTCTTCGCCAACATGAAGGTGCTCAATCGCTCCTCCCTCGTCTTCGAGGGGGTGGGCAACGGCGAGTATCCGCTCGGCATCTCGCTCGAATA
>DATJAC010000207.1:0-9165 GCA_035516655.1 Alphaproteobacteria bacterium | reverse complement strand
TGACGCCGTGCGCGTCACCGACAAGCTCCCGTTCAATTTTCAGCGCATCGGGCTCCTCGCCCTCCTCTTGCCGCGCGCGCAGATCATCCATTGCCGGCGCGATCCTTACGACACCTGCCTCTCCTGCTATTTCCAGGATTTCCAGGAAAGGCATACCTTCGCCTACGAGTTCGAGCGTCTCGGCAAATACTACCGCGAGTACGAGCGGCTGATGGCGCATTGGCGGAGCGTGCTGCCCCACGCCATGCTCGAAGTGCCCTATGAGGCGCTCGTGGCCGATCCCGAGCCGTGGTGCCGGCGCATCCTCGCGCACTGCGGCTTGCCGTGGGACGAACGCGCGCTCAGCTTCTTCGCGACCGACCGCGCGGTGCGCACGGCGAGCTACTGGCAAGTGCGCCAGCCCATCTATGCGAGCTCGGTCGGACGCTGGAAGCATTATCGCAAGCATCTGGCACCGCTCTTCGCCGCCCTTGGCCGCACCCCGCCGGAGGAAGATGCGGCGTAATGCCGGCAAACATGGATGCTCGACATACGCCTCTCCCTCCCCTCGAGAGGCTACGGCATTCACACATCTCAAGGACGCTTGCAGAGCCGTCGTGGGTCCTTCGATAGGCACCCCTTCGGGACGCTCCTCAGGATGAGGTTGATTTGTGTGTGGCATAAAGACTTTACCTCATCCTGAGGAGCGTCGCGCTAGCGGCGCGTCTCGAAGGACGCACCGCAGCCGGTCCGAGACGCCTTTGCACGGGCCAATGCCGCCGTTTGCCGGCGATCCCCGGACTTGTGTCAATCCCCTCCCGCTCAAGGGGGAGGAGAAATGCTTGGCATGCTAATGAAGCTCCCCTCCCCTCGAGGGGGGCTCGAGCCGCGACGCGGATCGAGGGGGTGGGGGTGACTCTTGCTTCGCCGATAGCGCGCACTGCCTCTACGGCGGCGGCACTCGCCATTGCGCTCGCGCTCCTCGCTGCGTGTGCCGCACCCAAAGCGGTGCCCGACGGCGCCGCCGTCGAGCAGCCGGCCACCCTCAGCTACCCCTCCCCGCCCGAGCCCGGGACCGACTTCCCCGATTACCGCGCGGTCGCCGAGCAGGCTGCAGGCATCTACGTCCGCGTCCGCATCCTCGACGAGAACGACCTGCCCGTTGCGCGCAGCGAGCAATCGAGTGCGCCCTCGAACGTGCTCAATTTCGCGAGCGGCTTCATCGCCGACGCGCGCGGCTACGTGATCACGGCAGCGCACATCGCGAACGCCACCAAGTTCAAGGCCGAGGTGATCACGCTCGACGGCAGGCGCTTCGCCGGCCGCGTCATAGCCGTCGCGCGCGAGCGCGAGCTCGGCCTCATCAAGATCGCCCCCTTCCCCGGCATGCAGGCCGCACGCTTCGCCGACAGCGACCGCCTCACGGCAGGCGAGGCGGCCCTCGCCATCGGCACCCCCGCCCATCACGGCGGCATCGTCAGCATCGGCCACATCATCGACCCGCGCCTCACACGGCGCATCCACTACAACGACTACGGCTACGACAACGCGATAGCACTTGCCATGCCGATCGAGCCGGGACATTCGGGCGGGCCGATTCTCGACCGCCAGGGGCGCGTCATCGGCATGATCGCGAGCTTCCTGCTCGGCCAATCGGGCAGCCATGCGGGCGCGCAACCGAGAGTGGGGCTCGGCGTGCCGTCCAACGACATCGTCGAGTTCCTCAAGAGCCATGGCGGCGCTTGACGCGGCCGGCGCTCTGGCGCCGGTACCTCGCTCACCGTGCCGATACCGCTCTGGACAATGCGCGGGGCTGCCCCATCTTTGCGGATGAAAGCGCGAGGAGGGCGGCATGGGCCTTTTGATCGACGGCGTCTGGCACGCGCAAGGCACCGACACGCGCGCGAGCGGGGGACGCTTCGTGCGCAGCGAATCGCAGTTCCGCAACTGGGTGAGCGCGGACGGCGGCACCGGCTTCAAGGCCGAGCCCGGACGCTACCATCTCTACGTCTCGCTCGCCTGCCCCTGGGCGCACCGCACGCTCATCGTGAGGGCCCTCAAGGGCCTCGAGGAGGCGATCTCGCTCGCGGTCGTCGACCCGCTCATGGGGCCCGAGGGCTGGGCCTTCTCCGAGGCTCCCGGCGCCACGCCCGACCAGGTGAACGGCAAGCGCTTCCTCCACGAGGTCTACACGCTCGCCAAGCCCGGCTATAGCGGCAGGGTCAGCGTGCCCGTGCTGTGGGACAAGAAGACGCGCAGTATCGTGAACAACGAATCCTCCGAGATCATCCGCATGCTCAACAGCGCCTTCGACGCCTGGGGCCGGGCCGACCTCGATCTCTATCCCAAGGCGCTACGCGGCCGCATCGACGCGATCAACGAGCTCGTCTACCGGACCATCAACAACGGCGTCTACCGCGCGGGCTTCGCGACCACGCAAAGGGCCTATGAGGAGGCCTTCGACGCGCTCTTCGCCGCCCTCGAGCAGCTCGAGGCCCTGCTCCAGCGCCAGCGCTATCTCGCGGGGGCAGCACTGAGCGAGGCCGATTGGAGGCTCTTCACCACCCTCGTGCGCTTCGATGCCGTCTACCACGGCCACTTCAAATGCAATCTCAAGCGCATCGTGGACTACCCCAATCTCTCCAACTATGCGCGCGAGCTCTATCAGGTGCCGAAGGTTGCGGCGACGGTCGACTTCGGGCACATCAAGCGGCATTACTACGCAAGCCACAAGACCATCAACCCGAGCGGCATCGTGCCCAAGGGCCCGGCCCTCGATTTCACGAGCCCCCATGACCGGGCGCGCGACTACGAGGTGGCGGCATGACAAGGCTCCCGAGCGTTTTCGTCTCCCACGGTGCCCCCACCCTGCCGCTCGGCCCCAGCCCTGCGCGCGAATTCTTGGCCGGCCTCGGGGCCGAGCTCGGGCGGCCCGAGGCCATCCTCTGCATTTCCGCCCATTGGGAAACGCCCGAGCCGGCGGTGAGTACGGCGGCCCACCCCGAGACGATTCATGATTTCTACGGTTTCCCGGCACCGCTCTACGAGCTGCGCTATCCGGCTCCCGGGGCCGCAAGGCTCGCCGCAGAAGCAGCGCGCCGTCTCGCAGCCGCGGGCTTCAGCTGCGAGCAGGACCCGGCACAGGGCCTCGATCACGGCGCCTGGGTGCCGCTTCTGCTCATGTATCCGGCGGCCGATATCCCGGTCACCCAGCTCTCGGTGCAGATGCCCCTCGGTCCGGCGCATCACCTCGCCCTCGGCCGCGCGCTCGAGGCACTCCGCGAGGAGGGCGTCCTCATCCTCGGCAGCGGCGGTGCCACCCACAATCTCGCCGAGCTCCGCCGGCACGCTCCGGACGGACCCCCGCTTCCCCACGTCGCCGCCTTCGATGCCTGGCTCGCCGAAGCGGCCGAAAAAGGCGATGCGGCAAGTCTCGTCGACTACCGGCTGAAGGCCCCGGCAGCGCTTCGCGTACATCCTCGGGAGGAGCATTTCCTCCCCTTCTTCGTCGCCTTCGGAGCGGGGGGTGCCAAGGCGCGCGGCCGCCGGCTGCACCAGAGCTTCAGCCACGGCGCCCTTTCGATGGCGGCCTTCGCGTTCGAGTGAGGGGGCGAGCGCGCGTGACAGCGACGCGCCCGACGGTGTAGGAAGGGCTTTCCCAACCGAGATCGAGCGGCCGGTGATTCCGTTCTTGCGTGCGTTCGCCCTCGCCTTCCTCGCCCTGACATTGGCGGCATCCTCCGCCCATGCCCAGCAGCAGCCCGATGCCGCGCAAGCGCGCGCCTTCGATCAGACGGCCGAGGGCTGGCGCCAGGCACTCGATGCGGCCCAGGCGGCCCTCGCCGATCCGGCACTGAGCCGCGCGGAGCTCGCGGCCGTGCAGGCCAAGGTCGCGGCCGTGCACCGGGCCGCCGTCGCGGCGAGTGCCGAGGCGGCAACCGAGCGCAAGCCCATCGCCGACCAGCTCGCGGTACTCGGGGCAGCCCCCGCCGCAGGCCAGCCGCCAGAGCCGCCCGATGTCGCGCGCCAGCGCGCTAGCCTCACCGCCGCTCTCCAGCGCTACGAGGCGCAGGCGAAGCAGGCCGACCTCGCGGTCGCGCGCGCGGATGCCTTGGCACTCGCGATCAGGCGCAGCGATAACGAGCGCATGGCCAGGATTCTGTTGGCGCGGGAGGCCCCGCCCTTGTCGCGCCCGGTGCTCGCGGCGGCAGCCCTTCAAGCGGGCGAGGTTTTCGACGCGCTCGCGCAGGCGCCGCTCGAGTGGTGGGGCTCGAGCCCGCTCGCGCAGCTCGCATCGACGAACCTGGGCTGGATCGCCCTCGTGAGCGTGCTTGTCATCGCTATCGGCTGGCCCTCGCGCAACTGGCTGCTCAGGCGCTACGGGCACAGGAGCGATATCCTCGATCCCTCCTATGCGCGACGCGTGCTCGCGGCGGTGGCCGAGGGTCTGGCGCGCGGCTTCTTGCCCGCGGTCGGCCTCCTGGCCCTCGTCGCCGCACTGGTCGGCGAGGAGATCGTGACCGGTCTTTTGGCGCAGATGGTGGAAGGCATCCTCGTCGGGATCGTCTTCTTCTCGCTGACCGCTTCCCTGGCGCGCGCGGCCTTGGCGCCGGAGGCGCCCAATTGGCGCATCGTCCGCTTCGGCGCCGACGCCTCGCGCACGCTGGCGCGACGCTTGACCGCCCTTGCCGCCGTGGCGGCGGCGGCCCTCGGCATCCGCATTGCCACGCACATGCTGCAGCCCGAGGCGCGGGAGCTCTTCAACCTGCTCGGCTTCGGTCTCAATACGCTCATCGCCGCCTTCAGCCTGGCACTCCTCGAGCGCCGCTTGTGGCGCATCGAGGAGAGTGCCGGCGAGGCGGCGGAGGACAAGCCCGAGCCCGTGCGCTGGACCTGGCCCGTGCTGCGCTTTGCCATCGCCATGGCGCTCTTTGCCGTTCCGATCCTGGCTCTTCTGGGCTACGCCAATTTCGCCGGATACATCGCCTCGCGCGTGGTGCTCATGGGCGTTCTTGTGGGCGCCCTCCTCCTCCTGCGCACGCTCTTGCGCGAGCTGTTGACCCTGCTCCTCGCCTCCGCCGGCGCGCCCTCCGAACGTACCCGCCGCGCCTTGGCTCTCAGCGAGCAAGGCGGCCGGTTCCTCGCCTTCTGGGCCGAGACCGCCCTCGGCCTCCTCTTGATCCTCCTCGGCATCGGCCTGACGCTCTTGCTCTGGGGGGTGCCCGGCAGCGCCTTGGGGTTGTGGACCGGGAGTGCGTTGAGCGGGATCGAGATCGGCAACATGAGGATCTCGCTCGCCGACATCCTGCTCGCGATCCTGGTCTTCGTCGCGGTTTGGGCGCTAACACGGCTGTTCCAGCGCCTGCTCGACGAGAAGCTCCTGCCCCAGACCCGGCTCGATCCCGGCGTGCGCCACTCGCTCTCGGCCCTCGTCGGCTATGTCGGCTTCGTCGCCGCCGCCGTGTTCGCCATCTCCGCTCTCGGCCTCAATCTCTCCAATTTGGCTCTCATCGCGGGTGCGCTCTCGGTCGGCATCGGCTTCGGGCTGCAGAACATCGTCAACAATTTCGTCTCCGGCCTCATCCTCCTCATCGAGCGGCCGGTCAAGGTCGGCGACTGGGTCGTGGTCGGCCAGCACGAGGGCTTCGTCACGCGCATCAGCGTGCGCGCGACCGAGATCGAGACCTTCAGGCGCGCCTCCGTGATCATCCCCAATTCGGAGCTCCTGTCGGGTGCGGTGATCAACTGGACGCATCGCGACAAGTACGGCCGCGTCGACGTCAAGGTGGGGATTGCCTACGGCTCGGACACCGACAAGGCGCGCGAGCTGCTCCTCGCCTCAGCACGCGAGCACGGCCAAATCCTGAGCTGGCCCGCACCCTACGTGCTCTTCACCGAGTTCGGCGACAGCGCGCTTCAGTTCGAGCTGCGCGGCTTCATCGCCGATGTCGAGCAGCGCTTCCACGTCGCGAGCGACCTCCTCTTCGCGATCGACAAGGCCTTCCGGAAGGCGAAGATCGAGATGCCCTTCCCGCAGCGCGACGTGCACTTGCGCAACGTGGAGGAACTGGCAAAGGCGATCAGAGATACGGGACCCGACGACTCGCCCGCCGCATCGCGCGGAGTGCGATCCGATTGAATCGGATATTTCCTTCGTCATTCCCGCGCAAGCGGGAATCCAACCGCCGTGGACCCCCGCTTGCGCGGGGGTGACGAGCGGGGTTTTCAGCGCAACCGAATCTCGCTCCTGTAGCAAGAGGATCACCGGGATGCGTGCCGGCGGGCGAGGCGGCTTCTCTCCCCGCCGCGGTCAGGCGCGTTGGCGGAAGGCGACGACTTTGCAGCCCTCGCGCGCGGCGATCTGGCGGCGCTTCAGCCGGGCCCTCGTCCCGACCATGGCGAGGTAGGGCTCGAGATCGCGCCGCTCTGCGGCAAGGCGCCTGAACGCGGCAAGATCGAGCGGAGCCGCCGCGGCCGGCCGCGCGGCGGCGTGGCCCGCCGCACCGCTGCGGCTCGGCACCAGGGCGGAGACAAGGCTATCGAATGCAACAGCACTCCATTCCACGGCACGCCCCTCCTTTCACGACCATACCTGCCGGTGCCGCACCCGCCGGCAATCCTCCCCAAGCACATAATGCCGCTCGCGGCGCGCGACAAATGCCGGCCGGCGGCGGCGCGGCCGCGAGCAAGGGCGGCGCTGACGCGGCTCAGAGATCGATCGTCCGGCGCGCCATGGCTTCGTCCCACAAGCGATCCCGGTCGTCGTCGAAGACGAGCTTCGGATCCTCGGGTGCCGTGGCCCAGTCGTGGCGGGCGAGCTCGGTCTCGAGCTGGCCCGGACCCCAGCCCGCGTAGCCGAAGGCGATGAGGCTCTTGGCCGGGCCCTGATGGGCGCCGATGTCCTTGAGGATCGCGGGGTTCGAGGTCAGCGCCACGCGCCCGTCGATGTCGATCGTACCGGGGCGGTGATAGTCGCTCGTGTGCAGGATGAAGCCGTTCTCGGTCCCGACCGGACCGCCGGCGAAGATGCGCACGCTGCCTTCGACCCCTTTGCCGCTCTCGCCGATCGAGTCGAGCAAGCTCGCCAGCGAGCGCTCCTCGACCGGCCGATTGATGACGATGCCGAAGGCGCCCTGGCGATCGTGACGCACCATGAGGATGACGGTGTGCCGGAAGCGGGGATCGCCCATCTCGGGCGAGGCGATCAGAAGCTGGCCGGCAAGGGAGGCGCTTTCGGCCGGAGCGCCGGGCTCGGGTGCCGCCGCGCGCGGGAGGGCTGCGGGCAGCAGGAGCATGAGCAAAGTCGCGACGAGGCGCCCAAGCCAAATTCCGCGCATCGGCCACCCCTTCCGCCGGGCCCGCCAAGGACATATCCAATATATA
Source organism: Alphaproteobacteria bacterium (assembly GCA_035516655.1). Lineage (GTDB taxonomy): Bacteria > Pseudomonadota > Alphaproteobacteria > JACZXZ01 > JACZXZ01 > DASPPM01. Next base: position 1,803 of record DATJAC010000207.1, on the reverse strand, counting down.
TATCACGAATGAGGGGCGGCCACTGCGGCTCACCCGTCGCAACTGTCGCTCAGACCTCGGTTTGGCCGCCGAGCTCGATCACGCGGTTCGAGGGGATGCGGAAGAAATCGGTGGCGCTCAGCATGGTGTTGTAGAGCAGGATGAAGAGCTCCTGGCGCCAGCGCGCAAGGGACGAGCGCTTCGCCTTGAGAATTTTCTCGCGCCCGACGAAGAACGAGGTCTCCATCAGGTTGAAGCGGAACTGCAGCACGCGGCACTGGGCGAGCGCGCGCGGGACATTCGGCTCCTCCATGAAGCCGTAATGCACGGTGATGGTGTGGAAATTGTGGGCGAGATGCCGGATCTCGAGGCGCTGCTCCTCCGCCACGCGCGGGATGTCCTCGGTCTGCACGGTCATCAGCACCACCCGCTCGTGCAGCACCTTGTTGTGCTTGAGGTTGTGGAGCAGTGCCGTCGGCACCCGGTCGACGTTGGCGGTCATGAAGATGGCGGTACCGGGCACGCGCTCGGGATGACCGGGGCGGAGCGACTTGAGGAAGGTCTCGAGCGGGAGCGCATTCTTGCTGCGCTGGTCGAACAGCACGCGGCGCCCCCGCATCCAGGTCGACATCAGCATGTAGAGCAACGTCGCCACCAAGAGCGGGAACCAGCCGCCCTGCTCGACCTTGAGCATGTTCGCGGCGAAGAAGCAGAAATCGACCGTCAGGAGAAAGCCGAAGATCGGCACGGCAACGAGAGGGCTCCAGCCCCGCACTCCCACCGAGTAGATGCAGGCGAGGATGGTGGTCAGCGACATGGTCCCGGTCACCGCGATGCCGTAGGCCCAGCCGAGATTGCTCGAGGACTTGAAGCCGAGCACGAGCGCTATCACCGCCACGAGGAGGAAGAAGTTGGCCTTGGGCACGAAGATCTGGCCGGCCTCCATGGCGGAGGTGTGGCGCACGTTGAGGCGCGGCAGGTAGCCGAGCTGGACCGCCTGCCGCGTCATCGAGAAGGCCCCCGAGATCACCGCCTGCGACGCGATCACGGTGGCGATCGAGGAAAGCACCACGAGGGGATAGAGCGCCCATTCGGGGGCGAGGCGGTAGAAGGGATTGTCGAGCGCTTCGGGGAAGCGCAGCAGCAGGGCACCCTGGCCGAAGTAGTTGAGAAGCAGGCAGGGGAGCACGATCCAGAACCAGGTGGCACGGATGGGCGCGCGCCCGAAATGGCCCATGTCGGCATAGAGCGCCTCGGCACCCGTGACCGCGAGCACCACGGCACCGAGCAGGACGAAGCCGTGCCAGGGATCGGCGAGCAGAAGCCGCACGCCATGGAGCGGGTTGAGGGCGAAGAGGATGGCCGGCTGCACGGCGAGCTCGGCTATGCCGAGGGCGCCGATCGTCACGAACCACAGCAGCATCACCGGGCCGAAGAGACTGCCCACCCGTGCCGTGCCGCGGCGCTGGAAGACGAAAAGAACGACGAGCAGCAGGACCGTAATGGGGATCACGTAGGGATCGAAGAGCGGGGTTGCCACCTTGAGCCCCTCGACCGCCGAGAGCACCGAGATCGCGGGCGTGATCACCCCGTCGCCGTAGAAGAGCGCCGCCCCCACCAGGCCCGCGGCCAGGATCAGGCGATGGCGCCGGCCGCGCCGGCTCGCCGTGCGCAACGCCAAGGCCGTAAGGGCGAGGATGCCGCCCTCGCCGCGGTTGTCCGCGCGCATGATGACGACGACGTATTTGAACGCGACCACGATGAGGAGCGCCCAGGCGATCAGGGAGAGCACGCCGAGCACGGCCTCATGGGTCAAGCCCGCCC
>DATJAC010000206.1:0-5956 GCA_035516655.1 Alphaproteobacteria bacterium | reverse complement strand
AGCATCGCGGTATGGCCGTCGTGGCCGCAGGCGTGCATCTTGCCGGGATGCACGCTCGCATAGGGCAGGTTGGTCGTCTCGTGGATGGGGAGCGCATCCATGTCGGCGCGGATGCCGATGCGCCGCGTGCCGGCGCCGCGCGTGAGCGTGCCGACGACCCCGGTCTTGCCGAGGCCGCGGTCGACCGCGTAGCCCCAGGCCGCGAGCCGGGCGGCCACGAGATCGCTCGTCCGCGTCTCCTCGTAGGCGAGCTCGGGATGGCGATGGATGTCGTGCCTGAGGGCGACGATCTCCCCGTCAAGCTCCGCCTTGCCGATGGCACTCTCCATCTCAGCCTCCCTCTTCCCGCGGCCGCGCCGCCTTGGTCCGATTATTGGCCAGTTAGGGGCGCAAAGGAAGCTCCGCCGTCGTGCGCGACAAGGGCTGACTAGCAGCCGATGCGGGTGATGTAGAAATGATCCCCGAGCGGCTCCGCCGCCACGATTCCGCAGACCAGCTCCGTGCCCTCGATCCGCTCCTTCCAAGCCGCGGAGCGTTCGTCCTTGGAGAGGATCACCTCGTCGCTCTCGTCATAGACGACGGCGTGCGAACCGACGAAACCGCCCCAGTCGAAGATCGCAAGGCGCGGTCCTTTGTCCGTCGGCAGCCTGGCGATGTCGGCGAGATAAGCCGCGCGCTTCACGCGGAAATGGATGTATTCGCCCGTCTCGACGGCAAATCCCCAGACGCTCATGAAGTTCAAGAGCGCCACGAGCACTGCCAAGGGGCACAGGGCGAGCGACAAGGCTCCAAGCCAGAGTCGTCCGAGCGCCAATATCACGGCGGCGAGGAGAGCAAGGAACGCTATCAACGCCCACAGGCCAAGGAACGGGAAGGCAAACATGAAAGCCGCATCGAATGAGATCGACCAGAGCAGGACCAAGCCGGCGGGCCCCGCTGCGGCGAAGGCAAGCGGCCAGAGAAAGATCGCCATCCTGCGACGCCGGCGCTTTGCCGAAGCCCGCACTGCCTGCGGTTGTACTTGGTCGGGGACCATGGCAGGAAAATTGTAGCAGAGGCGTGCCGCAGCGGCTAATGCAAACGGCGTCACTTCTTCGACGGACCGATCTTGCCGGTCTCGAACAATTCGTAACCTAGCTCGGTATCCTTGACGTTGGTTTCTGGCAGGTGCGTATATGTCTTATCCATTTCTGCGCCTTTGCGGTGTGTCGATTGGAGTGCAAAATAGATGTTCTCTATTTCGAGCATGCTATCGATATCGATTCCGGCGGCGGCACCATAGAGGCCAAGAGCAACCGTTGCGTAGTTGATGAATTCATGCACGACCGTACCTTTGATCCGCTGTGCGTCCCAGGCCCCTCCCTGCCTGAATTTGATGAGGGGCATTAGCGTTTCAACCATTTGGTACAATTCTACCTCTGTCGGGATGCCGCCCATAAACATCCGGTGGAGGAGTCCTTGGTCTATGAAGAAGTGGGGATCCTCGCCGGGCGGCATTTCGATGACCCGATGGTCGACCTTGTCGTACACGGGGTTGTCGTTGTCATCGCGCAGGATATTCTTCTTGGGCCTGGGGTCCATGGAAGCGTTCCTGCTTGCTGAGGGACTAAAGGATGCGTCGGCAGGTGGGACGAGCCAGAGCGCACGACGGCACGACCGTCCGGGCATTGCCCGGACGGCCAACGGTTGGCAGATCTTCGGCAGATCTGGGGGGTGCGGCGCGGCGGAGGTTAAGCGGGAACCGTCCTTGAAGGCCTCGGACCGAAGGCGCTTGGCAATCCGTCTCCGAGGGGCCAGGATGCCGCGAGCCTCGGCTCACACGCTCCCACGCTGCAATAATACAACTTCATCGATGGCCATCGAGTGGAGCGGATCGGGATCGGCGCGTTAAATCATCGGGCGAAACCCAATCGATCGCCCGGTGTCCGCGATAGCGCACCGCCTCAGAGAAAGCTCATCGGATCGACGTCGATGGTGACGCGAACGCTCGTCGGCAATTCGACGCGCGCGAGCCAGGCAGTGAGCAGCTCCTGCACGTTGATCCCGCGCTCGGCCTTGAGCAGGAGGCGGCGGCGGAAACGGCCGCGGAGGAGGGCCAAGGCCGCAGGTGCGGGGCCCAACACCTCGATCCCGGCACCCCGCGGTGCCGTGCGCGCGAAGCTCCGTGCCGCGCGCTCGACGGCCGCCTCGTCGTGGCTCGCCAGGATGAGGGCCGCGAGGCGGGCGAAGGGCGGCATGCGCGCCTCGCGCCGCATCTTCGCCTCGACCGCGAGAAAGCCCTCGCGCTCGCCCGCAGCCAGGGCCTGCATGACGGAATGATCGGGACGATAGGTCTGGAGGAGCACGCGGCCCGGCCGCAGCTCGCGCCCCGCGCGCCCCGCCACCTGGGAGAGGAGCTGGTAGGTGCGCTCGGCCGCGCGCAGCTCGCCGCCGTCGAGCCCGAGGTCCGCATCGACCACGCCGACGAGCGTCAGCATGGGGAAATGGTGGCCCTTGGCGATGATCTGGGTGCCGATCAAGAGGTCGATCTCGTGCTCCTCGACCTGGCGCACGAGCTCGGCGATCGCCTCGGGTCCGCCGAGCGTGTCGCTCGCCACGAGTGCTACGCGGGCGTCGGGAAAGAGCTGCTGCGCCTCCTCGGCAAGGCGCTCGATGCCGGGACCGCAGGCGACGAAGCTCGCGCTCGCACCGCATGCTGGGCAGTCGCGCGGTGCCGCCACGCTGTAGCCGCAGTGATGGCATTGCAGACGGCCGATCAGGCGATGCTCGACGAGCCAGGCGGAACATTGCGGGCATTTGAGGCGGTGGCCGCAGTGGCGGCAAAGGGTCAAGGGCGCGTAGCCCCGTCGATTGAGGAAGAGCATGGCCTGCTCGCCGGCACCAAGTGTCTCGGCCAGGGCCTCGCGCAGCGGCTGCGAGAGCCAGGACTGGCGCCCGGGCGTCTCCTTGCGCATGTCGATGACCGTGATCGCGGGCAGGCTGGCGCCGCCGTGGCGCTCGGGCAGGCGCTGCACCTGGTAGCGGCCCTGGCGCACGTTCTCGAGGGTCTCGAGCGAGGGGGTGGCCGAGGCGAGGACGACGGCATGGTCGCCGAGGCGGGCGCGCACCACCGCCATGTCGCGCGCGTGATAGATGACGCCGTCCTCCTGTTTGAAGGAGGCGTCGTGCTCCTCGTCGACCACGATGAGCCCGAGATCCGGGAACGGCAGGAAGAGGGCCGAGCGCGCGCCGACCAGCACCTTGACTCTTCCTTCGGCGACCGCGCGCCAGGTCGTGCGCCTGGCACTCGAGGAGAGGCCGGAATGCCACGCCGCGGGGACGACCCCGAAGCGGCGCTCGAAGCGCGCGAGCCCCTGCTGGGTGAGGGCGATCTCCGGCACCAGCACGAGAGCCTGGCGTCCCGCGCGCAGCGCCTGGGCGATGGCCTCGAAATAGACCTCGGTCTTGCCCGAGCCGGTGACGCCGTCGAGGAGGGTCACGTTGAAGCCCTTCCCCATGCGCGCGCGCAAAACCTCGGCCGCCGCGGCCTGTGCGGTGGAGAGCGCCACGCCGGGATGGGCGAGATCGGGCTCGGCAAAAGGCGAAGGGGGCGGCAGATGGAGCGCCTCGAGCGCTCCCGCCGCGAGCAGGCCCTTGATCACGCCCGGCGTCACCCCCGCCTCGCGGGCAAGCTCGAGCGGGCCGCGCGGCGGCCCGTCCTCGAGGAGGGCGAGGACGCGCGCGCGCGCTGGGGTGAGCCGGAGTGCGAGCTCGGCAAGGGGTAGAGCGCTGCGCCCATAGGCGAGCAGCGGGGGCGGGGGCTCGAGCGCGCGCGCGGCCGACATCGCCATGCGCAGAACCACCCCCGGCGGGGAGAGCGTGTAATGGGCGACCCAGTCGATGAAGCGGCGCTCGGCCTCGGGCAGCGCGGGGGCGTCAAGCCGTGCCGCGACCGCCTTGAGCTTGCCGAGGGCGACCTCGCCCGAGGCCTCGCCCCACACCACGCCGATGGCCTCGCGGCTGCCGAGCGGCACGCGCACGAAATCCCCCGCCTTGAGCTCGAGGCCCTCCGGCACGCCGTAATCGTAGGCCCCCGCCAAAGGGAGCGGCAGCAGCACCGCAAGTCTTTGCGCAAAGCCCGCGGCCTTCGCCGAGATGGTGTTTTCCATGGCCATTGGCTACAGTAGTAGCCGGAAACGGCAGGCTGCGGAACGCCCCCTCACTCGGCCATGGCGCCGTCATGGGAGGGGGCGAGGGCCGCGCTGCGAAGAGGAGCGAGGCTGCCATGAAGTTCTTCGTCGATACCGCCGATTTGGGCGAGATTCGCGAGCTCGCCGCGACCGGGCTGCTCGACGGGGTCACCACCAACCCCTCGCTCGTCGCCAAGACGGGCAAGAAATTCTTCGACGTCATCCAGGAGATCTGCGCGGTCGTTCCCGGTCCGGTGAGTGCGGAGGTGACCGCCCTCGACCACCCGACCATGCTGGCCGAGGGGCGGCGCCTGGCGCGGCTCGCCAAGAACGTGACGGTCAAGGTGCCGCTCACGCTCGACGGCCTCAAGACCTGCAAGGCGCTCTCCGACGAAGGCACGATGGTCAATGTGACGCTCTGCTTCTCGGCCGCCCAGGCGATCCTCGCGGCCAAGGCGGGGGCTTCCTTCATCTCGCCCTTCATCGGCCGCCTCGACGACATCTCCCAGCCGGGCATCGAGCTCATCCGCGATATCGTCGCCATCTATCGCCAATACGCGAGCTTCAAGACCGAGGTGCTGGTCGCCTCCGTGCGCAATCCGCTCCATGTCGTCGAGGCGGCGCGCATCGGCGCCCATGTAGCTACCCTGCCGCCGGCGGTCCTGCGCCAGTTGTTCGTCCACCCGCTCACCGACAAGGGCCTCGCCCAATTCCTCGCCGACTGGTCGAAGACGGGCCAGTCCATCCTCGGACCCGAGCAAGGACCGCGCGCCGTTGCAAAAGCCTAGCGAACAAGCGACCCCGGAGCTCGAGCCCGGCCTGGACGATGCCCAGGTGCTCGCCTACTTGCGCGCGCATTCGGGTTTTCTGGCCCAGCATGCGGAGCTGCTCGCCCCGCTTCTGAGCCTCGAGCGCGAGAGCGGCGACCGCATCGTCGATCTGCAGCGCTTCGTGGCGGAGCGCCTCAAGCGGCGCACGCGCGAGCTCGAGGGCGAGTGCCAGCAGATGGTGGCGCTCGCGCGCTTGAACCTCAAGAGCCAGGCGCGCGTGCACCGCGCCGTCCTCGCCCTCATGGGGGCATCGAGCTTCGAGCATCTCATCCAGGTGACCACCATCGACCTGCCCGTCTTCCTCGGCCTCGACGTCTCGGCCCTCTGCATCGAGGCGACGGCCGCACCCCCGCCGCGCTGCGAGACGCCGGGCGTGCGCCTCATCGATCCCGGTGCGGTCGACCGGCTCCTCGGCCCGGCGCGCGACATGCTCCTGCGCCAGACTGCCCGCGGCGAGCGCGCGATCTTCGGCGCCGGCGCCGCCCTCGTCCGCTCCGATGCGCTGCTGCGCCTCAAGATCAGCCCGGCAACCCCGGTCGGGCTCCTCGCCCTCGGCTCGCGCAAGGAGGGCCGCTTCCATACGGGCCAGGGCACGGAGCTGCTCGGCTTCCTGGCGCGGGCGGTCGAGTTCAGCATCCGCGCATGGCTGGACCTGCCCCTCTAGCGCCGCAGGCTTTCACCGCGGCCGCGGACCTGCGTGCCGCCATCATGGAATGGCAGAGCTGGCTGGCGAACGAGCGGCGCGCGTCGCTCCACACGGTCGAGGCCTACGGCCACGATCTCGCGGGCTTCACTAGCTTCCTTTCCGGACATCTCGGCGAGTTGCCCACGCTCGCGGCCTTGGCCGCCCTGCGTCCGGCCGACTTTCGCGCCTGGTTGGCACGGCGCACGACGGACGGAATGGCGCGGAGCTCGAGCGCGCGTGCACTTTCGGTGCTGCGCAGCTTCTTCCGCTTC
>DATJAC010000205.1:0-9442 GCA_035516655.1 Alphaproteobacteria bacterium | reverse complement strand
CGAGCGCGTTCGCCGCATCCTCCGCCCGGTCGGGGCTGTCGCCCTCGACGATGACCACGAGATTGCCGCTGAGTGCCGGGAAGGCCTGCTCGAAGGCCTTGAGCGTCTTGCGGTAAGGCAGCTCCGAGGAGAGCAGCGCGTCGTTGTCGGTATTCATGCCGAGGTGCCGCGCGGTATAGACAGCACCTGCGAGCGAGACGAGGACCGCTCCGAGCACGATCGGCCAGGCCAGCCGGCGCGCGCGCTCCACCCACCAGGCGAGCGCCAGCGCCACCAGGCCCCCCGCCCGGCGGTGCAACCGCTCGCTCAGGACCACCCCGTCCCTCAGATGATGCTCCGGGACCTCGGCGTGCACGGGTAATAGGCTCATTGGCAGAGGCTGCTGGGCTGTGGCCGGGTAGAGCCCCCGCACGGCGAGCGCTCCTCGACCATCAACGCGTGCATATAGGCGCCTGTTCCGCGCCCGACAAGGTCAATATTCGGACGCTCGGCCGCCGCACGGCGTCGTCGTGCCGCCGCACTCGGCAGGGCCTCGTCCGAGCTTAGCTCGGCGAAGCGCGCCGGCTCTCGCGCCAGCTGAGCAACGCAGGGAGAACGACGAGCGTGCAGACGACGGCAAAGCTGAGGCTGACGCCGAGAAGAAAGCCCATGCTCGCCGTGCCCCGATGGCTCGACAGCATGAGAGTCGAGAACGCGACCATGGTCACAAGGGCCGAGAAGAGGATCGCGCGCGGCGTGCTCGTGTGCATGAGATCGACGAGGCCGGGCGTTTCCCGGTGCCGCAAGACGTAGTAGATGCCGAAGGCGACGCCCAGGCTGAAGAGGAGCGGAAGGGCAATGATGTTGGCGAAATTGAAGGTGTGGCCCGTGACCACGACGAGGGCAACCGTGAGCACGGCGGCAAGCAGCAGCGGCAGCAGCACGAGGAGCGAATCGACGAGGCTGCGCAGCACGACCACGAGCAGCAGGCTGATCGCCACAAGGGCGATGGCCCCCGCCTCGACGAAGGCGCCGACCACCATGCGCCCTCCCTCGAGCAGCTCCACGGGCGAATCGGTGACATCGGGGGCGAGCGTGCGCACCGCGTCGACGAAACGGCGCAGCGCGCTCTCGTTGTTGAGGACCTCGGCCGGGAAGACCTGGATGCGCGCACCGCCCGTGGCTGCCACGTAGCGCGCGCGCACGTTTCCCGGCAGGCTCTCGGCCGTGACCGCTTCCGGCTGCATGAGTGCCTGCAGGCTGTCGAGCTTGCTCGATATGCTCGCGACGAGGGCGGTCTCGAGCGCGCCATAGGCTTTGAGATCCTTGCCCGGGCCGTCGTCGAAGCGGCCGAGCAACTCCGCGAGCCGCATGGCGGGGGCGGCGGCCTTGCCGGCCGTGGGCGTCGCCGCGAACTTGGCCAGCGTGTCGCGCGCCTCCGTCGTCGCCTCGCGGCGGCGCTCGTCGCTCGGTGCCGAGCGCGACTTGTGCGTCAGAATGGGTGTCAAGATGGCCGACATGCGCGCGATGATCGGCAGCTTCGCCTGCTGGTCGGCAGGGAGGAAGGAGCTCAGCGTTACCGTGCTCGCCACTTCGGGCAGCTTATCGAGCTCTTTGGCAAGCGCATCGGCCGCCGGGAGGCTCGGCGACAGGATGCTCGCGGAGTAGGGCGAGATGCGCGAATCCTTGGTCATGTCCAAATAGACCTGGACAGACTCGGTATTCGGGCTCTTGAGGTCGATCGGGTCGATGTCGAAGCGCGCCCAGGGAAAGGCCGCAAGGCCGACGAGGCCGAGCGCAAGCGCTCCCCAGCAGACGGCACGCGCGTGGCGCTCGAGCCAGCCCGCGGCCGCCGAGAGATTCCTTTTCTCCGCCATCCGCAGGTCGGCCTTCATCGGCAAGAGGGCCAGGATCGCGGGGAGCAGCGTGAGCGTGGCGAAGAGGCCGATGAACATGCCCACCCCGGCGATCATGCCGAGCTGCGAGAGGCCGATATAGTTGGTCGGCACGAAGGCGAAGAAGCCGATCGCGGCACAGACCGCAGCCAGGCCCACGGCCGTCCCCGTGCCGGAGGCGGCCTCCTTGAGGGCACCCTTGAGCGACGTGCCGTGGTCGACGCTCTCCTTGTAGCGCAGTCCGAACTGGATGCTGAAATCGACCGCGAGCCCGATGAAGAGCACGGCGAAAGCGACCGAGATCATGTTGAGATAGCCGACCGCCAAGGTGGCGAAGGTCGCGGTCCAGACCAGGCTGAGCACGAGCGTTGCGAGGGTCGCGAAGACGAGCTTGGGGGAGCGCAAGCCGAGGAAGACGATGATGGACACGAGCACGAAGGAGACGGCACTCGCCAGGCCGACGCCGTCCTTGACCGTCTTGAGATCGTCCTCGTCGAGGGCCGGAGAGCCGGTGATGCGCACGCGCACGCCGTGCGCGGGATCGAGCTCGAGCTCGGTGGCCGCGGCCCGAATGGCCTTGATGGCGGCGTCGGCCGGCGACAGCGTGCTGCGATCGAGATAGGGCTTGAGCTGAATGATCTGGCGCTTGTCGGAAGCGCCGGCCGGGGTTTGGTTGACGAGATCGCGCCAGCTCAGCTGCCCCGTCTTGCCCTGGAGCTCCGCCTCCACCGTGTCGGCGACCGCATCGAGCGGTCGCACCAGCAGGGCGGGATCGAGCTTGCCGAGCTTGACGCCGGATAGCACGTCCCCGAGCACGCCGAAAAAGCCGCGCAGAGTGCGGTCGGTGGCGAAGCCGACGAGGAGCGGCTGGGCCTCGTCCACGCGCTTGGCAAGCTCCTCGAGGTCGGCCGTCTTGAGGAAGAGCAGCCCCTCGCGTCCGAAGAACGCGTCGCCTTGCGGATAGAACACGTCCTCGAACTGCTTGTCGTTCGCCTTGAGCTTGGCGGCGAGTGCTTTGGCCGCGGCCTCGGCGCGATCGGCGCTGTCGCTCTCGACGACGGCCACGAGGTTGTCGGAAAGCTGGGGAAAGGCCTGCTCGAAGGTCTTGAGCGTCTTGCGGTAGGGCACCTCCGACGACAAGAGCGCGTCGATGTTGGTATTCATGCGGAGATGGCCGGCGGTGTAGATGCCGCCAGCTAAGGCTGCAAGCACACTCGCGATCACGATGGGCCAGGCCAGGCGGCGCGCACGCTCCACCCACCACGCCAGCGCGGTGGCCGCGGCCGGTCCCATCCGGCCGTGCCCCCGCTCAGTCAAAAATTTCCCTTCCGCAGGGTGCAGTTCCTGGGCTTCGGCGTGCACGGAGATTAGGTCTCGTGGCTCAGAGAAAAAAATGGTCCTTGCGCGCGCAAGCGCCGCAGCTCTATTGCGCATCCCCTCGTCTGGCCGTCGATATACCGGCGCGAGGCATGCTCCACAAGCTTAATATTGCGCTGCGACAGGCCGGGGCGGTCGTCGACGCGCGCGGCCGTTACGATCTCGCTGCCGGGTATCTGCGGCGGACGCCCCTTCCTGCGCCTGGAACGCCGCGATCTCCGGCTCGACCCGCCTGTACAAACAGGGAACATCTCGCCTGGGCGGAAGCAGTCCGCGGATCGGCGGGTCGCGCGCGGATGCGCGGCACCGCCGCAAAGCGTAGAAGAAACCCTATTGCTCCCGTTTGCTCGGGTGCCTACCTTAATCCGGCTACGCCGCGGCGCATCGTCGCACGCCGCGATAGCAAGCCAGGAGTCCCGATGCTGCGCCGCGTGAAAGCTTTCCTCGTCGTCCTCGCCATCGCATCCGCGCTGCCGCTTGCCGTTCACGCGGGCGCCGATGCGCCCAAGACCGTGATCGAGAACTACTATGCCCAGCTCCTGAAGGCGATGCAGAATGGACCCAAGCTCGGCTACAAGGGCCGCTACGAGTTGCTGAAGCCTTGGGTCGACAAGACCTTCAACGTGGCGCTGATGGCCCAGGCCAGCGTCGGTTCGTACTGGGACAGCATGACGGCCGATCAGCGCACCCGCCTGGTTGCCGCCTTCCGCGACTTCACCATCGCCAACTACGCCCACAGCTTCCATAGCTATGACGGGGAGAAATTCCTCACCACGGACGCCCAGGAAGCGCCGCGCCGAGACAGCAAGGACATCATCGTCAATACGGAGCTGGTGAAATCCGGCGGCGACAAGGTCGCCCTCAACTATCTCCTGCGTCCGGACGGCGACAACAACTACAAGGTGATCGACGTCTATCTCGACGGGTCGATCTCGCAGCTTGCGACCCGGCGCTCCGAATACACCTCGGTCATCCGCGAGCAAGGCGTGGATGCTCTCATCGGGGCGATCAAGAAGAAGGCCGACGGACTCGCCGGCTGAGGGTCGGGCGCGGCACCGCGGCGGCAACGCTAAAAGTCGAAGATTTTCACGAACGGCACGGCCACGGTCAGCATGAAGTTGTTGGCGCCGGGATTGCATACGCATCCGCTGCGCTCGCGGGGCAGGAGCGTGCCGTTCGATTCGTGGCTGAACGTGGCCCCCGCGCGGTAGCCGCTGTCGAACACGTAGAGCAGCGAGATGCCCGTCTGGAAGAATGCCGTGCCGCCCAAGTCGCGGCCGCTGCCCCGGGCATAGCCCCCGACCGCGAAAAAGGGATCGGCCTCGAAATGCTGGCCGATGGGGGCCGTGCCATGGATGCCGCCGTAGCCCATGCCCCCGCCCTTGCCGGTCACGAAGCCGCCGAGGTAGGGGTTGACGATGAAGTAATTCCAAAAATTGACGATTTCCCAACGCGAGATCGCGTCCAGCTGGAAGAGTGCGGTCGAGCCGGTGCCGTGACCGTTCTCGCCCGGGGGATCGAACGGCGCAAAAGCCCCGACGCTGAATTCGAGGAGAGCCGGGACAGGACCACGGTCGAAATAGGTAAAGCCGTCGGCCTTGGCAGCGCCGAGCGACATCATCGAGAAGAGGAGTGCCGCAACCGCAGCGCCCACGAAACGTCCGCGCATTCGCCCCCCGCGCTTTTGCCTCTTGCGCCGCACTATGCCGGCTCGGCGGGAAAGAATCAACCGGCCGTGCCAAATCCTCGCGCAGCCGCCCTCCTTGACAGCGCCGACGCCGATCGGGGAGCCTGGGCCTCCCGGCAACGACCTGCGGTGCCCTGGACATGCAAGGCTGCGGAGAACGATCACGCGTGCGCGCTCGAGCCAAGGGACGGGCATTTGGGGCGGCGCTCGCCCTCCTCGCGGCGTGGCGCATGATCCAGCCCGCCGCGGCCGACGAGACGCGCATCCGCATCATGCTCGTGACCCCCGAGGGGCTGGGTGCGACCATCGGCACCATGCGCGCCTCCGACGGCGCGCAAGGCGTGCGCTTGATCCCCCTCCTCAAGAGCCTGGCACCCGGTCCCCATGCCGCGATGATTCATGCCAACGCCAGCTGCGAGCCCGCCGAGATCGACGGCAAGAAAATCGCGGCGGGGGCTGCGGGTGGCGCTTTCGTGGTGACGAAACCGGACCGATCCGGCGACGCCGCTGGCAAGCCGCCGCCGCAGCTCCGGCCGTTCGTGCTGAGCGTCGACAACGACGGGATCGCGCGCGCGGCGACCACGATACTCGACGTCAAGCTCGAGATGATCAAGGGCCGCACGATCGTGATCGAGGACGGTGCCGCGAGCGCGGGCGGGCTGCATGCGGCCTGCGGCGTGATCCCGTGAGAGCGCTTGCGGCCTAGACCCCGCGGAAGCGGGGCTTGCGCTTCTCGACGAAGGCGCGGTAGCCCTCCTGATAGTCCGCACTTCCGGCCGTCGCGAAGCCCTCGCTGAACTCCTCGGCCGAGAGAGGGCGGGGGTCGAGGAGCCGGCGCGCGAATTTCTTGTGGTAGCGGTTCGAGAGGGGAGCCCCCTCGGCGATGCGGCGCGCACTCGCATAAGTCTCCTCCTCGATCTTGTCGTCGGGCACGACCCGCGTGACGAGGCCCTTCTCCTTCGCCTCCGCAGCGCCGAAGATGCGACCCTCGAGCAGGATCTCGAGTGCCGTGGCGCGTCCGACGAGGTCGATGAGGGCCGTGATCTCGGGATAGGCCATGATCACGCCGAGGCGGTTGATCGGCACGCCGAAGCGGCTCGATTGTCCGCAGATTCTGAGATCGCACATCACGGCGAGCTCCAGCCCGCCGCCCACGCAGATGCCCTTGATCATCGCGATGGTGGGATGGCGGCACGCGGCAATGCGGCCCATAGTCTCGTGCATGATGGCGCCGTAGGCGCGCGCCTCGGCGATGTTGCTGCGCTCGTTCTCGAACTCGCCGATGTCGGCCCCGGGGGCAAAGGCCTTGTCGCCCGAGCCGGTGAGGATGACGGCGCGCACGCCGTCGTCCTCACCGAGGAGCGCCATCGTCGCGCCGACGGCCTGCCAGAGCGCCTTGTTGAGCGCATTCAGCTTCTCGGGACGATTGAGGATCACGGTCGCGATGTCGGATCGGCGCTCAACGAGGACGAGCTCGGACATGTCGGGTTTCCTTGCCAGGGACGACAACACCAGCTTAGCAAGCCGCGGCACCTTCGCAAGCTCGCACCTTCACCCCGCGCGCGCCGCGCGCAAACCCCCTTCCCTCGCGCTCCGATCGGCCTTAACGTGCGCCCCAAGGCGTGCGCGCGAAGCCCGCGCGAGAGCCCGCCTGCGAGCTGGAGATCCGGCATGACTGCGGCGAGCAAACCCTTGGCACCCGAGAGCGCGGCTTACGTCACGGCGCGCATCCTGCTCGAGCTGGGTGCGGTGAAGTTCAGTCCGGACAAGCCCTTTGTCTTCACCTCCGGACGCCGCTCGCCGGTCTATATCGACTGCCGGCGCCTGATTTCCTTCCCGCGCGCGCGCGCGAAGCTCATGGATCTGGCGGTCGAGCTGATCCTGCGGGAGGCGGGCTACGAAGCCTTCGACGCCGTCGCCGGCGGCGAGACGGCCGGCATTCCCTTTGCCGCCTGGATCGCCGAGCGCCTCGCCCTTCCCATGCTCTATGTGCGCAAGCAGCCCAAGGGCTTCGGCCGCATGGCCCAGATCGAGGGCGACATGGCGGAGGGTGCGCGCGTCCTCCTCGTCGAGGATCTCGCGACCGACGGAGGCAGCAAGCTCGTCTTCGTCGAGGCGCTGCGCAAGGCAGGGGCCAAGGTCGCGCACAACTTCGTCATCTTCCACTACGGCACTTTTCCCGCCGCGATCGCCCGCCTCGCCGCGGCCGGCGTCACGCTCCTGGCCCTCGCCACCTGGTGGGACGTGCTCGCCGTCGCCGAGGCGGAAGGCTCCTTGGATAAATCCGCCCTCGACAAGGTGAGGGTCTTTCTCAACGACCCGGACGGTTGGCAGGCCGCCCACGCCGACGCGGCGGGCAGCTCCTGAGCCGGCAGCCCGGCACGCGCGTGCCCGCGGCGACGACGTTTGTCGCCCCGCTGCTGCCCCCCGCTTGAGAGGAAAGGCATGGCACAAGACAAGGTCGCGATCGTCACCGCCGCGGGCCGCGGCATGGGGGCCGCCATCGCCGTCGAGCTCAAGGCGCGCGGCTGGCGCCTGGCGCTGATGTCGCCCTCGGGTGCTGCCGAGGGGCTGGCGCACGGGTTGGGTGCTGTCGGCATCAGCGGCTCGGTCACCTCGTCCGCCGACCTCGAGCGTCTCGTCGAGACGACCCTCGAGGCCTATGGCCAAGTCGATGCGGTCGTCAACAACACCGGCCACCCGCCGAGCGGCGAGCTCCTCGACATCGGCGACGAGGCCTGGCACGCCGGCCTCGATCTCGTGCTGCTCAACGTGGTGCGCATGGCGCGCATCTTAACCCCGCTCATGGAGCGGCGAGGCGGGGGCGCCTTCGTCAACATCTCGACCTATGCGGCGATCGAGCCCGAGGCCGCGTTTCCCGTCTCCTCGAGCCTGCGCGCGGCGCTCGGCGCCTTCGCCAAGCTCTATGCCGAGCGCTATGCCAAGGCCGGCATTCGCATGAACAATCTCCTGCCCGGCTTCATCGACAGCTATCCGGAAGACGCGGCGAAAATCCGGTCCATCCCCATGGGTCGCTACGGCAAGGTGGCCGAGGTCGCCAAGACGGCCGCGTTCCTCCTCTCGGACGAGGCCAGCTACGTGACCGGCCAGAGCATCCGGGTCGACGGCGGGCTCACGCGCTCGGTGTAGGGGAAGGATGGGCCGCGCGGCGCTCGCCGTCTTCCTCGCCGCAACGCCGCTCGGCTTCGGCCTCGCCGTCCTGGCCTTCGGCATGGACGCCAACTGGGACCTGCGCAATTACCACTATTACAACGCCTATGCCTGGCTCACCGGCCGCGAGGGTTACGATATCCTCGTGGCCCAGGCGCCGAGCTTCTTCAGCCCATACCTCGACGTGCCGTTCTACCTCGCAACGCAAGTCTGGCCCGCGCGCCTCGTGGGTTTCATCCTCGGCACCATTCAAGGGCTCAACCTCCTGCCGCTCTACGGCATTGCCTACTCCGCCCTCGAGATCGGCGAGAGGCAGCGACGGCGCCTCCTCGCCGCGGTATTAGCACTTCTCGGCATGGTGGGCGTCGGCACGCTCTCCGAACTCGGCACCACCTTCTACGATACCGTGGTGAGCCTCGGGCCGCTCACGGGGCTTTGGCTCATCCTCCGCCGCCACGCCGATTTCCTCGATAGCCCCTGGCACGCCGTCCGGCGCACGCTGCTTTTGGCGGGGCTCGTCTCGGGCGTCGCGGTCGGGCTCAAGCAGACGATGGTGACCCTCCCCCTCGGCCTCTGCCTCGCCCTCCTCTTCGTGCCGGCAAGGTGGCAGCGCCGGCTCGGGCTTGCCCTCCTCTACGGCATCGGCGTCACCTTGGGGGTTGCCCTCGCGGCCGGCCCGTGGATGCTGCATCTCTGGCAGCTCTACGGCAACCCGCTCTTTCCCTTCTACAATCAGCTCTTCAAATCGCCCTGGGCGCTCCCCCAGGACTACCGCGAGTTCTTCTATATTCCCGGCAGCCTGTGGACGCGCGTCTTCTTCCCCTTCGCCTATCTCCGCAACCCGCATCTCACGGCCGAGGTGGATTTCCGCGACCTGCGCATCCTCGCCTGCTTCGTGCTCGTCCCGCTCGCAGCCCTCGTTGCCGGCGTGCGCGGCTGCCGCCGGCAGCGCGTGGCAGAGGGGGGCGCGCAAGCTCCATCCGCGCGCGCCCAAGCAAGAGGCGGGTGGGAAGCCCGTTATCTCCTCACCGCCTTTGCCATCGGCTACGTGGTCTGGGTGGCAGCCTTCTGCATCTACCGCTATCTCCTCGCCTACGAGATGCTGGCCCCGCTGGCGATCGTCCTCGCCATCGGCCGGCTGCCGCTCGGGACGCGTTCGCGGGCACTCCTGAGTGCGGCCGTGCTGGTCCTCGTGGTGGCGACGATGAAGCCGACGGATTGGATCCGGGTGCCGTGGAGCGAGCATTGGGTGAGCGCCGTCCCGCCCAAGCTCGCCGACCCCGATCACAGCATCGTCCTCATCACCGGGCACGAGCCGTTGTCCTACCTCATC
>DATJAC010000204.1:0-9249 GCA_035516655.1 Alphaproteobacteria bacterium | reverse complement strand
TCGCCATCAGCGCGGCACTCGCCTCGCTCGCCGGCAGCCTCTACGCCTTCTATTTTCATTTCCTTGCACCCGAGATGGTAAGCACGCCGCGCTCCTTCGAGATGATTGCCATGCTCGTCGCAGGCGGAGAGGGGACCCTGGTCGGCGGCTTGATCGGTGCCGTCCTCATCACGCTCCTGCCCACGCTCTTCCAACCGCTCGCCGCCTACAAGATTCTCGCCGAAGGTGCGATCTTGGTGCTCGCATTCCAGCATCTGCCGCTCGGCATCTTCGGCAGCGCCCTCAAACTGCTTTCGCCTGCGATACTGCGGGCGGCGGCGGTGGCGGGGTCGGCGGGCGGGAGAGAGGGGCGATGGCCATAGCAGCGCTCGAAGCCGTGGGCGTGGCGCGCTCCTTCGGCGGTTTGCGCGCAGTGAGCGACGTGTCCTTCACCGTCGCCGTCGGCAGTATCACGGCGCTCATCGGCCCCAACGGGGCCGGCAAGACGACCGTCTTCAACCTGGTGACCAACCTCCTGGCACCGGATGCCGGCGAGATTCGCTTCTTCGATGCCCCGCTCGCGGGGCTGTCGCCGAGCCGGATCGCACGGCTCGGATTGCTGCGCACATTCCAGACGGCACGCGTCTTTCCCGGCATGACCGCACTCGAGAATGTTCTCGCGGGTGCCCACGGCAGGCTCGCGACACCTGCGCTTGCGCATATGCTGTGGCTCAAGGGAGCACGGCGGGAGGAAGATGATTTGACGGCGCAAGCCGAGGCGCTCTTGCAGCTGGTCGGGCTCGCGTCCTTCCGCGACGCCCCCGCGACCGCACTCCCGCTCGGGGCCCAAAAGCTCGTCGAGCTCTGCCGGGCGCTCATGGCGCGCCCGCGCCTGCTGCTGCTCGACGAGCCGGCCGCGGGCTTGAACGACGGGGAGACCGCCGAGCTTGCCGCCCTTCTGCGCGCCCTCAGGGAAGTCGGCATGACCATCCTCGTGGTCGAGCACAACATGTCGCTCGTCATGGAGGCGGCCGATCAGGTTCTCGTCCTTGATCTCGGTGCGCTCATCGCCTGCGGCGCGCCGCGGGACATCCAACGCGATCCGCGCGTGATCGAGGCTTATCTCGGTCCCGCGGGCGGAGGGGCGTGATGCTGGCCATCGAAGAGCTCGAGGCCGGCTACGGCGACGCGCGCGTGCTGCAGGGCATCTCGCTCGGCGTGGCTGCCCATGAGATCGTGGCCCTCATCGGCGCCAACGGCTCGGGCAAGACCACGCTCGCGCGGGCGGTCTCGGGGCTGCTTCCGGTCAACAGCGGCCGCATTCTCCTGGACGGCGATCCTATCGAGCGCCTGTCACCGCGCGCGCGCCTCGGTCTCGGTATCGCCCAGGTGCCGGAGGGGCGCCAGATCGTCTTCGGCTTGACGGTCAGGGAGAACCTGCGGCTCGGCGCCTACACGCAAAGATACCGGCTCGGCGAGCGGGGCCTGGCGCAGCGCACGGCCGAGGTGTGTCGCCATTTTCCCGCCCTCCTCGAGCGCCGCGACGCCCTCGCCGGCAACCTTTCGGGCGGACAGCAGCAGATGCTGGCGATCGCGCGCGCCCTCATGATCAAGCCGCGCCTCCTGGTGCTCGACGAGCCGTCGCTCGGCCTGGCCCCCGTCCTCGTCGCCGAAATCTTCCGCCTCATCGCGGGCCTCCGAAAAGACGGCCTCGCCATCCTGCTCTCGGAGCAGAATGCCCGCATGAGCCTTGCCATCGCCGACCGGGCCTACGTCATCGAGAAGGGGAGAGTCGCGTTAGAGGGAACGGGTGCTGCCCTGCTCGGCAACCCCGAGGTCGCCGAGCGCTATCTCGGCGTCGGCAAGGGTGCGGCGGGTGCCGGAGAAGAAAGCGAAAGTCGCCACGCCGTACTTGTGCGCGGCCTCGCGCAAATCCTCGGTGCCGGGGCGGCGCGCTAAGCGATAGGCACCACGCCTCTTCGGACTCCGAAACGGCTTCAGGGCTGCCGTCCCGCCTGCGGGATGCGCTTCTGCGGATCGCCCCACACGTCGCGGTCCGAGAGGGGGGCAAAGTTCTCGCGCGGATCCGCGAGCATGCGCTCGAGGGTCGCGACCGCCGCTGCCGTTCCCCAGCGCCGGTCGGCGTCTTCGTGGCCGCCTTCGATGCCGACCTCGATCCCGACGAGGTCGTAGCGGCCGCCGATGAGGGCGAGGAGGGGCGAGCCCGACTCGCCCTTGAGCGTGACGCAGCTGTGCAGGAAAAAGCTGGCCTCGTCGCGGTACTCGACCATGCGGCAATGGGCGTGCACGGTCTGGTGCCACGGGTTGATGCGGGCATAGCCGGCCTCGAGCAAATCGGCCCCGGCGGAGCCGCGCAGGGCCGCCTCGAGGGCGGCGTGCGGGAGCCAGGGCAGGAAGCCCGCCGTGTCGCCGAGCCCCTCGAGGAGGAGCACGAGGGCGAGGTCGGTCCCTGCGGCCTCGACCATCGGGCGGACGCGGGGATCGTAGCCGGGGGCGACCCGGTAGTCGCGCGCCAAAGAATGCGGGCCGCGCGCGGAGGTACCGAGCCCCGGCGTGAAGACGAGCTGCCACGCCGGGCGCCAGCGATGCGCAAAACGATCGAACAGGCAGTGCGCGGCCGTGAGCACCACGCGGCGGCCGATCAGCACGCCCGTGCAGTATCCGCCGCGGCCTTGGTCGAGCCGGCCGATCGCACTCCAGGGATAGGCTTGCTCGCCATGGGCCGCGGTCGGCGCCGCACTCGCACCCAGCAGGGTGGCGAGGAGGGCGATGAGAAGCCGCCGGGGTCTTTTGGCATTGCACGCGTGCATCATGCCTTCGATCATGACGCATCCCGGTCGCGATGGCACGCTCTTGCCCTCTCTCTTCGGAAGGGCTTTCCGGGGCGCTGAAATCTCTGTGGCACAAGCGTCCGCCGGATGCTAGAGCCGAGGGTCATGTGGCAGGCAGCCCTCCTTTGCGCCATCGCCGGCTATGTCGACGCGCTCGGCTATCTCAAGCTCGGCAGCGTCTTCGCGGCCAACATGACGGGCAACACGGTGCTGCTCGCGATCGTGCTCGCGCACGGCGAGTGGGCGCGTGCCGCCACCTACGGCCTGACGCTCGCGGCCTTCTTCGCGGGCGCGCTCTCCGCTTCGGTCCTGAAGCGCATCCTTCCCCGCGGCGCCTGGCTGCCGCTTCTTGCCCAGGCGGTGCTGCTGATCGCGGCCTCGCTGTGGCCGCTCGGGGCGGACAAGGAGCTCGTCCTCCTCGCCTTCGGGATGGGGCTGCAGGGTGCCGCCGTCACCCAGCTCGCGGGCACGAGCCTCTACACGGTCGTGATCACGGCGACCATCTGCCGCCTGGCGAGCGGGATCGTCGATGGGCTGTGGCCCACGGCGCCGGGTGCTGCTGCGCCGTCGGGCCGCGCACCCTGGCTGGTCTTCGTGGTCGCCTGGCTCTTCTACGGGGTCGGGGCCGCGGTCGAGGTCCTGCTTTTCGACGGGCTGCGCCTGCCGCTCGTCTTTCCTGCCGCTCTTCTCATCCTCTATGCCGGCTGGCGGGCGCTTCACGCGAGCGGCGGTTCGGCGAGATAAGCCGAACGCTTCATTTGGCGCCTGTGCCGTTGGTATCGATCGCACCTTGGCAGGGGCGGGGCATCGCGCCATGCTGGCCCCCCCGCCACGGCCTCTTGATGCCTTGCGATGTCCGCTCCGCGCGTGCCTGCGAAAAGCCTGTCGTCGACCTCGGAGGCGCCAGGCACGGCCGGGCGCGGAATTCTCTTCATGTTGGGCGCGGTATTCGTCTTCAGTGGCGCCAATGCGCTCGTCAAATGGGCGGCGGCGACCTACCCCGTGGGCGAAATTGCGTTCTTCCGCAATGCCGCGGCGCTCGTACCTTGCGCCATGCTCTTGGCGGCCTACGGCGGACCGACCCTTCTGCGCACGCACCGCCCGCTCTCCCACCTCTTCCGCAGCGGCATCGGCGTCGTCTCGATGCTGGCCATCTATTATGCGTTCGCGGCACTGCCGATCGCCGAGGCGACGGCACTCTCCTTCGCCGGCCCGCTCTTCATGACGGCACTCGCCGTCCCCATGCTGGGCGAGAAGGTCGGCGTCTACCGCTGGACGGCGGTGGTGGTGGGCTTCGCCGGCGTGCTCGTCATCACCCGCCCCGGCCGCGAGCTCTTCAATCTCGGCGCACTCGCAGCCCTGCTCAGCGCATTCTCCTATGCCCTTGCCATGATCAGCGTGCGCCAGATGAGCCGCACCGAACACCCCGTCACCATCGTGGTCTATTTCCACTTCATCGGCACGGCGGCGATGGGCCTGCTGCTGCCCTTCGGCTGGGTGACGCCGGATTGGATCGGGCTCGCGGCCCTCGTCGGCGTCGGCCTCGCGGGGGGTATCGGACAGTATCTGCAGACCCAGGCATTCCGTTTCACGCCCGCGGCGGTGCTCGGTCCCTTCAACTATGCCAGCATCGTGCTCGCGGGCCTCTTCGGCTATTTCATTTGGGACGAGGTGCCGACCGGCCATGCGCTCGCGGGGAGCGCCATCGTCGTCGCGAGCGGGCTCGTCATCATCTACCGCGAGACCGTGCGCCGGCGCCAGGCCGCGCGAAAGAGCTAGCCGGACCCATCGCCGCGCGCAAGCTCAGAGCGGCAGCCAAACGCCCAGGTCGCGGGCGATGGCGCGCTCACGGATCTCGTGTGCGAGCGCCAGGTCGGCAAGGGCGATGCCGGGATGGAGGAAGACGATGCGCTCCTCGTCATGCGCGCGCGGGGGTGCGGCGCCGACGATGATCTCGCCGATCTCGGCATGAAAGGGCCCGCCGTAGGGCAGCCCGCTCGCCTTGGCATTGGCCGCCGTCTGCGTCCGGTCGTCGGTGACGATGCGGTCGAGGCGCTCGAAGCCGGCGGGGCGCCAGGAGCGGCCGAGATCGACGAGGGTCGCGAAGGCGCCCGGCGAGAGCCAGTCGGGATCGAGGAAGCGATGCGGTCCGGGCTCGGGCGGCACGCTCGTCACCACGATGTCCATGCCGGTGACCGCCTCGCGCGGCTCCGTCACGACGCGGGCCCGCAGTCCCGCGGCAGCAAGCTCGGCCGCGAAGGTCGCGGCGGTCTCGCGCCGGCGGCTGTAGAGGAGCGCTTCCTCGAGCGGGAAGATGGCCTTGAGGGCGGCGAAATTGCTCCGCGCCTGGAGGCCGCAGGCGATGAAGCCGATGCGCCGGGAGCCCTTCCGCGCAAGGCGGCGTGCGGCGATCGCACTCGCCGCCGCCGTGCGCACGGCGGTGATCCATGAGCCATCCAAGACCGCCGTCGGCAACCCGGTCTCGAGATCATTGAGCACGACGAGTGCCGCCACGCTCGGGAGCCCGAGGGAGAGGTTCTCGTGACCGACCGTCACCCATTTGATCCCCGCCACCGGCGGGGTATGGAGGGCGGCCGGCATGGGGAGGAAGAAGGCGCTGGCCGCGGTGGGACGAAAGCCGGCCTTGGGCGGCAAGGTGGCGTTCCCCTCCGCCTTGGCGCGAAAGGCGCGCTCGACGGCCGCCTCGACGTCCGCGAGGGAGAGATCCGCTTCGGCGATGCTGGCGTGCGAGAGGTAGAGGAGCTGGAGGGGGGGATGCATGGCGCTGGGCCTTGGGCGGCGGCGAGGGAAGGGAAGTGCAGCCGGCGGCTCAGGCCGCGTCCGAGTGATAGCTGCGATAGGCGCTGTAGTATTTGTCGGCGTGCTTGCCGAATTCGTAGATCGAGTGCTTGCGCATGTCGACCTGGGTCAGGCCCAGCCCGGCGATCGTACCCCCGCTTTCGGCGATCTGCCGCAAGGCCGCGAAGACGATGTCGCGCGGCGTCTTCTTCCAGCGTACCAGGAACACGGTCTCGTCGACGAGGCGCTGAACGACGACGGTATCGGAGACGGCGAGCACGGGCGGAGAGTCGATCACGACGAGATCGTAGATCTCGCGCATCCCCGTCACGAGAAGGCGGAGTCCGTCGCTGTCGAGAAACTCGCTCGCGTTGGGTACGGGCTCGCCCGCGGTGATGTAATGCGCACCCGAGACCGGGTCGACGCGCACCACATCCTCGATACGGGCATGGCCCCTGAGATAATCGCCGAGCCCGGGTCCGATCGAGCAGCCGAGCGCCTTGTAAAGCGAGGGCCGCAGCACGTCGCATTCGACGAGGATGGTCTTGAGCTGCGCCCGCGCCGCCGTGGTCGCGATCGATACGGCCGTCGAGGTCTTGCCTTCGCCGGGCACGGAGGAGGTCACCATGATGACCTTCGGGCGAAAGCCGCCGCGGGGCTGGAGCAAGGCCGAGCGCAAGGCACGGATCGCCTCGCCGTAGGTCGAATTCGGCTCGTCGAGGGCGCGCATGTGGGGCGGCTTCGGCACAGCGCTCTTGGGCGCCAACGGGACCAGGCCGAGCACGGCGAGACCGGTGCGGGATTCGAGCTCGGAGCGGGTGCGGAAGCCGCTTTCGACATATTCGACGATGAGCGCCAGGATGATGCCGATGACGAGCGAGATGCCCAACGCGGCGGCGATGGCGGCGGTCTTCTGCGGGTAGAACGCGCTCGTCGGCACCGCAGCCTGGGAGATCACGCGCGTCACCGGCCCGCGCGGCTTCTGCCCGTCGGCACTCGGTTGCGGCGTGTTGCGCGCGAGCATGGCCTGGTAGAGCTCGCGGCTCGACTTCACGTCGGCCTCGAGGGCCGCCCGCTTGACGTCGGTGCTGCTCTGCGCGTTGATCTTCGCCTGCAGCTGGGCCTCGTCTTGGATCATCTTCTGCTCGCGCGCCTTGAGCGCCTCGTACTGGGCGCGCAGCGACTGCGCGGCCTTGCCGAGCTCGGTGATGATCTTGCCGCGCAGCACCTTTTGCTGGGCTAGCGCGTCCTGGACCTTGGGATGCGAGTCGGTGTACTCGGTCCGCAAATCGGCGAGGTCGAGCTGCAGTTTTCTGTATTGATCGCGCAGATCCTGCACCACCGCGTTGTCGATTCCGGTGTCCGCGGCGACCGCCTTGTCCGGTGCCGAGAGCAGCTGCTGGGCCTGGTCGCTCTTCGCTTTGGCGTCCGCCAGGTCGAGGCGGAGCTGGGAAAGATCGCCGTCGAGCCGCGCCAGCTGCTGCTGATAGATCAGAGCGCCGCCGGCAGTGCCCCCGCCGGCACTCCCTTGGAACTCCGCGAGCTTGCGCTCGGCGGCCGCGACGCGCTCGCCGAGCTCGGCAAGACTCGGTCCGGCGGGAGCCGCCGCTGTCGCGGGCTTCGCCGGCGGCTGGGTTGCCTGCTCGACGTAGAGGGCCGCGGTCGTATTGGCGGCGCGGGCGGCGAAATCGGGGCTGGGCGAGGCGTAAGTCACGGCGATGATCCGCGAATTCTCGTCGGGTATGACCCGCAGGCCCGCAAGATAATTGTTGATGATCACCTCGTGGCGGAGCTCGGCCGAGGTAGGGGCATTGGACCTCCCGGCGTCGCCGACCAGTCCGCCGAGCCAGCCGAAGAGGCCGCTCGAGCCGCCGAGGGCGGGATTGAAGCGCGGATCGTCCGCGAGCTTGAGGCGGTCGGCCGCTGCGGAGGCGAGCTCGGAGGAGGCGATGATCCCGGCCTGGGTCTGGATGACGGTGAGGTCGGGCTGGGCTCCGGGCACCAATCCTTGCAGGTTGAGCGCCTGTCCCTTCTCGCTTTCGATGAGGACCTTGGCCTCGGCGCGATAGAGGGGAGTGACGCTGAAGACGTAAAGAGCGGTGAGCGCCGTGACGGCGCCGGCGGTGCCGAGAATGAGCCAGCGGTGCCGGCGCAAGAGGCGGCGAAAGCCGCGCACGCTCAATGTGCGCGCATCGGCCCGCAGCCAGTGGAGCTCCATGTGCTGTGCCGGCTCCGCGGCGGCGGCCGGTGCCAGGGCGCCTGCGTGCGGCTCGGCGGGGACGACCGCGCGCGCAGCCCCTTCGGCGGGCACCAGGCCGGTGGGCTCCGCGTCTCCGCTGTTCTCGGCCTCGTCGCTGATGTCGTCCTCCATGCTGCTCCGGTTCAATGCCCTTGTGCTATCATGCTTCGGCGATAGCGTCGGAACGCGGCGCGAATTTTGTCAAAATATGGCCTTGGCATGGAATTTTCCAGCGGCTTCCAGGGTCGAGCCAAGATGGCGAACCGTGGCGGCGGCGCCGCGCCAACGCTCAATTCTTTGTGACAGACTGGCGATTGTCGCGCAAGGCCACTAGGTTCTATGGCATAGAGGGCGCGTGACCGGGTTGTGAGCTCCCGGACGGCGGCCGCAATCGGAAGGAGAACTCGATGAAGCCAAATTTCAGGGGCGCTCTTGCAGCGCTTGCCGTGGGAGTCGTGATGACGGCGGGGACCGTGGCCTGGGCGATGGGGACCGTTTCGGCTCCCGCCGAGAGCAGCTCCTCCGGCAGCTCTTCCGCCAAGGATGCCGATTACGCGGCGGGCGAGCAGGCGGTGAACGCGGGCAAGTATGCCGACGCGGTCGGCCTCATGCAGAAGGTCGTGGGCCGGTCGCCGCAAAACGCGGACGCGTGGAACTACCTCGGCTTCTCCTACCGCAAGCTCGGCAAGTTCTCGGACGCGCTCGCGGCCTACGAGAAGGCGCTCGCCATCAATCCCGACCATCTCGGCGCCAACGAGTATCTGGGCGAGCTCTATATCCAGACCGGCGACATGCCCAAGGCCGAGGCCCGTCTCGCACGGCTCGACAAGCTGTGCGGCACCGGCTGCACGGAGTATCGCACGCTCAAGTCCGCGATCGACGCCAAGAAGAAGAACGGCTGAGCCGCCGACCGGCACCCTCAGGGATGGTAGTGGGTGAAGAGGTAGTGGTTGTCGGCGAGCGGGGCGTGACAGGTGAAGCAGGCCTTGCCGCCGTCGGTCACGACCCTTTGCTTGGGATCGCCGCCCACGAAGGCCTCGAAGGCCCACCCGCCGGTCTCGGTGCGCCGGTGATCGCGCTCCATGACCACGAGCGCCTTGCGCTTGCCTTGGCTGA
Organism: Alphaproteobacteria bacterium; assembly: GCA_035516655.1. Lineage (GTDB taxonomy): Bacteria > Pseudomonadota > Alphaproteobacteria > JACZXZ01 > JACZXZ01 > DASPPM01. The sequence continues at coordinate 264 of DATJAC010000204.1, read as the reverse complement.
GGATTTTATTGTCGCCCTCGGCGATCTCGAATCGGTCGATGACGAAAACGGAACCGTCGGCATATTTGCCGCTCTTGAGCCCCCTGAGGGCCGCGGCATTGGCATAGACTTGCGCGATGCCGACCTCGCGCTCGGGGGTATGGCCCGGCAGCATCACCGTCGAGTGATCGACGAACCAGTGGCGGTAGCCGGTCGGATAGGGCACCTGCCCCGAGTCCGCGGCGACGGCCGCCGCCGCCATGCACGCCGCTGCCGCGAACGCCG
>DATJAC010000203.1:0-9978 GCA_035516655.1 Alphaproteobacteria bacterium | reverse complement strand
GATCGCCTGCTCGGCCCCGAAACTGATCCCGTCCTCAACCCAGATCAAATGGCGCTCCAATGGAACTGAAACGCGAACCGGACAGCCGTGGGCTTGACCCGGCAATCCATGGACCCTCGGGTCAAGCCCGAGGGTGACGATCAGGGGAATCCTTCCAGCTGAGCACAACATGCACTAAAATCGCGCCCGCCTGGAATGGGGTGAGGATCAAATGACCATGCAGACGAAAAGCGAGGCCGAGCTCGGGCTCGTCGAGACCGCCAAGCGCGTGCTGCCCGACGGAAGCTTCGGCAACATGGCGGGGGACATCGTCATTCGCGAAGGCCGCGGCGGGCGGGTGTGGGACGAGAGCGGGAACGAGTACGTCGATTTCCTGCTCGGCTCCGGTCCCATGCTGGTCGGCCACGCCCATCCCGAGGTCACCGCGGCGGTCGCGGCCCAGGTGCCGCACGGCACCACCTTCTTCGCCAACAACCGCCGCGGCATCGAGCTCGCCGCCGCCATCGTCGACGCGGTGCCCTGTGCCGAGAAGGTGCGCTTCGTCTCGACCGGCTCGGAAGCGGACCTCTATGCCATGCGCGCGGCCCGCGCCTTCCGCAAGCGCGACAAGATCCTCAAGTTCGAGGGTGGCTATCACGGCATGAGCGACTATTCGCTCATGAGCCTCGCCCCCAAGCGCCCCGGCAACTTCCCGCGCGCCATCCCCGATTCGGCGGGCATTCCGCAGAGCGTGCGCGACGAGATGCTGATCGCACCCTTCAACGACGCGGAGACGGTGGCGAGCCTCGTGCGCGAGCACCACGACGAGCTCGCGGGCGTCATCGTCGAGCCCTTCCAGCGCATCATCCCGCCCGCCCCCGGCTTCCTCGCGGCCTTGCGGAGGATCACCGCCGAGCACGGCATCCCGCTCATCTTCGACGAGGTGGTGACCGGCTTCCGCCTGGCCTACGGCGGGGCGCAGGAATATTACGGCGTCACCCCGGACCTCTGCACCCTCGGCAAGGTCATCGGCGGCGGCTTCCCCTTGGCGGCGATCGCAGGGAGCGCCGAGATCATGGCCCACTTCGACCGCAGTGCCGTGGGCGACGAGCGTTTCCTCATGCAGATCGGCACCCTGAGCGGAAACCCGATCGCGGCCGCGGCGGGCCTCGCGAGCTTGGCACTCCTGAAGCGTCCGGGGGCTTACGAGCGCATCTTCGCGACCGGCCGCAAGCTCATGAACGAGTTGGCACGCCTGCTGAAGCGCGCCGGCATCGCGGCCCAGGTGATCGGCGAGCCCCCGCTCTTCGACGTCGTCTTCGGTGCGAGCGAAATCCGCGACTACCGCGGCGTGCTCGGCGGCGACGCGGAGACGGGAAAGCGCTTCAACAAGCTCCTGCGCGAGCGCGGCATCCTCAAGGGCGAGTCGAAATACTACGTATCGCTCGCCCACACCGAGGAAGACGTGCGCTTCACCTGCGAGGCCTGGGCCTCGGCGATCGACGAGCTCGCCGCGAACCGGGCGACAAGGCGCCGGGCGGGCGCATAAAGCGGGCCGCGGCGGTGCCGAGGTAGGGCATGCAGATCGAGATCATCTGCACCGGCGACGAAGTGCTCTCGGGCAAGATCGTCAACAGCAACTTCAGCTACATGAGCCAGAAGCTCGAGGACTTCGGGCTCGCGGTGCGCTGGGGCACGATCGTGGGCGACGATCGCGGGACCCTGCTCGCCGCCTTTCGCGAGGCAGGTGCCCGTGCCGATGCGGTCATCGTCAACGGCGGGCTGGGGCCCACGGTCGACGACCTCTCCCAGGAGATGGCGGCGCGCGCGGCCGGGGTCGAGCTCGTCTTGAGCGAGGAATGGCTCGCGCGCATGGAGGCGTACTTTCAGCGGCGCAGCCGCGTGATGCCCCCCAACAACCGCAAGCAGGCCATGTTGCCCGCAGGGGCTGAAATCCTGGAGAACCCGGTCGGTACCGCCTGCGGCTTCGCGCTCGACATCGGCAAGGCGCGCTTCTTCTTCACGCCGGGCGTGCCGCGCGAGCTCAAGCGCATGCTCGAGGAGCAGGTCCTGCCGCGCCTCCTGAAGCGGAGCGGGGTCGCGGCGGCGATCCACTTGAAGCGCTTCCATTCCTACGGCCTCGGCGAATCCCATGCCGATGCCCTCCTCGAAGGCGTCGAGGACCTCGTACCCGACGGCGGCGTGAAGCTCGGCTTCCGCGCCCATTATCCCCAGCTCGAGACCAAGCTCACCGTGCGCGGCCGCGACATGGCGGAGGTCGAGCGCAAGCTCGCGCCGGTGCAGGCGGAAGTGCGCAAGCGGCTCGGCAACTTCATCCTCGCGGAGGACGATGCGACGCTCGAGGGCGTCGTCCTCGCGGCCCTGGCCAAGGCCGCGGGCACGCTCTCCGTCGTCGAGACCTTCACCTCAGGCGGCATCGCGGCACGGCTTGCCCATCTGCCGGGGGCCGAGAGGCTCTTCCGCCGCGGACTGGTGGCGCGCGACCGCGGCATGCTCGCGGCCGCGGTCGGCATGGCACCCGAGGCCCTTGCGGGCGAGCTCACGCCCGAGACGGCGGCCCTGGTCGCGCGCGCCGAGCTAAAGGCGAGTAGCGCCAGCCATGCCCTCGCGGTGCTGGTCGAGATCGACGAGGGGCCCGACCGCATCGATCTCGGCGGCGTGATCGCCCTCGCGATCGCGAGCGGGGAGCGGGTCGCCGTGCGCCGCGCGCGCATCGTCGGCGGCCGCGACTGGGTGCGCCTGGGCGCGATCGAGCTCGGGCTCGACGTCCTGCGCCGCCATCTCCTCGGCCTGCCGGTCGACGAGCGCATCGATTTCGAGAAGGCCTGAGCGGAGGCGCCGCCCTCAGCCCAGATAGGCGCGCTGCACGTTGGCGTCGTTGAGGAGCGCCTCGCCGGCGCCCGTCAGCACGATCCGCCCGCTCTCCATGACGTAGCCGAAATCCGCGATGCTCAAGGCCATGAGCGCGTTCTGCTCGACGAGCAGGATGGTCACCCCCTGCTGGTTGATCGTGCGGATGGTCTCGAACACCTGGTCGACCATGACCGGGGAGAGCCCCATGCTCGGCTCGTCCATGAGCAGCACGTTCGGCCGGCCCATGAGCGCGCGCGCGGTCGCGACCATCTGCTGCTCCCCGCCCGAGAGCGTGCCGGCGACCTGCTTCAGGCGCTCGCGCAGCCGGGGGAAGAGGGTCAGCATGCGCTCCCGGTCCTCGGCGATCTGCCGCTTGTCGGACTGGGTAAAGGCGCCCATGGCGAGATTCTCCGCGACGGTGAGGCGCGCGAAGATGCGCCGGCCCTCCGGGACCTGCATCACGCCGAGGGCCGCGATCTCGTGGGGCGGGGTATCGCCGAGGCTCTTGCCGGCAAGCCTGATTTCGCCGGCGCGCGGACGGAGCAGGCCGCTGATCGCGCGCAGGGTCGTCGTCTTGCCAGCACCGTTGGCGCCGACGAGGGTGACGATCTGCTTGGCCTCGACCGCGATCGACACTCCCTTGAGCGCCTCGATCTTGTCGTAGAAGACGTGAATGTCGTCGATCTCGAGGAGGGCCATGTCGCTCTCGCTCTCTCTTCGCGCGGCCGTCAGGCCCCGGTTCCCGGGGCGTCCGGGCGCTCGCTCAGGTGCTCGGCCGCCTGGCGCCGGACGGCGGTGGGACCCGCCTTCGGGCTGCCGAGATAGGCCTCGATCACCTTCGGGTCGTTCTGGACCTCGGCCGGGGTTCCCTCGGCGATCTTGATGCCGTGGTCGAGCACCGACACCACGTCCGACATTCCCATCACGACCCGCATCTGGTGCTCGATGAGGAGGATGGTGAGCCCGAACTCGTCGCGCACCTTCTTGATGAACGCCATCATGTCCATGGTCTCGCGCGGGTTCATGCCGGCCGTGGGCTCGTCGAGCATGAGGAGCTTGGGGCGGGTCGCGAGCGCGCGGCCGACTTCGAGGCGCCGCTGCTCGCCGTAGGCAAGGTTGCGGGCGAGCACGTCGCCGCGGCCGCGCAGGCCGACGAAATGAAGGAGCTTGAAGGCCTCCTCCTGGGCGGCGCGCTCGTCGGCCCGTGTATGCGGCGTATTGCAGAGCGCCCCCCACCAGCTCGACTTGAGGTGAAGGTGCATGCCGACGAGGAGGTTCTCGACCGCCGTGATGTTGCGGAAGAGGCGGATGTTCTGATAGGTCCGGCTGATCCCGGCGGCGGCGACCCGGTCCGGCGTCAGGCCGTCGATGCGCTCGCCGCGAAACCAGATCTGCCCCTCGCTCAGCTGCAGATTCTGCATGACGCAGTTGAACACGGTGGTCTTGCCCGCGCCGTTCGGGCCGATGATGCTGTGGATGGCGCGCTCGCGCACCTTGAGGTCGAGCTCGCCCACGGCGGTCAAGCCGCCGAAGCGCATCGTCAAGCGGTTGGTGGCGAGGATCGTCTCTGCGTCCACGAGCGGCCTCCTAGCGCACCGCGGTTTCGATGCGCGGCACGCTCGTGTCGCCGACCGTCGTCGCGTCGTCGCCCGCCGGCGCATCGCCGCTCTCGACCGCGGTCTCGCCCGCGGCATCGCGCAGCTCGCGCCGGCGTGCTGCCGACGGCCACAGGCCCTCGGGCCTGATGCGCATCATGATGATGAGGGCGGCACCGTAGAAGAGGTAGCGGTATTCGCCGAACTCGCGCAAGAGCTCGGGCAGGCCGACGAGGGCGACGGCCCCCAAGACGACGCCGGGGAGGCTGCCCATGCCGCCCACGATGATCAGCGCCAGCACGTTGATCGAGATGAGGAGCTGGAAGCTGCTCGGATAGATCGAGGTCAGCATGGTCGCGAAGATCGAGCCGGACAGCCCGGCGAAGGCGGCCCCCAGCCCATAGGCGAGGAGCTTGACCTTGACGAGGTTGATGCCGAGGGCCTGGGCCACGTCCTCGTCGTCGCGCACCGCCATCCAGGCCCGCCCCAGCCGCGAGTTCTCGAGCCGCCAGGCGCAGTAGGCCGCGAGCGCGGAGGCCGCGAGGGTGAGGAAGAAGAGATCGACCGGGTCGCCCAGCTCGAAGCTGCCGATCCACGGTTTGGGGACCTGGAGGATGCCTTGGGCGCCCGCGAGAAGGGGTGCCGCCATGTCCGACGACACGGTGACGCGCACGATCTCGCCGAGGCCCATCGTGGCGACGGCGAGATAATCGCCCCGCACGCCGAGCACGGGAATGCCGAAAAGAACGCCGCCGATCACCGAGAAGATGACGGCGATCGGCATCGCCTCCCAATAGGAAAGGCTCGGCAGCAGCGTGTAGCTCGCGAGCGCATGGGCGCTGTCGGCGGTCAGGAGAGCCGTCGTATAGGCGCCGACGGCGAAGAAGGCGACGAAGCCGAGATCGAGCAGGCCGGCGAGCCCGACCTCGAGGTTGAGGCCCATGCCCATCAGGGTATAGAGCCCGACCAGCATCATGACCTGCCCGATGTAGGAGCCGGCCACGATCGGGAAGAGCACGAGGAGCAGCACCCCGCCCGCGATCTTTGCCGCCTTCGCGTAAGAGTGCTGTGCGGGGGTAAATCGCGCCGTCCGCCGCTCGACCGCGGCGCGCAGCGACTTGGTCCAGAAATATGCCGCGAGGGCCGTCACCACGAAGATCGCGACGGCACCCTCGGGGGTGAGGCCTTCCCAGGTGTAGATCGCGTCACGCAAGGCGCCGACGAGGTCGCCGAACTGCATCATGATCTGGATGAGCTCTTGGAAGACGCCGAAAAAGACGACGAAGGCGAAGCCGACGAGGACGGGTCGGCGGAGGGTGGCGGGGGCCAGGGAAAGGGCGGCGCCGAGCACGCCGAGTGCGGCACCGGCGCCGGCCAGGATGAGGGCCCCGAGCGGCAGGCCGAGCCCGAAGGTGAGGGCCTGGAAGAGGGCCGGAGAGAGCGCGATCAAGATCGCACGCAGGTTGAAAAGCTGCATCGCCGTCACCAGGACGGCGAGAAAGCCGCCGGCGATGCCGCCGGCGACGGCGCTCTCCAGCGCGAGGGCCGCAAAGCCGCCGGCACTGCGGCGCCTGGCCACCGCGGCCCCGGCACCGAGCCCGATCGCGAGCAAGGCCGCGTGGCCGAGCGACACCACGCCGACCACGACCCAGCGCGCGTTGATCATCGGCAGAATGCCGACGACGGCGATATAGACGGCGACGGCGCCGAAGACGAGCCCCAGGGTCGCCGCCCGCTTGAGCGGGGACGGCGCCTTGCGCGCGCTGCCGGCTGCGGGATCGGTCGCCGCGGCCGTCATGCCTATGCTCGCTTCTTCGCCATGCGCTCGCCGAGGATGCCGTAGGGGCGGAAGATGAGGACCATGATGAGGAGGGTGAAGGCGATGAGGTCGCGCAGCTGATAGGGTGCCGGGATGCCGATGCCGTCGAGGAAGAGGGCGGGCCCGATCGATTCGACGAGGCCGAGGAAAAAGCCGCCGAGCATCGCCCCGGGCACGCTGCCGATGCCGCCCAGCACGGCCGCACCGAAGGCCTTGATGCCGGGCGTGAAGCCCATGAAGAAGTAGACCTGCTTGAAGACGAAGGCGTAGCACACGCCGGCGATGCCGGCCATGATGCCGCCGAGGGCAAAGGTGAAGACCACGACCTTGTTCACGTCGATGCCCATCATGGCCGCCGCGTCGGTGTCCTCGGAGACGGCGCGCATGGCCGTCCCCATGCGCGTGCGCTGGACGACGAGGTAGAGCACGATCATCGAGACGATGGCCGCGATCACCACCAGGGCCTCGACCCTCGGCACGCCGAAGCCGAAGACGTCGATCATCTCATGCTGCCATTTCGGATCCGGGTAGGCCCGGATGCTGGCGCCCAAGGCGCCGCGGAAGGTCTGCTCGAGGAAGAACGACACGCCGATCGCGCAGATGAGGGGGGCGAAGCCGCGCACGTGCCGGAAGGGGCGGTAGGCGATGCGCTCGGTGAGCACGGCGATGGTCGTGGAGGTGGCGACGGCGACGACCAGGATGATGACCATCGCCAAGACCGGACTGCGATCGAGCATCCCGTTCTCGGCGAACGTGGACGCCACGTAATAGCCGGCGAACGCTCCCGTCATCATGATGTCGCCGTGGGCGAAATTGATCAGGCGCAAGACGCCGTAGACCATGGTGTAGCCGAGTGCTATCAGCGCGTAGACGCTGCCGATGGTGAGCCCGAAAACGAGGAAGTCGAACCACTGGGCGGCACCGTAACGGCCCTTGAGCAAGGTTCCGATGGTGCCGCCGACGACGACGAAAACCACGCCGATGCGCAACGCCCAAAGAATGACGTCGACGAAGGTGAAGCGCGCGAGCGAGCTCAGCCGCGGTATCATGCTCCGGCCCGCGCGGGCATCCTCGGGATTAGGCTGGCGCATCACCGGTCAATCAATAAAACAGCCGCGATGGCGCCGCAAGGCGCCATCGCGGTTTGCCTATTATTGCGGCAGACGATCAGGGCCAGATCTTCTTCGGATTCTCGCCGATCTTGAAGGTCTTGGGATCGCCGTTGGTGAACTCATAGACCGCGGGCTTGAACTGCGCGCACTGGCCGTGGGCGTCGCACTTGATCGGCCCCGCCGTCCCCTCGAAGGTGATCTTGAGGAGCGCGTCGCGGAGCGCCTTGCGGCCGATGTAGGTCGTGCCGCTCGCGTCGGTCTTGGCGACCTTCTCGATGCCCTTCATCGCGAGCTCGGCCGCGTCATAGGCGTTGGCGTGGTAGCCCGAGATGGGCGCCTCGCCGAACTCCTTCTTGTATTCCTCGACGAGCTTGGGATAGCCCTTGCCCATGGCCTCCGGCGAGACGTCCGGATAGGTGATCTTGAAGCCCACGATCGACTCGCGCGCCGCCTCGATCATGTCGGGAGCCATCATGCCCGAGCTGCCGATGAGTGGCACCTTGGCCAGGCCCGGGATCTCCTTGGACTGGCGCAGGAGCTGCGCGCCCGCGGCGACGAAGATCGGCGCGTAGATGACGTCCGGCTTCTCGGTCGCGATGCGCGTGAGCACGGGATGCATGTCGACGTCGGTCGGCGCCACGGCCTCGACCGAGAGCACGGTGCCGCCCATCTTCTTGAAGTTATCCCCCATCACCATGGCCAGCTGCTGGGCATAGGGGCTGCCGTCGTGGATGGTCACGATCTTCTTGGCCTTCAGGGTTCCGTACACGTATTTCGCGTCCGCGGCTCCCTGATCGATGTCGCTATAGCAGGTCCGCATGAAGCCGTCGTACTCGGGCTTGCGGTCGGCTGCGGTGAGCGAAGGTGCCGTGTCCGCGGTGCCGATATCGGTGATGCCGGCCTTCCACAGGATGGGGGCTGCCGGGGTCGCCGCACTCGAGCAGGCCGAGCCCAGCACGATGGCGGTGTTGGGGTTCGCCGCGAGCTTGGTCGCCGCCGTCTGGCCGCCCTCGGCGTTGCACAGATCGTCCTCGACGTTGATCTTCAGGGGATGGCCGAGGAGCTTGCCGCCATGGTCCTTGAAGGCGATCTCGACGCCGCGCTTGGCGTCGATACCGAGGGCGGAATCCGCACCCGACATGACCCAATATCCGCCGAACTGGATCGGAGCTCCCTTCGGGATCGCAAGCACGCCGATGGGGTCGGTGACGGGGCCCTTGGTCTCCGCTTGGACCGCCGAGGTACCCGTTAGGGCTGCGACCGCCAAGGTCGCAATGGCCCAGGTCTTGATGTAGCTCATGTTACGCGCCTCCCGTTCGAAGTTGCGATGTGCCGATTTCAATGCCGGCCGCTGCTGAGCACAACGAATGTAGCGCGTGTTTTGTCTTGTCGCGAGCCGAATATTGCGAGGCGAGGCTCCAGTGCTGAACCTGACGCCGGAGGGTGGTGCTTGCTCATTGGTAAGTGTGCAATGTTTCTCACGCGCTCAGTGTAGCGAGGATTTTGTCAGGAGTTTGATGCCGTCGTCACGCGGACGGCCAGTCGTTCACGATGACCTCGAAATGGCGGACCACCGGTGCCTTGCCGATCATGTATTCGGGATCCCTCGGCAGGTGGCGGACGTTCTCGTAGTCCTCGCCCGCGTAGCGCCGAATGGCGTCGAGCGAGTCCCAGTAGGAGAGCACTTCGAACTCCGCCACATCGCCATGAACGAGGCGCAGCATCTGGACTCCGCGGTTGCCCGGAACGGCCGCGATCTTGCGCACGCCGGCGTCATAGAGATAGCGCGTATATTCCTCGGCCCGGCTCGCTTGCGTGCGGCCTTGCCAAAGCCGCGCGATCAGCTTCGCGGGACGATCGGGCGAGGTCTGGGTGCCTCTGTGCAGCACCGCACCCGTTCTCCTCGAGGCAGCTTCCCGCGTCATTCCTCGCCCTCCCGGATCCCCTCGTCGCCCCCGCGCGCCAAGCTCACATAACGCCCTTAACCTGTCAATAACATTTAAGAGGTTAGGAGGGGCTCGACGGGCGGCGGCGCACCGTCCGGCCCCGGTCCCTTCCGCCGCCTCCCTCGCAAGCCGGCGCGCGGCGTGCTAGACCCGTCCCTGACAGTCAACGGCCGAGCACGGGGGTCACGGGCATGCTGCCGTCGCAACGCGGGCGCTTCGATATTCCGCGCGAGATTTGCTATCTCAATGCGGCCTCATGGAGCCCGCTGCCGCGTGCCGTCCAGGAGGCCGGACGCGTCGGCGTGGCGCGCAAGGGTCAGCCCTGGAAGATCGACCAGGCCTTCGCTTCCGGCGAGCACGAGCGCGCACGGCGTGCCGCGGCCGGGCTCATCAATGCCGATCCCGAGGACGTGGCGCTCATCTCCTCGGTCGGCTATGGGGTCGCGACCGCGGCGAAGGTCCTCAAGGTGCCGGTGGGCTCCCGGGTCCTGCTGCTCGAGAGCGATCACTCCTCGCCGGTGCTCGAATGGATGACGCGCGCCCCGGCGCAGGGCTTCGCGATCGAGGTGGTGCCGCAGCCCGCGGACGGCGACTGGACCGCGGCCCTCCTAGCTGCGATCGAGCGCAAGGGAGCGGTCCCCGTCAGTCTCGCC
>DATJAC010000202.1:0-14343 GCA_035516655.1 Alphaproteobacteria bacterium | reverse complement strand
CGCAGAGGGCGGCCGCCTTGTCGAGGGCCGCCGGCGCCTCGCCCGACTTGGCCTTCTCCGCCGCCGCGATCTCTCTCGCCCCGCTCAGCGCAGCACCCGCCGCGAGAATGCGCTCCGTCATGTCGCTCGCAAGCGGGCCCGGGGCCACGGCATTGACGTCGATGTTCCGCGCGCGCACCTCCTCGGCGAAGGTCTCGGTGAAGCGCACGAGGCCGGTCTTGGCCACGGCGTAGGCGCTGAAATTGGCGCGCGGCCCGCTCGCTCCCCCGCCCGAGATGTTGATGATCTTGCCGCGCCGGGCCTTGGCGAGAAATCCGACGAGGGCCCGGCAGAGTGCGATCGGAGCCATGAGATCGACGCGGATCGTCTCCTCCCAGGCCGCCCAATCATTCTCCCAGAGCGGGCCGATCGGTCCCTGGATGGCGGCATTGTTGACGAGAACGTCGAGGCGGCCGCGGCGGCTGACGGCGGCGGCCGCGCGTTCCGCCGCGTCCGGCGCCGCGAGATCGACCGTCGCGAGCTCGATGCCGCCCGTGCCGCCACCCTCGGCCGCGAGCCTCTCGGCCAGCTTGGCCAGCCGCTCGGACGAGCGGCCGACGAGAACAAGGTCGGCACCCTCGCGCCGCATATGGCGCGCGATCGCCGACCCCAGCGTGCCGGAAGCCCCTGTGATCAGGCAGACGAGCCCGCGGAGTGCTGCCGCAGGCGGGTCCCCATCGGCAGTTCTCCGCGGCGGCGTCATGGCGGGGCCGTCATGTTCGGCGCTCGTAAATCCAGGCGTTGGCCTTGAGCCAGTCGACGGTGCGGACGATCGATTGCCGCAGATCGACCTGCGGCGCCCAGCCGAGCGCTCTGATCCGCCTGGTGTCGAGGAAGATGAAAGGGCTGTCGCCGATCCAGCCGCGCTCTCCGCCGCCGTAGGTGCGACGGGGGGAAAGGCCGAGGTGGGCCGTGATGGTCGCGATCGACTGGTCGACCTCGAGATACTCCTCGGCACCCAGATTGAAGACGTTGACCTTGTCTTTGGCCCGCTCGACCGCGGTCAGGATCGCGGCGACGCAATCCGCCACGTAGAGATAGGATTTCTTCTGGCGCCCGTCCCCGAGCACGTGGAGCTTCGTCGGGTCCTGGCGCAGCATCCTATAGAAGTCGTAGACGTGGCCATGGGTGTAGCGCTCGCCGAGGATCGAGACGAAGCGGAAGAGCCAGCTCTGAAATCCGAAGCCCTCGCAATAAGCGGCGATCAGTCCCTCGCCCGCGAGCTTGGAGGCGCCGTAGAGCGAGGTCTGCACCGGAAAGGGCGCGTCCTCCGGGGTCGGGATCACCACCGACTCGCCGTAGATCGAGCCGGTCGAGGCGAAGGCGATGCGGTCCACCCCCGTCACGCGCATCGCCTCGAGGAGATTGAAGGTAGCGAGGGTATTCTGCTCGAAATCCTTTTTGGGATGCTGAAGGCCGAAGCGCACGTCCGCATTGGCAGCTAAGTGGTAGACGATGTCGCATCCCTTGATCGCCTTGGCGAGCGCTCCCCCGTCGAGGAGATCGCCCTCGACGAAGGTGAAGCCGGGCCGCTTGCGGGCATCGTCCAGAAACTCGACGAGACCCGTCGAAAGATTGTCGTAGACCGTGACGCGGTGGCCGAGGGCCAACAGCCGGTCGGCGAGATGGCTGCCGACGAAGCCGGCACCTCCCGTGATGAAGGCGTGATCGGTCATCAGGACGGATACTCTCGGCGAAACCTGTCCGCGGCGCGGGCGGCTCCGCGACGCTCGCGCTGGTTAAAGCGCATCTCTCCGGCAGCGTCAATCAGGTGCGGCCGCAGCGGCCGGCAGCCGATCGGCGGGGCCGGAGCGAGGTCCCGCGGAAATACCATAATGCATTGATTATATTATAAGTTTTTCGCCCTGACGCGGCCGCGGCGGCAGCCGCCCGCTGGTCGGCCGATTGCCCGCCGTCCCGTCCGCGCCCTATAAGGGGCCGTGCGCCCGGCAAGCGCGCGCGCAAGCCACCAAGAGGTGCCTTCTTTGCCTCGCCTGACCGATCGCATGCCGCAGCACTGGAAGGCCCATCGCTCGGCCTTGCTCTGGACGCTTCCGATCGCCGGCGCGCTTCTCGTGCTCGCCTATCCGCCCGAGTTTGCCGCCTTCATCTTCCGCGGCGGCGCGCGCGTGCTCGCCTACAATGCCGCCCTCGCTCTTCTCGTGCCGACCCTGCTCCTTGCATGGCTCGCGCTCGGCAGCCTGTGGTACAGCCTGATGCGTGCGGCACTTCGCTCGCAGCGCGCGGCGGCGGACACCTTGCTGCTCGCCGTGATCGCGGGCTCCGCGCTGACGAGCATTGTCGGCACGATCCTCGGCGTTTTGAGCCTCCTGTGGGCGCCGATCGCGGCGGCACTCATCCTTGCCGCCTGCTATGGACTGCTGCTCTGCGGGGACGGGCATCTCGCGCCGGCATGGCGCCTGTTCCGGCACTGGCTCACGGCCGAGGACCTCGCGACGGAACCATCCGAGGCAGCGGGGCTGCAGTCGCTCGCGCGCGCGTTGCGCGCGATCGTGCTGCTTCTCCTCGCCGCGACGGCACTCGTGCGCGCGGTCTATTTCGATGCCGATAACACCGACGTGGTGCAGTTCTACATCCCCTACCTCGAGGAGGTACGGCATCAGCATTCCATTTGGCTCGCACCCGACCGGCCGATCTATGCCGATTTCCTGGTCGGCCGCGGGAACGGCGTCTATCTCTTGGCGGCGTCCCTCGCCAACGGCCTGGTCGGACACGCGGTCTCGTCGGCCTATTTCATCCTGCTGGCCCTCATGGCCCGCGCCTTCGTTGCCGCGGCCCTCGCCGGCGGACGCCGCGCGCCGACGGAGGCAAGGCTTGCCGCGCTCTTGCCGGACCTCGCGACGCTGCTCTTGGCGGCCTTGCTCTTGGGCGGGGTTCCTTTCGGCAAGTTTTATCTGCAGAGCGCGGTATGGTTCATCGCCCTGCTTTACGGCAGCTTGCTCTACGTTGCCGACGGGGACGACCGGGGTGCGCTCGTGCGCTTGCTCTTGCCGTTGGCAGTGGCCGTGCCGCTCAGCCTGCCGCAATATCAGGCCTTTGCCGCCGGCATCCTTGCGATCGCCGCCGCCGGCCTGACCCTCAAGGGCGAAGGGACCGGGGGGCGCGGTCTCCTGGCACTCTTCGCCGCAGGTAGCACCGCCTGCCTCGCCTCGCTCGCGCTCAACTGGATCTATCTCGGCGTGCCCGAGCTCATGCCCTATTGGCTCTTCGCGCCTTTGATGATTCCACGCATTTTCCAGCACTACAGCAGCACGGCCGCGCAGCTCTATACCAACTACATCCAGGGCTACACGTCCTCCTTCCTCAACCTGAACGCCGGCTCGCAAGCATCCTTCGGGTTGCCTGCGGCACTTAGCGCTCCCATGGCGTGGCTCACCACGGCGGGAGAAGTTCTGCTCGTCGCAGCCGGGCTTGCCGTCCTGCGCGGTCTTCGCCCGCTGCGCCGGCTTGCGGCATCGCCCGGCGCTCCCTGGGCGGCCATTGCATTGGCGGCACTGGCCCTCGCCGCACTGAGAGCGCTCGCCGGCCCAACCGCCGGCGCCGCCGCCCCCACCCTCGGCCTTGCCTTCCGCAGCGTGCTTCTCGGCCTGGCCGCGGCGGCGGGAGGCGGATTTTGCGCCGGCCTGCGGACGCGCGGCGCCAGCTTCGGCTCGGCCTTGCGCAACCCCGGCGGCCTCTTTGGCCTTGCTCTCGCCGTCTATCTCGCGCTCGCGGGCCTGTTCGTCGCCCTCGTGCGCTCCGGCAGCCTGGCGCGGCTGATGCAGCCGACGGAGGCCTTGTTGCCCGCACTGGGGCTCATCCTCGCGGGTCTCACCGCGCGCCGGCTCGGCACAAGCGATAGCAGAGGGGTTGCGAGCGCTTGGTGGCTCGGACGGCACCGCGCGGCGTTGGCGCGCGCGCTCGTCGAGTCGGTGACCGCGCTGGCACTCGTCGTGGCGGGGACCGCACTTCAGCGCGAGCTGTCGGCGCATCCGCCGCTCGCAGTTCTGCGCTATCTCGCGGGGCTCGACGGTCGCGAGGCGAGCATCGCCTTACCTCCGCGGCCCTTCGACAAATGCCTCGAGCTCGCCCAGGCCCTGCCCGGGTCAGCACCCGTGCTGCACCTCAACGGCTATAGCGCGATGTCCTATTGCATGTTCTCGCCGCTCTTGCCGCGCGACAAGCTGGTCCACCAGTACGAGTCCGCCTTTGCACGGCACTTTCGCGATGCCGTGTTCTCGACTCCCGAGCGCGCGCGCGAGGTCTACCGCTCGCTCGGGATCGATTTCTTCCTCGTCGAGAAGCACGACATCGACTTTTGGGCGCCCGGACTGAGCCCGCTCACGGACGACGCGAACTTGCCGCGTTATTTCGACCTCTATGCGGAGACGCCCTCCTTCTACCTCCTCACCTGGCGCGGCCAGGGGCGGGGCGAGATCCCCGCACCGGCTCTCACGGCGATCGAGCGTTGGCGCAACATGGGGCTCCAGGGCGAAGGCTTCATGGTGGACGACGTGCTCCTCGGCCACTGGCGCGCCCTCCTTTGGATGGGCATGGAGCGGCCTCGGTACCCATGGGGGAGTCCCATCCAATTCCGCGAGGGCGGCAATTCGGGGTTTTACCTCGAGCACGGCTGGTCGGGCCCGAGCGCGGCGGGAACCTGGACGCTCTCCTCCGAGGCCGAGCTCGTGCTCGACGTGGCACGCGCACCCGCCGCGGCGGCACGCCTCACCGTCACGGCCGAGCCCTTCACCCCACCCGCGCGGCCGGTCCTCGAGACGACGGTCGTGGCCAACGGAAGCATCGTCGGTCGCTGGCTCTTCGTCGCAGGCGAGCGCGAGGGCCCGCGCTCGCTCGTCATTCCCGCGGACGTCTTGCACCGAGCACCCCTCCTCCGTCTCGCCTTTCGCTTCGACGACCCCAAATCGCCGCGGGCACTCGGCCTGTCGTCGGACACGCGCGAGCTCGGCCTCTTCGTGCGGAGCGTCAGCCTCGGTGACGCGCAAGCCCCGGCCGCCGCATCCTATCGGCTGGGGACGGCGATCGATTTCAGCGCCAAGGGAAATGCAGCACCCTATCTCGGCGAGGGCTGGCTTGCCCCCGATGAGGTCGGGAGCTGGAGCGTGGGCCGCAGCGCCGAGCTCCGCCTCGCGCTCGCCGCCCCGCCCGAGGGCGACGGCTTGCTGACCATCACCGCATCGGCACTCACCGGCCGGCTGCGGCCCGAGGTTTCGGCGATCGTGCTGGTCAACGGCACATTCGTGGGCGGACTCACCTATGGCAAGAACGAGCCGGCGGGCGCACGGACGCTCACGATCCCGCACGCGCTCCTTACCGGAGCGGCGCCGCTCCGTTTCACCTTCGAGCTTTCGGATTCGCGTCCGCCGCGAAGCCTCGACCTCGCCCCCGATCCGCGGCCGCTCGGGCTTTCCGTGCGCAGCCTCAGGCTCGACGCGAAATGAGCGCCGCTGAGGACTTGCTGCAAAATATGCAAGGCGCCTTGTCGTCATGCCCGCGAAAGCGGGCGTCCGGGGTCACCCGGCGGCGCGCCGCCCAGGCTTTCTGCACGCCCGCCTTGGCGAACGTGACGACGGCGAGAAAATGCGGACCGGGCTTATTTCGCCACGGCTCCTAAAGGCCTTCGGCACGGTGCACGCGCGCGATCGCGTCGGCGTGCGCGGTCATGCGGAAGGTCGGGAAGGCGCGGCGCAGGGCGGTGATGTCGAAATGCCGATGGGTGATCGGCTGGGTCCGCGGCGTGAAGACGATCTCGGGCGCGGGTGCAAACTGGGCGGCCACGAGGCGGGCGACCTCGAGGAAATTGAGCGATACCCCGCTCGCGGCATTGAGCAGGCCGTGGCTGCGCCGGAGGAGCATCATGCGCATGAGCGCCGTCAGATCATCGAGATAGATCTGGTCGCGGGTCTCCTCGCCCCGCCCGCTCAGGGTGATCTTGCCGCTCTCCCGCGCCTGGCGCCGGAAGCGGTTGGCGCCGTAGGAGCCGTGCGTGTCGTGGGCTGCCAGCACCATGGTCGCGCGCAGGACGGCAAGGCGCTCGGGCTTGACGGCGGAGGCCATCATGACCTCGCGCGTCTTGTGCATGACGCCATAGAGATCGGACGGATTGGCCGGCGTGCTCTCCGTGATCAGGGCAGGCCCCATGGGATAGACCGCGTCCGAGCTCACGTAGAGCACCTGGTCGCAGGCGCGGCCCGCGAGTGCCGCGGCGACCGCCTCGCCCATGCGCAGGTTCTTCATGAGGGTGGCGATGTCGCGCCCCTTGTCCGGCGTCAGGGCGGCGAGCACCACGAGCGCGTCGTCGGCGTGGAGGCGTGCACCGAGCCGCTCGGCGGCCGCGGGGTCGAGGAGATCGACCTCCGCGGAGCCGAGAGCTAGGACGGGAAGGGCCTCGGACTCGAGGTGCCGCACGAGCGCGCGCCCGATGATCCCCCGCGCCCCCAATATGACGACGCGCTTGGGCGGGGTCGGGGTCGGGTTGCGATGGTCGAGCATGGTCGCGTCCTCGCAAAGCCCGCGGCTCAGCGCCGCGGTGCCCCCAAGCGGTGATGCTCGAGCCCTGCCGAGGCCGCGGCCTTCCCGTCGAGCGCGCCGAAGGGATCGATGACGACCCGTCCCGCCATGGCCTTGGCGATCGCCGCGGGTTCCAGCGCCTTGAAGGCTTGCCACGGCGTCATGATGACGACGGCATCCGCATCCTTGCAGGCGTCGAGCGGATCGCTTGCTTGCGCGAGGGCCGGGTGCCAATCAGGGTCGACCTTGACCGCGGGGTCGAAGGCGCGCAGGCGGAAGGGCCTGAGCTCGGCGATCAGCGCCAAGGCGGGCGAGTTCTTGGTCGAGTGCGTGTTCTCCTTGTAGGCGAGGCCGAGCACGCCGATGAGCGGGTCGCTCTGGCGTGCCAACACGGTCTCGTGCAGCCGCCGCAGCGCCCAGAAGCGGCGATGGCGGCTGTTGGCCTGCCAGGCGAGCACGACACCCGTCTCGGCCCCGGTTTCGGCCCCCATGCGCACGAAGGTCGCGAGATCCCGCTCGAGATTGCCGCCGGCGATGCCGAGGCCCGGGGCGATATAGGCGTGCTCGCCGATGCGCTTGTCGAGGCGCAGGGCCGGCATGATCTCGCTCCAGTCCGCACCGATGCGCTCGCAGAGCTCGGCGAGCGAGTTGGCCGCACTGACCGAGGCGACGAGGAAGAAGTTGATCGCGATCTTGCAGAGCTCCGCACTCTCGTAGCGCATCCGCAGGATGGGGCAGCCGAAGCTCCCGAGGAAGCTGGCGAGAGCGGGCGGGAGCGGTTGTGCCGGATCGGCGCAGCCGAGGATGAAGCGCTCGGGATGGAGGGCGCGCTCGATCGCACGGCCGAAGATCAGGGTCTCGACCTGGTAGAAGCGCTGTCCTTCCGCCCGCGCCAATCCGCGGGTGAAGCCGGGCGGCACCTGGCTCAGCACGACCATCGAGGCTTCCGCCGCGAGGACCGGCTCGACGGCCGCGATCAGCGCCGTGAGCGGGCCGAGATCGCTCGTCCCGCCGTCGTCGGTCGGAACGTCGGGAGAGATGTAGACGACGGCGCAGCGCCGCAGGGCCGACGCCTCGCTCGTGAAAGAGAGACGCTCCGCGTTCTTGGCCATGAGTTCGGCGAGATCGGGCTCGCTCACCGTGGGCTCGCCGCGCGCGAGGGCGGCGATGCAATCTCGACCGGGATCGAAGCAGACGACGGCGAAGCCGCGCTCCGCCGCCGCAACGGCGGAGTTGAGGCCGAGATGGGTCATGCCGGCGTAGCCGACGACGGGCGGCACTGCGCTCATCGCGCGAGCCCGGCCAGCGCCGCCTCGCCGAGCCGGCGCAGGGTGCGATTGAGCCAAAGATCGTTCGCGAGGTCGGCAGCAGCCCCCCGCGCCACGAGCTCCTTGAAATGGGCGTACTCGAGCGCCCAGGTCGGATCGTCCTCGACGAGCGTCACCTCGTCCTCCGGCGGCCGCCCGCTCGGGAGCACGCGTGTACGCTTGACGAAGTTCGCAGGCCCCCATTTGCAGAGCGAGCTGATGTGCGCACTCCCCTTCTCGGCGAGGATGTCGCAGGTGAAGTGATTGCGCCACATGAGAAGCGTCATCTCGAACTCGAGGGCTGGCCGGCGCTCGACCGCATCGATGACCACGTGGTCGGGAGCGCGGTTCTCGAAGCAGGCGGCCGAGACGACGCGGAAGTCGTCGCCGATGTCGCCGAACCAGAAGCGGGCGGTGTCGAGGAGATGCGAGCCGAGATCGGGAAGCACGCCCGAGCCCCGATCGCGCCAGCGCGAATCGCGCACGAGGCGCGCGGTGCCGTTGCCGTAGAACATGCGGCAGCGATAGATCTCGCCGAGCTCGCCCGAGGCGACGAGGTCGCGCATGCGCACGAAATGCGGCTCGAAGCGATGGTTGTAGGCGGTATAGCAGACCGCACCCCGGGCGCGCGCCAGTGCGGCGAGCCTTGCTATGTCGGCGTCGTCACCGGCCCAGAGGGGCTTCTCCACGAGGCAGTGCTTGCCGTTGCCGAGGAGGTACTCGAGGAGTTCGACCTTGGGCTCGTCGGGGACGCAGAGGAGAGCCGCATCGAAGTCGGCGAGCGGGATGTCCCGGAGGTCGCGGTAGTCGGCGTCGCGATTCACCGGATCGGCGGAGGCCACGAAATCGGCGCCGGCGAAGCGGCGGCGCTTGCGGCCCTGCACGCCCAATCCGACGACGATGACGCGCATGTTCCCTCGCTCGAGCGATCAGTCGAAGATCGCGCGCTTCTCCACGCTGTCAAGCTTGCGCCGCACGTCGTCCCGAGAGACAGGAATATTGCCGTCGTATTCGCACTCGACGGCCGCCGCCATCGAGCCCAGCACCGAGGCGATGACCTCGTTCTTCGTGTCGACCATGGCGAGCGTGGCGTAGGCGAGCAGCGCGTCGCCCGAGCCGACGGCGTCGAGCACGTTGCCCGCGAAGCTGTCGACCACGAAGAAGGCGCGGACGTCCTCCTCGGTCTGCGGGATCGTGCGGTAGGTGATGACGCCGCGCGCGCCCATCTTGAGGATGAGGGACTTGCACTTCGCCTGCTTGTAAAGCTCGAGCCCGAGCGGGCGCACGACCGAATCCTGATCGCCGAGTGCGAAGCGCGCCTCGCGCTCGTTGGGCGTGATGAGATCGAAGCCTTGAAAATCGAGGATGTTGCCCCACCGGCTCGCGACCTGGCTGTCGGCCACCCGGTAGGCCCCCGCGGGGATGGCTTCGACGAGCGGGGGGATGGTGCGCCGGTTGAACACGCCGTGGCGGAAATCGCAAAACACGACCGCATCGCCCTTGGTGCGGGCGATCCTGTCGCGGAATTCGGTGACGATCCGCTGGGAGATCGAGCGGTTGTCGAGAGTGTCGACCTTGAGGAGGCGGTATCCCCCGGCGATGAAGGCGTTCTTGTTGGTGGTGGGGCGCGTCGGATCGATGATCGCGTTGACCTTGATGCCGGCCTTGGCGAGGTCGTCCAGAACGAAGTCCCGGAATTTGTCCTCGCCCAGGACCGTGGTGAAAGTGACGTCGGCCCCGGCGGCGGCGAGGTGCTTGGCGACGACACCCGCGCCGCCGACATAGTCCGTCTGGCTCTCGAAGCGCACGCTGAAGGTCGGCGTCTTGGTATTGCCGCCGACAAGGGCCGTCTGGGTGTAGCTGTCGACGATGGTGTCGCCGACCACGTGGACGTGGATATGGCCGAAGCGCTGGAGGGCGGCGCGCAGATCGGAGAACTTGAGGTCCTCCGCGTCGAGCACGGACAGGAGCTTCTCGAGCGAGAGATTGGGCGGCATGCTCTCGATGATCGCCGAGGAGGAGAACACGATGTCGCCGGGGGTGTAGATGAACTCGCCCCCGTAGCTCTCGAGAACGGAAAGCTCCTCCTGGGTCCGCGGATCGATGCCGCCCGCCACGTACTCGTAGCCCTTGGCGAAGTAATCGGGCTTGATGGTGTCCAGGTTCTTGAGCGGCTTCTCCTCCTTGTCGATGATCACGTAATCGACCATCTCGAGCGCCGCCAGGTTTATCGCGCGCAGCTCCTGGGGCACGAAGGGCCGGAAGTTCGCCTTGGTGATGTGGGCGTCGGCGGTCAGGCTCACGACGAGCTTGTCGGCCTTGCTCTTGGCGTAGATGAGATGCCGCACGTGCCCCGGATGCACGATGTCGAAGGTGCCGTGGCACATGATCACCTTCTGCTTGCGCGGGCGCGGCCCGATCGCCTTGCAGAGCTCCTCGACCGACTTGATCTTCTCCTTGAGCTTGTCCTCAGTCATGGTCGGCAAGCTCCGTGGGGTGCGAGAGGTAGGCGAACCACGTCTTGGTCGCCTTGGCGATCGATTCGGGGTCCCAGAGCGGGGCTTCGCGCCAGTAGTCGATCTCGCGCACGATGCGGGCGACCCCCTCCTCGAAGCTCACCGCGGGCCTCCAGCCGAGGTCGCGGCCGATCTTGCCGATGTCGGCAAAGGTGCAGTCGGGCTCGCCGGGCCGCTTGGGGATGTAAACCTTCTCCCCGCCCAGGAGCTCGACCAGGCGATTGATCGTCTGCGGCCGGCCGGCACCGAGGTTGTAGACCTCGCCGACGCAGGGACTCTCGGCCGCCGCGAGGAAGGCCGCCGCCACGTCCGAGGCGTAGAGAAAGTCGCGACTCTGGCTGCCGTCGCCCACGACGGTGAAGGGCTTGCCGGCGAGCTTCTGGCGCAGGAAGACGCCGAAGACGGCACCGTAGGCCCCCGAGGTGCGCGAGCGCGTGCCGTAGGCGTTGAAGATGCGGATCGAGTTGACCGGGAGCTTGTAGATCTGGTGCCAGTGGAAGCAGGCCTGCTCGCCCTGGTACTTGCTGAGCGCATAGGGATACTGCGGCCGGATCGGGTGGTCCTCGCGCGTCGGCGTCTTGGCGAGGCCGTAGCAGGACGAGGAAGCCGCGTAGACGAACTTTGCGACACCGGCGGCACGGGCGCACTCGAGCATGTGAGCAGTCCCCTGCACGTTCACGGACATGTACTCGAGCGGGCGCTCGATCGAGGGCACGATGTCGCCGATGCCGGCGAAATGAAAGACGTAGCGCACGCCCGCGAAGAGGGCGTTTTCGGGGGTGAAGCTGCGGATGTCGGCCACGGCCAGGCTGAGGGCGGGATTCGTCGCGTGCTGCGCTAAATTGGCCTCCCGGCCGCCGACGAGGTTGTCGATCACGCGCACGGCGTAACCGCGCGCCAGCAGCAGGTCCACCATGTGGCTGCCGATGAACCCAGCACCGCCGGTGACGACCGCAACCGCTTTCGGGCTCCCCGAAGCGCTCATGCCGCCTTGATCGCCTTCATGGTGCGGACGTTGTAGTACCAGTCGTTGTCGAAGCTGTTGGGGAGCAGCCCCGACTTGAAGGCAGCACAGAGATCGCGCACCGCATCCTCGATCGAGCGCTTGGGCCGGAAGCCGAGGACGCGGAAGATCTTGTCCGAATTGATGTGGTAGGAGCGGTTGTCGTTCGATTCGGTGCGCACGATCTCGATCGGCCGCTTCTCGGGAAACACCTCCTCGACCACCTTGCGCACGATCTCGGCGATCTCGATGATCTTCTGGTTCTGGTAGCCGATGTTGAAGGTCTCGCCCGCGATCTTCTCCGCCGGCGCCTCGATCATCAGCTGGTAGGCGTCGCACATGTCCTGGATGTGGAGGTTCGGCCGCTTCTGCTCGCCGCCGAAGACGGTGATCCTGCCCTTGTTGACCGCGTGGTTGGTCAGAATGTTGACCGAGAGATCGAGCCGCGTGCGCGGGCTGTAGCCGCAGATGGTGGCGGGACGGATGGTGACGCAGGTGAAGCCGGGGCCCTTGTGCTTCCACAAAAGCGGCTCGCACATGCCCTTGAACTTGTTGTAGAGGGTGAGGGGGACGAGCGGGTGATCCTCGGTCACGTCCGGCGAGTCGCTGACGCCGTAGACCGAGCTCGACGAGCAGTAGACGAAGCGCGCGACCCCGGCCGACTTGGCGGCGAGCACCATGGGCTCGAAGCAATCGAAATTGATCGACTTGCTCAAGCCCTCGTCGAGCTCGAAGCTCGGATCGTTGGAAATGCACGCCAGATGCAGCACGACGTCGACGCCCTTGAAAAGCCGTGCCAGCTTGCCCGTGTCCCGGATATCGCCCTCGACCACCGTCAAGTTGGGGTTCTTGAGCGGCAGGGTCTCCTGGCCGTAGAAGAGCGCGTCGTAGACGATGACCTTGTAGCCCGCCTTCAACAGCTGCGGCGTCAAGAGGTTGCCGACGTATCCCGCACCCCCGGTGATGAGAACCGTTTTCACGCTCGACTCCTGCCCTGTTGGAAGTGTCCCGCGGCCCAGCACATGAGCTTTGCCGGGGCATCCATTAGCCGACAGTCCCGCCGGAATCAAGCATCTCGGCCCGGCTCAGGGGGCCCGGCCACCCGCGCGGCAGGCTCATTGCGGCGGCCGGAGCCCGAGAATCCACCGGCTTGCGGCCGCGAGCGAGTCGACGATCACGTCGGCACCCTCGGGCCGGGCCTCCTCGAGCCGGTAGTCGACAAAGGCGGTCCGGCAGCCCGCCGCCCGGCCCGCCGCCACGTCGCGCCAGCGGTCTCCCACCATGAAGCTCTCGCCCAGCGCTATGTCCCACGCGCGCGCCGCCTCGAGGAGCATGCCCGGAAGCGGCTTGCGGCAGCTGCAGCGGTCGGCATCGACGTGATAACAGACCCGGATGTCGTCGAGGGCGAGCTCCTTGAGCAAGCGCTCGTGCATGGCCTCGACCACCTCGCGGCGCTGCTTGCCCGCCCCCACGTCCGGCTGGTTGGTGGCTACGATGACGAGAAAGCCCGCCTTGCGCAGGGCGATCAGCGCTTCCGCGACACCCGGAAGGATCTCGAGTTCGGCGAGCGAGTCCGGCGGGTAGCTTTTGCCGTCGCGGATGACGGCACGGTTGACCACGCCGTCCCGGTCGACGAAGACCGCACGCCTCATTTCACGAGGGCAGGGGCTTCCAGCACCGTCTCCCATTTGGTGCCCTTGATCTGGAGCACCGGGTTCGAGACCAGGCAATGCCAGACCACCGCCTGGAAGGCCTCCGAATGCGGCGTCACGCGCTGGGGATGGGCCGTGGGAACGACGACGACCGCGTCACCCACCTGGGCCGTGTAGCCGCTCGCCCGTCCGACCACGCCGAACACCTTCATTCCGCGCGCCTTGGCCTCGTCGATGGCGCGCACGAGATTGGCGCTCACGTTGCGCTCGGCATCCCCCCCGCCGACGGAGAAAATGAGGATCGCATCCTTGGCATTGGCACGGCTGGTCCTGAGCCAGGCGGCAAACACCGTGTCCCAGCCCTCGTCGTTGGTCCGCGCGGTGAGCTCCGAGACGTTGTCGACCGGAGAGTAGGCCTCGATCCCGCACAGCTTGCGGAAATCGTTCACGGCATGACTGCAATTGCCGGCACTGCCGCCGACGCCGAGGAGGAACAGGCGGCCCTGGCGCTCGCGCAAGGCGGCAAGCTCCTCGGCGATCCGGTCGACCAAAGCATGATCGAGCCCCGCGGCGATGCGTGCCGCCTCCTCGAAATAGGTCTTTGAATGGCTCACGAGCCCCTCGGAATGGTTCAAGCTGGGTCGATTGCGATCCGGTTGCCCGCAGAGACGCCAGCCCCCATGCGCCGGCGCCAATCTGAAACGCTCCGAATCGGCCCAAAGCTTTATGCTCTTGGCCTGCCGAGGTCAAGCACGGCCTCCCGGCCCGATGCCGGCCCGACGACGGAGGAACCGGCGTTTCATGCGCGCCTGCCGGCGCTGCGGCGATTGAGAATAGGCAAATGATATGGACAGCTGCGGCGTCCGGATGCTACCCCTTATTCTTATGGAACGGTGCTGCCGGGAGCCGCGGGCGGGACAGCCTCGGGCGGCGGCAAGCTGAAACGGCATGACAAGCAAAAGCACGCAGCAGCAGTCGAGCGATTTGCGCGGACGCCGCATTTGGGTGGCCGGCCATCGCGGCATGGTCGGCTCGGCCATCGTCCGGCGCCTCGGGCGCGAAGAGTGCAAGATCCTCACGGTCGGTCGCGACGAGCTCGATCTCCGCCGTCCCCAGGACGTCGAGGCGTGGATGGCGGCCCAGCAGCCCGAGTTCGTGTTTATCGCGGCGGCCACCGTCGGCGGCATCCATGCCAACGCGGCGCGTCCGGCGGACTTCATCTACGACAACTTGATGATCGAGGCGAACATCATCAATGCCGCCTGGCAGACGCGCGTGAGGAAGCTCCTTTTCCT